>DATJWJ010000092.1:0-35220 GCA_035501355.1 Bryobacteraceae bacterium | reverse complement strand
TGGCGGCGAATCCGCCCACGCTCATGGGAGTGATGGCCGCTTCCGCGCCACCGCAGATCATCGCGTCCGCATCGCCGCGCTGAATGATCTTGAAAGAATCGCCGATGGAGTGCGCGCTCGAAGTGCACGCCGTGGCGGTGGCCGAATTCGGACCTTTCGCTCCCGTGCGGATGGAAACGTAGCCCGAGGCGAGATTGATGATGGTGGCGGGAATGAAAAACGGCGAAATGCGGCTGGGGCCTTTTTCGAGCAGAACCTTGTGCTCGCGTTCGATCACTTCAAATCCGCCGATGCCGCTGCCGATGTATACACCCACGCGCTCCGCATTGTAGGCGTCGATCTTGAAGCCGGATTGAGCCAGTGCAAATTCGCTGGCGGCAATGCCGAATTGGATGAACCGGCCCATTTTCTTGATTTCCTTGCGCTCGATGTAACGGGCCGGATCGAAATTCTTTACTTCGCCCGCGATGCGGGAAGCGAAACCGGTCGCGTCGAACTGCTCGATACGCGTGATGCCTTGCCGGCCCTCGCGAATGGCCTGCCAGGTTTCCTCGGTGCCGATGCCCAAGGAGCTGACCAGTCCCACTCCAGTTACTACAACTCTACGCGACAAATCTTGCGGCTCCCAGGGTTACTTCTTCTTTTTCGCTTCGATGTAATCGATGGCATCCTTCACGGTGGCTATTTTTTCGGCATCCTCGTCGGGAATGTCGATGTCGAACGCTTCTTCAAACGCCATCACTAACTCCACGATATCGAGCGAATCCGCGCCAAGATCATCCACAAACGAGGCGCTGTTATCCACCTGGGCTTCATCCACGCCTAACTGCTCGACGATGATCTGCTTCACTCTCTGTTCAACCGACATGAATCCTCCAAACTGTCTCGAAACTCATTGATTCTAGCGATGATGGCTGTTCCCCGCAAGTCAGGCTGCGCGAGGCCGCTAGTGCACCCCGATTCATGTACGCAAACGGCTCGTTAGAATCAGATCAGTGCGGTTCGATTCCGTCTTGCTCTCAGCAATGATTGTATCTCAGTCGGCGCCGTTGGCTTGGGAGGCGCGCTGGTGAGCCGCTTTGTCTACCTGCATGGGTTCGCGAGCGGGCCGGGTTCGAAGAAAGCCGGCTTTTTCCGCCAGCGATTCGCCGAATTGGGCATTGGGTTGGAAGTTCCCGATTTGGCGGAAGGCGATTTTGGCGGCTTGACGATCACCGGCCAGCTCCGCGTGATCGAGCGTATGAGCGCGGGCGAGCCGGTGACGTTGATAGGGTCGAGCATGGGTGGATACCTGGCTGCGCTTTACGCGGCGCGGCAAATTGAGGTGCAACGGCTGGTTCTCATGGCGCCGGCGTTTTGTTTTCTCAAGCGCTGGACCGCGACGCTCGGCCCGGCCGCCTTGAAGAAATGGCGGGCCTCGGGATCATTGGAGGTGTTTCATTACGGCCAGGGGCGGACGGTGCCGCTGGGCTATCAGTTGATCGAGGATGCGGAGCAGTACGAAGAATACCCTGATGTCAGCCAACCGGTGCTGATTTTCCACGGGAAGAATGATGCTTCGGTGCCGGTGGAGTATTCAGAGGAGTTCGCGAAAAGACATCCGCAGGTGAAGCTGCATGTGCTGAACTCCGATCACGAGCTGCTGAATGTGCTGGACGACATGTGGATGGAGACCAGCGCGTTCTTATTCTGATTCAGGTTCTGGCGGCGGTAGCTCGACACGGTCGTAGATACGCGCAAGTGGGAGCGATACGCCGATGGAATCGATCTTCAATTCATCTTCAGGCTGCTGATAAGCGCGAAACGTCCAGGCGCCTGCAGTGCCGCGGGTGTATTGCTCCACCCGCATCGCGAATTGGTCGACCAGAATGTAATCCTTCAAAGTATCGATGGTGAGATAGTATCGGAACTTTGCTCCGCGATCGTATTTCTCCGTGGTGGGAGAAAGAACTTCGAAAATCACAGCGGGGTTGACGACAATGTCCTGGCGGTCGTCGGCCAACACAGGCTTTCCGCAGACGACCGTTACATCCGGGTAGGCATACATCCGGCGCGGCATCACGCGGACCCGAAGGTCAGATGAAAAGACCTCGCAATTGCTGCCGCGAAGCGCGTTGTACATCTCCGCGGAAATGTTCATTGCCAATCGCGAATGCTGCATCGACCCGCCGGACATAGCCCACATCTCACCATCCAGGAATTCGCTGCGAACCTCAGCCGCACGGTCAATGGCTAGATATTCTTCTTCCGTTACCTTAGGAACTGGATTCGACGCCATTGCTCACCTGTTGGCAGTTTAGCAGCCCGGCGAGTGGCCGCCGAAGCTTATATTATTTGTACTAACGAGATCCCATGGCAGACCGCTCGTCTGAACGATGGAAGCAACTGGAGGAGATTCTCGTAGCCTCCTGGGAGATGCCCGCCGCTGAACGCGAGCCGTATTGGCTGCGCTGCGCGGGCGGCGATGCGGAGCTGTTAAGGGAACTTCGCGAGCTCTCGGCCGCCAGGGAGCGAGCCAGCAATTGGGCTGGCTCCGAGGCCGAGGATCGGGAGCCATCGGCGCGCCGCATCGGGCCCTATAAGCTGGACCGATTGATCGGCCGTGGCGGAATGGGAGCTGTTTACCTGGCCCATCGGGCGGACGGCGAGTTTGAACAGCAAGTCGCCCTCAAAGTGGTCGGCCTGCCTTTCGAGATCGAGCCCTTTCGCGAACGCTTCCGCCGCGAGCGCCAGATTCTCGCCGGACTCAACCATCCCAACATCGCTCGTCTGCTGGATGGAGGCACCACAGACGATGGCGAACTGTACCTGGCGATGGAATACATCGAAGGCGTGGCCATCGATGGCTACGCAAGAAATCTCAACCTGCCCGCTCGCATAGACCTGTTCGGCCAGGTGTGCGGGGGCGTGGAATACGCGCACCAGCGGCTGGTGGTTCACCGCGACATCAAGCCCTCCAACATACTTGTGAATCGCGAAGGCGTGCCAAAGCTGCTCGATTTTGGTTCGGCTAAGCTGCTGGCCGACGCTGACGTCACGGGAACCGGATTGCGGATGATTACGGTGAGCTACGCGAGTCCCGAGCAGTTGCGCGGCGAGCCCGCATCCACATTAAGCGACGTGTTTTCTCTGGGCGCTTTGCTGTTTGAATTGGTAACCGGCCGGGGGATTTTTGGCAACGACATCACCTCCCGGCTGGCCGATATCAAGCAATATCGCCTCGCGCCCGATTTGCCGGAACGCTTGCCAGGCGACCTGGACCGCATCGTGCGAAAGGCCCTCACGTTCGATCCTGCGCAGCGTTATTCATCGGCCGGCCAGTTAGCCGAAGACGTACGCCGGTACCAGAGCGGTGAGCCGGTGCTGGCGCATCCGCCGTCGCTGGCTTATCGCGCGGAGAAATTTGTCCGCCGGCACATCATCGGCACCGCGCTGGCGGTCCTTACGATCCTGCTGATGGCCGCCGCGACCTTATTTTCGATTTGGGAAGCACGCGTTGCGCGCCAACAAGCTCAGCGAGCGCAAGCTGCGAACCAGTTTCTGGCGACGGTGTTTCAAATTCCGTTTGTAGACTCGGCCTCCAGCTACGACATGACGGTCCGGCAGCTCCTCGAACTGGCCGAGGTACGTGTTCAGCCCGTGCTGGGTGCAGATCCCACGATTGCCACGGACGTCGACCTGGTGCTCGGCCGCGGATTCGAATCGCAGCAAGCCAATTCAGAGGCGAGCAACTTATTCCAGCGGGCCCTCGAACGGGCGCGCGTAGCCGGGGATGTACCGCGGCAAGCGGCGGCTACCAGCTGGCTGGCGTCCGTTTTCTACCAGAGCAGCAAGACTCCGGAGGCATGGTCGCGAGCGCTGGAGGCGCTGGGTTTGTGGAAGCGCGCCCGCGGACGCTTTACGCCCGCGCAAGCGGTGGAGGTGCTGGCCATTTCCGGGCAAATCCTGCGCTATATCCAGCCCTCCAATCCGATTCATCGCGAGTATCTCGCGGAAGCCGTACGGCTGGGGCGCTTGTATCCGAAAGAGGTGGATTCCGCCCTGCGCTCCGCTTCGCTAGAAGGATTGGCTGAGTCTTACTTGAACGCCCCGGGAAATCCGGAGCCGTTCTACCGCGAAGCGTACCCGCTGATTCAGGAAGCCTTGACACTCGACCGCGCCGACCCATCCCACGGTTACCTATTGCTGGAAAGTCTGGAATCCTGGGGCCGCATCAACCGTTTCCTGAGAAATTACGAGCAGGACGAAGCAGCGCAGCGCGAGGCTTACCAAATGACGCTGAAGATGCTCGGGCCGGATCATATCGAAACGACGCATCAGCGCGCGGTTTGGGCCATCAGCTTGACAGAAATCAACAAGATTCAGGAGTCCTATCAGGAATCGCAGGCCGCTCTGGTCACCACCCGGCGGTTGTTCCCGGTTCCAGGGAGTTTCCAGCTTTGGACCACTACCGCGGCTGCAGCGTTCTCAAGCTGCCTCACCGAGCGCTTCCTGGAATGCGACGCGCTGGCGCGGGAGGCTATAGCGACGCTAGGCCCGCACCCGGAACCCACCGATCTTCGCTGGTACGAAGCCAGGAGCTACCTGGCGCTGGCCCTGGCCGGCCAGAACCGCATCGCCGAGGCACTCCCCTTGCTGCGCGAAAGCCTCGAATTTTATCGCTCGCGGAATCGGCAAGGACCGCTGAGGGCAGCGTTGGAAGCGGCCTACGCAAAGGCGGCCGAGGGTCGCTAGACCTCACTGCCGACTTCGCCTCCGCGCAAGCGCCGGAACAACCAGGCCCGCGCGACCTCGGCTTCGCGATCGACTGTGGCCTTGGATAAGCCCAGAATCTCGGCCGCCTCATCCGCCGTGCATCCCAGAAAATAGCGCAGTTCGACCACGCTGACTTTTCGAGCGTCAAATGCGGATAGTTCATCGAGCGCGGTGTTGAGATCGAGAATCTCTTCGCTGGATACCGACACCCATTGCATTTCATCGTGTAGTGGAACGCGCTTGAGTGCGCCCCCGCGTTTCAGGGCCAAGCGGGAGCGTGCCGAATCGGTCAAAATCTGACGCATCACCAGCGCGGCCAGGTTGAAGAAATGCTCGCGGCCCTCCCACTGAGCCCGGCCTTGCTTGACCAACCGGAGAAAAGCCTCGTTGACGAGCGCGGTGGCGTGCAGCCCGTGGTCCGCGCCACGTTCGCGCCCCACACCATCGGCGATCTCTTTCAAGCGCGGATAGACCAGAGGCATCAGGTTCTCCAGCGCCGTTTTATCGCCTTCCCGCCAGCGGCGCAGCAGTACCGTGATGTCGCCTTCGGTCACCTCTCCATGATGAGCCATTATCGATGCGATTGCGTTTCCAGCTAGCGCGGGGCTAAACCCCCACCCAGGCTTGCTGCCTTGCACTCTCCGACACCTTGTCGAGCAAGTGCATGCCGATGAGCCCGTCTTCAAAGGTTGGATAGTCGATGGGCGCGGAGGGATCGGCGACGCGCGCGTAGAAACGCTTAAACACCTGCTTGTGGGTGTCGTCGTAGCCTTCGCTGTGCCCACCCGGCAAGTCGGCGTAACTGGCGGCCTCCGGATATAGCAGCGAGGGATCTTTCAGCAGCACCTGGTTGGGCGTGTTGCGGCGGCCGATCCATAGCTCGTCGGGACGCTCCTGGTTCCAGGAAACACCGGCGTCCGTGCCGTAGATGTCGAAGCTGAACATGTTCTTGCGGCCCGCCGACATCTGACTCACCGTGAACGCTCCGCGCGCCCGCGCGCCCAGCCGCAGCAACACTGATCCGAAGTCTTCCGTGTCGACCGGAACGGATTCGTAATCTTCCGGCCGAAGCATTTTCCCGGCGAAAGTTTCGATAGATCCCTTAGGCTTCCGGCGCGTCCGGTGGAATGTCGCGAGATCTGCGCATAAGGCCGTGATTGGCAGACCCGTGAGATGCTGGATCATATCCATCCAGTGCGAGCCGATGTCTCCCATCGCGCGGAGAGCGCCGTTGGAATGAGATTCAACTCTCCAATTCCAATCGGTATCGTAGAGCAGCCAATCCTGCGAGTAAGTTCCTTGCACGATCAGGATTTCGCCCAGATCGCCGTGCTCGATCATGCGGCGAATCTGCTGCACCACCGGGTAGTAACGGAGATTGTGCTGGATGCAATTCGACAGGCCGGTGCGCGCCGCCATAGCCACCAGGTCGCGTGCCTCGCCAACTGAAATGGTGAATGGTTTCTCGCACAACACGTGCTTGCCGGCCAGCAGCGCGTCCCGGCACATTGGATAGTGCAGCGCATTCGGAGCCAGCACGTGAACAGCGTCGATGCTGGCGTCCCCTAGCAAGCTGCGGTAGTCGCCCGTAGTTCTACCTACACCGATGCTTGCGCCGAACTGCCGCGCTTTTTCTTCGCTGGATCCAGCCACCGCCGAAATCTCGACATTCCCCAAGCGCCGAATATTCTCGGCGTGAACCTTGCCCATGAAGCCGGTTCCGATCAGGGCTGTCGAAATTTTTTTCATAAGGAAACCTGTAATTCGCGTCGATAAAGCATTGGGAAGTTGGTAAAGTGAGATTGTAACGAATGGTAGTCAGGATCAGATTGGGTACGGGACCGAAGCTGCGGAGAAAGCAGCACAAGAATCGGCACGTCGCGCTGGCAGTCGCGGCCCTGATATCGCCCGCCGGCGTGATGGCTCTGGTACTTGCGTTCTGGAGACTTGCCGCGGACCTTAGATTCACGGGCCAGTTCCCCATCACGGACGGGCTGTTCTCGCACTGGCAAATCTGGATGGCGGCCGGAGTCGCGTTCCATTCATGCGCCATCCTCCTGAACCGCTATGGAAAGCCAGAATACCGTTTTCACAAAAACGTAGATCGGCCCGACCGGCAGTTTGCCGATTCCAGATTCTGAACCTCGTAAGCAACTAGGACTAGCGTACTCCTGGTCCTGTGGCGATCAGCCACAGGCCGTGCGCGTCAAGTACGCATTCAATCGAGTAAGCAAATCCAGGTGCTCCCACTTATCCGCATGCGGGCGTGGAACAAGCCTTGAAAACCGATTTTGGGAAACTTTGGCCGACATCGTGCATCTAGTGCTAACGAGGTCTTTGGATTTTCTTGACAAGAATCGGAGAAGCTGCCCATGCTGGCAGCGTGCGGGCTGTGACGCTGATCACAGATACCAGTTCGACTTTCAGCAGCAAGCTTCAAGCGTTGGTTGAAGAAGCCGCTCTCGGCTTGCGTGATTTATTCGAGAAGCAATTGGTGAATATTCTCATCATTTTGCTCGCTCCGGCTTCAATGGTCGCCCTGGTTTTCGGCTTGTGGCGCCTCGGCGCGGATCTGGCCTGGACCGGGACGTTCGTGATTTCCGACGGATTCTTCTCGCACTGGCAGGTTTGGCTGGCGCTCGCCACCGCGCTCAGGTTGGCGGCTTGGTGGCTTCAATTCCGCGTGCACGAGCGCAAAAAAACTTTCGAAGAAAACTGAGCCTTGTTCTGATATTCTGAGTTAGGCGGCTCTCTCCTCATGCGCTTCCGCAGCACGACGCGAAGTCCTGGAATCTTTTACGTTCCGGGTTTCCCCAGGGGCGTGAAGTGGCTCCTGATCACCAACGTTGCGATCTTCATCCTGGGATATTTCGCGGGGCTGTTGCAAATGGATCGCCCACTCGCGATCCTAGCCCTGATTCCGGCTCGAGTGGTTCGGGATGGCTTCATTTGGCAGTTGGCCACCTATCTTTTCCTGCACGGCGGATTCGGACACATCTTGTGGAATATGCTGGCGCTGTGGATGTTTGGCGCGGACCTGGAAGGCACCTGGGGAACGCGGCGCTTCTTGCAGTTCTATTTCTTCTGCGGAATCGGCGCCGGCATCTGCGTGGTGCTCTTCAACTACATCCTCCCGTGGGGCAACCCGCTGGTCCCAACGATAGGAAGCTCGGGCGCGATCTTCGGCATTCTCATGGCCTACGCGATGCTCTATCCTACCCGCACCATTCTTTTCGGATTCCTGATCCCGATCCAGGTGAAGTATTTCGTGCTGATCATTGGCGCCATCGCCTTCCTGAGTTCATTCGGCGTCAACAATGGCGTCAGCGAGTTCGCCCACCTGGGCGGCCTGCTTTTCGGTTATTTGTTCCTGAAGACGCCCAAACTGAACTTCGACCTGGCGGGTCCATTCCGGCGGCAGTACAGTGAATGGAAGCTGCAAAGAGCCAAAAAGAAATTCCAGGTGTATTTGCGAAAGCAAGGCTCCGGGCGCGATCCCAGAGTCCACTAGCCGGTTTATTATATTAGGAAGGGAGGCGCACAGCCGCTTCCCGAAGTCGCCTATGAAAGCATTAAAAATCTCAGTCGCCTCGTTGTTGGTGTGCCTATTGGCGGGGGTCATGCCCAGGTTTGCTTCGGCTCAGGGACCCGAGCCCCAGTCAACCGAGACGGTGGCCAAACCGAAGAAGAAAGAGGCACCGGCCGAAGCACCCGCCGAAGAGCCTAAGATCCCGTCCAAGTTCACCAAGAAAGATAAGGACGTCCCGGAAGGCCTGCCGACCTTCAAAAGCGACGTCACCACCGTGCAGCTCGATGTCGCCGTGCTGGACAACAAGGGCAACTTCATTCCCAATATCCCCAAGGGAAATTTCCGCGTGCTGGAGGACAACGTTCCCCAGCAGGTCAGCAGCTTCTCCACCAACGCCGATGCACCCATGACCATCGCGATGGTGGTGGAATTTAACGCCCAGTTCCAACAATACTGGAGCGCAGGATGGTATGAGACTTTGGTGGCCACCTACGGTTTCGTGCAGACGCTCAAGCCGGACGATTATCTTGCCGTCGTAGCCTATGATCTCAAGACCGAGATCTTGTCCGACTTCACAACCGACCGCCAGAAAACTCAGGAGGCGATGCAGCGGTTGCGGATTCCGGGATTCTCGGAGTCGAACATGTACGATGCGTTGGTGGACACCGCACAGCGAATGAGCAGCATCGAAGGGCGAAAGGCGATTTTACTGGTTTCAACGGGCCGCGACACGTTCAGCAAGCTCACGTACGACAAAGCCCGGAAGGCCCTGCAGGAAGCCGGCGTTCCGATTTACGCTCTGAGCATCTTGCAGGCGTTGCGAATCATGATGGATCCCTACATGGGCCCCATGCAGCGCATGGATTTTTTGCAAGCCGACAACCAACTGAATACTTTTTGCCGCGAAACCGGGGGCCAGGCCTTTTTCCCGCGGTTTTTGGCCGAGTATCCCAACATTTATCAAAACATCAGCGCGGCGCTGCGGAATCAATATTCCATCGCTTATCATCCCGCCAACCAGGCTAAGGATGGTTCGTATCGCAAGCTGAAAGTAGAGCTGGTGGATCCCGCTAACGGCAACCCGCTGCGCATCACGGACCCCAAGGGCAAGCCGATCAAGTATTCGATCGTTGCCAAAGCGGGTTACACCGCGCCGCATGAAGTCGAGTAGGCGGCGTTCCGGTTGGGTTACACATCTCGGCGCTCACAGTCAAGAAAAAGATCTTCCGTTGTTGCAAGCCGATAGAAATCGATTGACGAACTGATGACGACTTTGTTACGTTCGTCTGGTTCTCCATCGATGACAAACTCTTCTTCGCACAGCCTCACTGGACGTATCTTGATCGTCGATGACAACGCGATGGGCCTGGCGGCCAGGCGCAGCGTCCTGGAAGAACTGGGGCACAAGGTGATCACCTGCGGCGCCCCGCAAGATGCGCTCGAGTTGTGCGCCAAGCAGCGCTTCGACGTGGTGGTCACCGATTACAAAATGCCCAAGATGAACGGGCTGGAGTTCATCGGACGTTTGAAGAAGCAGCATCCCGGGGTCGCCGTGATTTTGATCTCGGGCTTTGCCGACACGCTCGGTCTCACTGAATCCAACACCGGCGCCGATGTTGTGGTGCAGAAAAGCGCGCACGAGGTGAGCTTGCTCATCCGCGCGGTAAGCCGCCTGCTTCGCCAGCAGAAGCCGGCCAAGAAAGCCGCGGCGTCACAAACCGGGAAAGCCGACAAGCGCAAGAGCCGCTAGCCACCGCCTGACAACAGCGCGCCCAGTTCCTTGTACATGATCGTGGTTGCATCCAATTCCGGCGAGTCCGGACGAACCGCATAGTGCGGTATCACTCCCACTTTGATGTAGCCCAGCGACAAGTAGAGGGGCTCGGCGAAGCCACCGGTCACGGTGTCGAGCGTGAGCAGGTCCCGGTGAGCTTCGCGAGCCTCGTGTTCGAGCGCCAGCATCAGCGCGCGTGCGATTCCCCGGCGCCGCGCGTCCGGATGGACCAGCAGCTTCCTCACTTCGGCGCGATGCGGTTGGTTGGGAGGCGTGGCCAAGTCGAGTTGCACTGTGCCGAGAATTTGTCCGCCGCCACGAGCCACCAGAACCCGGCACAGACCGGATTGAACGGCAGGCAACACCTTGGATCGCCAAAAGGCTTTCGCGTCGTCATGCGAGAAAGGCAATACGAAGCTTACGCTGGCGCCGGCGTGCACACAGCCGTGCAGAACCGCTCCGAGCATGTCGATCTCTTCGGCCAGATGGGGCGGATCGGCCAGCCACCGCTCAATCTGAATTTCAGTCCACGGCATGCCAAATCCTTTCATGGATGCACCAGCGAAATGAGATACCGTACCGGACGCTTCCCGCGGCACTTGAACCGGGACGAGCCGGAGAGAACATACCGCACGCAATCTCCTTTCTCCAGCACGTATGCGGTCCCGTGGATTTCGAGATCCAGCGCGCCCTCCAGCATCCAGAGATGATGTTCCAACCCTGGAACAGGCGAGACATCGTAAGTTATGCAGGCTCCAACCGGAAGGGAAACCTCGACCAGTTCGCCCTTCAGGTGCGGATTCGGAGGCGAGACGATGCGGCGAACATAGCCGGTCTCCGGGTCCTTCCAGATCACTTGTCCTTTAGCGCGAATAACAGCGGGCGGGCCGTTTTCCGCTTCCGCCATCAAGCGTGAGATGGTCCAGCCGTACTGCGCGCACAGGGCGCCGAGCATAGTCGCGGTGGGACTCAGTTCACCCCGCTCCAAACGCGACAAGCTGGCACGGCTGATACCAGTGCGGGCCGCCAGACCTTCCAAGCTCCAGCCTTGCTCGGCGCGCAGCACTTGCAAGCGGCGCGCGATTTGCCGGTCAAGCGAACCGGGGCCGGAATCTGTCATCTCTATTTTAGGATTTTGTCTCAGAATAGAGACGAGCCTAGCAAACCGGATCGCCGCGAGTCAATCCCCTCGCAACAGAGCTCCCTTCACGACCTGCCAGGGAAGCACGCTAAAGTAAAGATGGATGCCATTCCGACGAGCGCTGGTTGGGGTTCTCCTCACCGGCGCGATTTTCGCCGCCACAGTCCGGTCCAAAGACTCCAAGAAAATTCCTGAGCTGAGCAATCCCACGGTGCGGAGTTGGATGCGCAACATGACGCTCCACGACAAGGTGGCGCAGTTGGTAGTAATGCCGGTGTTGGGAGAGCCGGCCAACGTGCGGTCGGCAGCCTTCCGCAGGTATCTGCATTACATACGCGACCTGCATGTCGGAGGACTCATAGTCACCGGCAACACGCAGAACGGAAGCGTGCGCAATGCCGAGCCGTATGCCATGGCCGCGCTGCTCAATCGCCTGCAGAGGATGTCCAAGCTGCCGCTGCTGGTGGGCGCCGATTTCGAGCGCGGCGCATCCATGCGCGTCTCCTCCACCACACGTTGGCCATACGCCATGGCTTTCGCCGCCGCCCACGACCTGGAGGGAGTCAATTACGAAGCAGCCGAGACCGCTCGCGACGCCCGCGCGCTTGGTGTCAATTGGATTTTCGCGCCCGTGTCGGACGTGAACAACAACCCCGACAATCCCATCATCAACATCCGTTCGTTTGGCGAGAATCCGCAGGAGGTGGCGCGTTTCGTGCAGGCTTACATCAAAGGCGCGCATTCCGACAGCAAGAACCCAGTGCTGGTGACAGCCAAACATTTCCCCGGGCACGGCGACACGGCCGAAGACAGCCATCTCGGGCTGCCGCGGCTGGACGCCGATCATGAGCGCATCGAGAGCGTTGAATTGGAGCCCTTCCGGGCAGCCATCGCTTCGGGCGTGGACGCCGTGATGACCGCGCATCTGGCCGTGCCCGCGCTCGAGCCGGAGAACGAACCCGCCACAGTATCTTTTAATATCCTGACTGGTCTGTTGCGCGGCGAACTCAATTTCCACGGCATCGTGGTAACGGATGCGATGGACATGCAGGGACTCACAAACATGTTCGACACCCCGGAGGCCTCGGTGCGCGCGATCCAAGCCGGAGCAGACGTGCTGTTAATGCCCCGGCGCGCCGAAGACGCCATCAACGGAGTGGTCAACGCGGTTATAAAAGGACGAATCACGCGCCAGCGAATCGATGAAAGCGTGGCCCGCGTTCTGGCCGCCAAAGCGCGCCTGGGATTGAACCGCAAACGCGTGGTGAATCTGGAGACGATCGCCGATGTGGTGGGCGGTCCGGAGTCCGAAGAACGCGCGCAACAAGTTGCCGATCGCGCCTTGACGCTGGTGAAGGATGATAAGGATTCGCTCCCGATTCGACACCCCGAGTCGGCCTGCCTGTTCGCACTGTCGGAAAATCGGCGCAGCCAGCAGGGCCAGAAGCTGATTGAAGAGGTGAAAAAACGCGCCTCCAACCTCACCGTTTACTGGCTCGATCCGAACATGAGCAAAGCAGATCTTGACCAGGTGGCTGCCAAGACCGAAAACTGCAGCCAGATCATCGTTGCAGCTTACGTAACCGTGAGCGCGTATCGCGGCAATGTCGCCCTGGCCGGGAACTATCTCGATTTCGTGAACACGCTGATCGCGGGCAAGGCGCCGGTCACGCTGATCTCGCTCGGCAACCCTTACCTGGTTCGCAGCTTCCCGAACGCAGCGGCCTATTTGACCAGTTACAGCCCCACGCCCACATCAGAGGAAGCGGTCGCCAAGGCGCTGTTCGGAGAGATCGCCATCAGCGGCCGGCTGCCGGTGACTATCCCCGGTCTCGCGAAGTATGGCGACGGAATCCAGTTTCCAGCAACACACAACATCCAAAGAGGCCAGTAAAACATGGTTGAGATCACGTGGCTCGGACACGCTACGTTTCAGTTTCGCCTGGAATCGGGCGAGGTAATTGTGATGGATCCGTGGGTGGAAGGAAATCCCAAATTCCCGGCCGGGCATCAATTCAGCCGTGTGGACGCGATTTTGATTTCGCACGCGCATTTTGACCATATCCACGACGCAGTTCCGCTGGCCGCCAAGTTTAAGCCCAAAGTCATCGCCATCTTTGAGACCGGTGTGTGGCTGACGTCTCAGGGCGTCGAGAATTGCAGCGGCATGAACAAGGGCGGCACGCAGGACGTGGTCGCGGGTGTGAAAGCCACCATGACGCATGCGGTTCACAGTTGCGGCATCCAGGACGGCGATCGGATCATCTATGGGGGCGAGGCCGCCAGCTACGTTCTCCATTTTCCGGACGGCCGGACGCTGTACTTTGCCGGAGATACTAATGTGTTCTCCGACATGCAACTGATCGAAAAACTCTACCGCCCGGAGCTGGCATTTCTTCCTATTGGCGACTTCTACACCATGGGGCCACGCGAGGCGGCGCTGGCTTGCCGTCTGTTGAAGGCCAAGCACGTTATCCCGATGCATTTCGGCACGTTTCCAGCGCTCACGGGCAAGCCCGACGAACTGGCGTCGCTCATCAAGGATCTGCCCGGCACGCAAATTTGGCCGCTCCAGCCGGGCCAGCCCGTGAAGTGGTAATTCCACCTGCCTGAGCTACTATAAAACTGGATGAAGCTGTTGATCATCGACGATGATGTGGAGTTGTGCGCGCTGCTGCAGGAATTCCTCCATCGCGAGGGCTTTACCGTGGATTGCGCCCACGAAGGCAACAGCGCGCTGGCGCAGGGGCTGGAGGGCGGCTACGATCTGATTGTCCTCGATGTCATGCTGCCCGGCCTGGACGGCTTCGAAATTCTGAAGCGCCTGCGCGTTTCGAGCCGCGTGCCTGTCATCATGCTGACCGCACGGGGTGAGGATGTAGATCGCATCGTCGGCCTGGAGCTTGGAGCCGACGATTATCTGCCGAAGCCCTTCAATCCTCGCGAACTGGTTGCACGCGTCAAGGCCATCCTCAGGCGCGCGGAGCACAAAGTAAACCGCGGACGCGTGGAAGTAAATGGCGTGGTGCTCGATCCTGGATCGCGCCACGTGGTCTGCGATGAGAAACCAGTTGAGGTCACCACGCTCGAATTCGATATCCTGGAACAGTTGATGCGAAACGCCGGACACGTGGTGTCGCGCGACGAATTGATGGAGAGCCTTTACAACCGTAAGGCCACCCCGTTTGATCGTTCCATCGATATGCATGTCAGCCATCTGCGGCGCAAGCTGGAAGGCGCGCGGCCCGTGATCAAGACCATTCGTGGAGTGGGGTACCAGTTCTGTCAGAGCCCCGAAGATGGGGTTGCCGGATGAGATCGCTGTTCGCCAAGACGCTGCTTTGGTTCCTGGCCACCACCGCCGTCGCCATCGGCGGCATCATTCTGAGCACTGCGCTGACGGTCACTTCTCCCGAGGGACGCGGGCCTTTCAGCATGCTTCTGAACGTACAGGTGGCCGAAGCCAAGCGCGCCTACGAAACCGGCGGCCGGGAAGCCCTGGCCACAGTGCTTTCCAAGTTCCAGCAGATCACCCAAACCAAGGTGATTTTCACCGATGCCAAAGGGACCGATCTGCTCACCGGGCAGGCCCATCCGGAGCTTCTTCGCAGACCAGCACGCAGGCGTTGGCGCTTTCCTCCTCTTTTTGGAGGCGGCCGTCCGCCGGTCATCGCGCGCCCGGACGCAACACGTCAGTATTGGCTGATCCTGATTAACCAGCGCAGCAATTTTACATTTTTCTTCCTCCAGCCGCAGCACTTATGGATCATCGGGCTGGTGGTGCTGCTGTGCTATGCGTTCGCATATCACCTGACGTCGCCGGTACGGCGTCTGCGCGCGGTGGTGGACTGCTTCGGCCGCGGGGATTTCTCCGCGCGAGCCGCGGTCAACCGCAAGGACGAACTCGGGCAACTTGCCAAGAGCTTTAACCAGATGGCGGATCGGATTCAGACGTTGCTTTCTGCCGAGCGCCGTTTGCTGCTCGATATTTCCCATGAGCTCCGCAGCCCGCTGGCGCGCCTGGCCGTCGCGATAGAGCTGGCACGCTCCGGCGAAGACCGCGAGCATATGCTGAACCGCATCCAGAAAGAAGCCGATCGGCTTAACGAGTTGGTTGAGGAATTGTTGCAGGTGACGCGCGTCGAAGGCGATCCGGCCGCGCTGAAGACCGTGGTCGTCCGGTTGGACGAACTGCTGGCGGATTTGGTTTACGATTCGCTGCTCGAAGCCAAGGCCAAGGATTGCACGTTGTTGCTGAAGGCTCCCAGCTCGGTGGCTCTGAACGGCGACGAAGTGCTGGTCCGCCGCGCCATCGAGAACGTGATCCGTAACGCCATTCGGTATGCGCCGCGCGGCACGCCGGTGGAAGTCGAATTGAGGAAGTTGGACGGGGTGGCCCAGATTTCGGTGCGTGACTACGGGCCGGGCGTTCCGGAAGAGGCGTTGCCGCGAATCTTCGACCCGTTCTATCGCGTGGGTTCGGACCGGAACCGTTCGAGCGGCGGACTGGGTCTGGGTCTGGCGATCGCCCGCCGTGCAGTCGAGCTGCACAGCGGACGGCTCAACGCGCGCAACGCAAATCCAGGCCTGTTGGTGACCATCGAGCTGCCGGTCGCCTCCGACGTTCCCAGTCCCACTGCCAAACCCGTGGTTCCTGCCCCAGTTACAACCTCTTAGAGCCGAAATGAAGCCTTCGATAGGGGCTTGGCGTCCTACAGAAGGTAAAATGGAAGTAATGTCCGTCGTCGCGCACGCTAGCCCGGCTCTTGATCCCGAAGCTCGTCGGCTCAGGGCGCTTTACGAGCTGGTGGCGGCGCTGGCCAAAGCGAGTGCCTTAGAGGAAATCTACGACCTGGCGCTCTCCAGCTTGCTCGAAACGACAGCGGCGGATCGCGCCGCAATTCTGCTCTTCGACCAGGACGGCGTAATCCGGTTCAAGGCCTCGCCGGGCCTATCCCCCGAGTATCAAGCGGCCGTCACGGGGCACTCGCCGTGGGCGTTTGGGGCGCGCGACGCCCAGCCTGTAATTGTGAATGATGCGCTCAGGAATGAGGACTTGGCGCCGTACCTCGACATTCTTTTGCGGGAGAATATTCGCGGATTGGCGTTCTTTCCTCTGATTTCCGACTCCGGCGTGTTTGGCAAGCTAATGCTATATTATGCGGAACCCCACGATTGCGGAGGCGGCGAGTTGGAGGTAGCGCAAGCTATCGCGTCCCACGTCGCATTGGCGACCGAACACAAGCGAGCCGAATTGGCGCGCGCTCACAGCGAGCGGCGGCTGCAAGGAATTCTGGACAATTCCACCACCCTCATCTGGGTCAAAGACAGCCGCGGGCGCTACCAGCTCATTAACCGGCGCTACGAGGAGCTCTTTCATATCACGAAAGAGCAGGCCTTGGGAAAAACCGATTACGACCTTTTCCCGCCTGAAATTGCTGAACGATTTCTTGAAAGCGATCGTGCGGTGCTCGCCACCGGAGAGCCGCGCACAGTGGAAGAACGGGTGCAGCAGAACGACGGCCTGCACACCTATATCTCCATGAAGTTTCCCATCTGGGAGCCCGACGGTTCAGCCAGCGTGTGCAGCATCGCGACCGATGTCACGGATCGCAAGCAGCTCGATCTGGCCGGCCAGCGATTGGCCGCTATCGTCGAGAGTTCCGACGACGCGATCGTCAGCAAGGATTTGAACGGCATCATCACCAGTTGGAACGCGGCTGCACAGCGCATCTTCGGTTACACCTCAGAAGAAGTGGTAGGCCGTCCGGTGTCCATACTGGCTCCTCCCGACCGGCTGGACGAGATGCCGCGAATCCTTTCCAAGATAAAAGCCGGCCAGCGCGTAGAGCATTACGAAACGCGCCGGCGTACCAAGGATGGCCGCGTCATCGACGTGGCGCTCACGGTATCGCCCATTCATGACTCGGAAGGGCGGATCGTCGGCGCGTCCAAAATCGCTCGCGACATCACCGAACGCAGGATCGCCGAACAAGAGCGTGCGGTGCTGCTTTCGCGGGAACAGGAGGCGCGCAGGACCGCGGAACTGCTGAATCGCGTGGGTCCTCGCCTCTTGGCCCAACTGGAGCTCGGCAAGCTGGTGCAAGAGGTAACCGATATCGCGATCGCACTGGTGGGAGCGGAGTTCGGCGCATTTTTTCAGAACGTGATCGATGACACCGGCGAGTCGTACCTGGTGTATTCGCATTCCGGCGCGCGGCGCGAGGCTCTGGCCCATTTCCTGGCGCCTCGAAACGCCGGGCTTTTCGAACCGACGTTTCGTGGCGAGCGAGTGGTGCGTTATGACGATTTGACCCAAGACCCGCATGGCGGACAAAATCCCCCGCCCGCGGACGTGCCATCAGGACAACTGCTGGTCCGCAGCTATCTTGCCGTACCGGTCGTTACTCGCTCGGGCGAAGTGCTGGGAGGGTTGTTCTTCGGCCACTCAGCCGCCGGCAAGTTCACGGAGAATCACGAAGCTCTCGCCACCGGAATTGCGGCGCAGGCTGCCATCGGCATGGACAATGCCCGGCTGTTCGAGCAGGCGCAGTGGGTGCAGAAGGAACTGCAGAGATCAAACGAAGAGCTGCGGCGCGCCAACCGCGACCTGGAAGTCTTCGCTTACTCCGCCAGCCATGACCTGCAGGAGCCTCTAAGGACCATAGCTATATCGGCGGAAATCATCAATCGCAACTCAGGCCGCCTGTTACCGCCCGAGGACGCCATGTTCCTGGCGAGCATCCGCACCGGGGCCAAGCGGATGAGTGCACTGATCCAGGATCTTCTGGCCTACACCCGAGCCACTAAATTTGAGGAGGGACCGCCTCCCAATATCGACTCGGGACAAGTCCTGGCGGGTGTTTTCGAAGACCTGCGCGCGGCCCTGGAAGAAGCGGGTGCCACCGTAGTTAGCGGGGAGATGCCGGCCGCTGCGATTCACGCCACCCGTCTCGCCCACTTGTTCCAAAATCTGATTAGCAATGCGATTAAGTACCGCAGTAAGGAGGCACCACGTGTGCAAGTCGCCGGCTACGACCGGGACGGCTGGTGTGTTTTTTCCGTCGAGGATAACGGGATTGGAATCGAACCGCAATTTGCCGAGCAAATTTTCGGGCTGTTCAAGCGCCTGCACGGCCGCGATGAGTACCCTGGAAGCGGCATCGGGCTTGCCATTTGCCAGCGCATCGTCGAGCAGTACGGCGGGCGCATCTGGTTGGAGCGGTCCGAGCCTGGCAGAGGATCAACCTTCTGCTTCTCCATTCCCTCACGCCGCCGATAGCAGTCAACCGGAGGAATCGCTGGGACGCGAGACCTTTACGGTGCTGCTGGTTGAGGACAGCCCAACCGATGTGTTCGTTATTAAAGAGGTGCTGGGCGGATGCCGAATCAACTTCCGCATCGATGTCGCCAAAGATGGCCAGGAAGCCTTGCGCTATTTGCACGAGTCCGGCCGCTGTCCCGCGCTGGTGCTCCTGGATTTGAACATACCGAAGGTGGACGGCTTTCAAGTCTTGCATGAACTGAGAGCCGGTTCGAAGTGCCATCGAACACCGGTTATCGTCGTCAGTTCATCTCGCGCCGATGAGGATCGCAGTACGGCCGAGCAGTTGGGGGCCAATGCGTATTTTCAAAAACCGGCAGATCTTGACTCGTACACCGAATTGGGACAAGTAGTTGAGCGCGTGCTGGGCCGCACCGGCATTGGCTTCTAACGGTTATAAACTCGATACATTGCATCTCTATCCGACTACGGCCCTATACTGAAGTTGTAAAGACTTATGTCTCCCTGGCACAAACTGCTGGAACATCCGCACGCCGGGGGGCATTTTGTGCAGCTTTACGCCGCGGACGAAACGGCGCTCGTCAAGAACGCCGGGCGTTACTTGTGGGAGGGCTTACGCCGGGGAGAAGGTGTATTGGTCATAGCGGCGGCCGAACACCAGCGATCGTTTTCACATCATCTTTCCACGTTAGGCGCCGACGTTCAGCAATCGGTGGCCGATGGGCAACTTGTTTTCCTGGATGCGCATGCAACCTTGGCCAGCTTTATGCGAAGCGGCCAGCCTGACTGGATCGAATTTGAAAAGGTTATCCGCGGCGCCATCCGACGGATGCATCGGCGAGAAGGGGTTGATAGTTCGCGAGCCTACGGTGAGATGGTGGGAATTTTATGGAAGGCGCGGCGCTTTGCCACCGCTGTCCGGCTGGAACAATTCTGGAATAAGCTCCTGGAGCAGTCGGCCTTCAGCCTGTATTGCGCTTACGCCATCGATATCTTTGGGCAGGAGTTTGCAGGATCGAACCTGGATAGCGTGCTCTGCACACATACGCATCTCATTCCGGCGGAGCCGGACGGCCATCTGGAAGCGGCGCTCAACCGCTCCATGGATGAGATCCTCGGCGCGGAAGCAGACCAATTGCGGATGCGCATGAAGGCCAAGTCCAATCCAGCCTGGGCAATAATGCCCGCCGCCGAGAGCATGATCCTCTGCTTGCAAGAATTCCTACCGGAGCAAGCTCAGAACATCCGGGAGCGCGCTCGCGAGTACTATCTGACGCACCAGCAACGCGCGGTTGTCGGCGAAACTGGCTGAGGAGCCCGCGAGGCTCACTCCCCTTTCAACATCTTGATTCCGGCGGGCAGAGCGAATAGCGTGTCCACCACTCTCTTGCTGTTGAATTCGACCGAGTTAGAAAACATCTGATAGATTTTCTCACCGTTGCGCTCACGCTCGATGGTGAACGGCCACTGAATTCCATCCACGCTCCGATACTTGGTGAACACCGTGACCTCCTCCATCCGATCCTTGGTTATGGGATCGCGGCGATAGAACACCTGGCGCACCGGCACTTTCGTGGTCTGGTGGATGTACACCGTAGTGGTGCGATCGTCGGCATCGGTTATGTCGATGATCTCGACCGGGACATTTTGCAGAACGTCGGCCCCGCGGCTTTCAAAGATCATCCCCGGCTCGCGCAGGCGGACACGCAGTATATAGAAGATGTCGTGCAGCGTCGTATCTTTGTAGCGCGCGTAAGTGTCGGTAGGAAGCGGCCGCGCCCCGCGATAGCTCACATCCCAGGCTTCGTGAGCGCCGAAAAGGACGCCGTAATCCTGTTTCTTATCGAAATTCTCGCGCTCGTGCTGGGCGAGCTCGTGCGCCGTGTCGCCGATGTCCGAGTCATAGCGCGTGTAGATGGTGGCGATGCTCAACCCGCTCAGATTTTCGCGGTAAAAGGAATAAGCGCGGCCCGCTTCGACGCGGTTTTGCATGGTGGCATAGCGATCGCCTCCCAGCGCTTGCAGGCATTCCTCGATGAGCCGCTTGCCGCGATCCTGCGCGGTTTCAGCGCGGAGAGCGAGCGCGCCGGCCAAACTTATGGCAATGACGCCGTACTTCATGGTTTCTTGCTGAGCGATTCTTCGGTCAAGCCCGAATTGAGCTTGTAGTCCTGAACCTTTACTTCCGCATACTTCTTGCCGCCCTGCAGGACGGTCCACTGAAAGGGCAGCCGCACTCCTCCAACCTCGCGCCAATCGGAGTAGATCTGCTCCACGGAACCCCCGGCCCCAGCTTCCTGGTAGGACAGCTTGAGCGGCATCCCGGTTTTTTCGTCTACTTGCAGTTGGGCGCGTTCACCGCTCTTAGAGGAAATGTCCAGCACACCGTCCGCGGAATGATTCACGGTGCGATTGGAATCGCGATCGCTGAGCGTCAATCCAAGGATTTCCCGAAAGACTTCGCCGCGCACCTGCCCTAGAACCGGAGGAGGAAGATCGCGGACGCCTTGCATGCCTGCCAGCCATCCGGAACTGCCGTTGGAATACATGGATTGCTTGCCGAACGGAAGCACAATTTCCTGACGCATGACAGCGGGAAACAGGTACGAATTGGTCTGCTTCACCTGCATGCCCTGGCCGGAGGGGGATTGCACTTCCACGTCCGCCTGATATTGGAGATCCTTTACGGCGGCGAGCTTATCTGCGCCACCGAGCGACTGCTGCACGCGTTCCAAGAGTTGCTTGCCCTTGGCCAGGCTGGCCGAGTCCGTCTTCGCCGCGTCTTGCTTGGGCTCAGGAATCGTGAGGTCGATCGGCTCGACTTTTAAATTGAGCGCCGTCAGCGGAGTTCCGAATTTCTGGGGATTTCCTACGGCGACGTAAGTGAAATCCTGCGGCAAAAAATGCTCTTTCGCCGCGCGCAGCACGTCCGCCTTGGTCACGGCCGCGATCGCTTTCTGGTATTGGAAAATAAAGTCGCTCGGATAGCCGTAGTAGGCATATTGCACCAGGCGGTTGAGCGTTTTGCTGGGACGATCGAAGTAAAAGACGAAGCCGTTCAGGACGGTATCCTTGGCGGTTGCCAGCTCCTCATCGGTCACCTCACTGGTCCGAATCTTCTCCACTTCTTCGCGGACCGCGTTCAGCGTGTCCACGGTGTGAGCCGACTGCGTGCTGCCGGAGATATGAAACTCTCCCGGATGATCGTACTGCGCGCTCCAGGAAGATCCGATGTCGTAGGCCCAGCCGTGTTCGGTACGAACGTTGCGGAACAGCCGGCTGGCGAAACCGCCGCCCAGGATTTGCGCCGCCACCGTGAGCGCTGGATAGTCTTTGTCGCGAAGCTCGCCGCCTAGTGTGCCGACATCGAAGAAAGTCTGCGTGACGTCGTCCTTCTCGGCCAGAAATACCCCGGGCGTGGCCTTTTCGCGCACTTTAGGAAAAGCGGGAACAGCAGGTTGGGTAACTTTCCAAGCGCCGAAAATCTGCTCCAGCTTGGCTCTCATGTCGGCAGTGGAAAAATCGCCGTAGACTTCCAGCAGAATATTCGAAGGGAAATAATAGCGATGATAAAAATCGAGCATGTCCTGGCGCTGGATATGATCGATGTCGGCGTACTCGATTTCCCAGCCATAAGGCGTGTCGCGGCCATACAGGATATTGCTGAATTCACGCTCGGTGATGCCATGCGCGTCGTCGTTGCGGCGCGAGATCTCGCTGCGCATTTGTGTTTTCGACAGATCGACCTTGTCCTGGCGGAACTCGGGGGCTGTGAGCAAGTCCTTGAATACGCCCAACACCTGGTCGGTATTTTCCTTTAAGCAATTGAACGAAAGCGTTCCCGCGGTCTCGCCGATGGAGCTTTCCACAGATGCGGCGACGTTCTCCAGATCCTGGTCCAGCTGGTCGCCGGTTCTGGAATGCGTGCCGCCCGATCGGAGCACTTCGCCCGTGAGCCCCGCGAGGCCATGCTTGTCGGCGGGATCGAAAAGATTGCCGGTGCGGATCAGCGCGGTGCCGCTCACCAACGGCAGTTCGTGATCCTCGAGCAAAAACACCTTCATGCCATTGGAGAGAGTGATCTCGGTGGGTTTGGGAACCTGGATCGGGGGCAGCGGCGGGAATTTCAGGTCTTTATAGGAAGGCAGCACCATGGCGCGCCGTACTTCGGTTTGCGCGCTCAGTACGCTTACCAGCAGCAGCGCGAACAGCAGCCGTTTCATTGGCCTGCTCCTTTCGCCGCGCTGGTCTTGGCCGGCACGCTGGTGTAGGCCACCGTGCGCGTATCGGGAACCAGATACTGGCGCGCGACGCGCTGCACATCGTCGGCCGTGACTTTGGCGATCTCATCGATGCTGGTGAAGAGTTTTCGCCAATCGCCGAAATTGGCGTAGTAGAAGGTCAGCGCTTCTGCCATTCCGGAGTTGCTGTCCAGCCGGCGAATTAAAGACGCGCGCACTTTGGTCTTGATGCGGTTCAGCGTCTCGTCGGTGACCTTTTCGCGTTTCACGCGCTCCACAATCTCGTAAGCAGCCTTCTCATTTTCTTCCACCGTGTGGCCTTGATTGGGGACCAGGAACAGGATGAACAAGCCCGGATATTTGCCTCCGGGGAACGAAGATTCAGCTCCCGCCGCCAACGCGATTTGTTTGTCGCGCACCAGCTCCGTATACATAAGCCCGGTGCGTTCGCCAGACAAAACCTCGTCCAGCACGTCGAAAACCGGGTCGTCTTTGTCAAGCTGATCGGGCCGCTTGTAGCCAATCGCTAGAAAGGGCTGCGCAGGGGATTCCACCTGCACGCGCTTCTCGCCTTTCTGGACCGGCTCAACCGTGCGGGGGCCGCTGGGCAGAGGCCCGGAAGGCAGAATCGAAAAATACTTGTCGGCCAGGCGCCGGCACTCCTTGGGGTCCACGTCGCCCGCGATGGCAATCGTGATGTTGGAGGGCACGTAGTATTTCTTGTAGAACGCGATGGCTTCGGGCAGCCGGAAATTTTCGATATCGCTGGCCCAGCCGCCCGGCATGTTGCGATAAGGATGAGCTTCAAAGGCGGTAGCCAGCAGCGCTTCCACCAGCATTCCTTGCGGGCTGGATTCGACGCGCATGCGGCGTTCTTCGCGCACCACCTCGCGCTCCTTATAGAACTCGCGGAAAACCGGATCATAGAAGCGTTGCGATTCCAGCAGGAACCACAACTCCAGCCGGTTGCGCGGGAAATTGTAGAAATATTCCGTGGCGTCTTCGCCGGTGCCCGCGTTCAATCCGACGCCGCCGTTTTCCTCGATGAGCTGCGGATAGGCGTTGGGGATCACGAAGCTGTTGGCCTTGTCCATGGCGGCCTTGAGCTGCTTCTGGAGGTCCGCAATCTTGGCGGGATCGGCGTGGAGGCCCTTATTGCGCTCGGCGTCGTACTGGTCGTAGACTTTTTCCACTTCATCCATGGCCGCGCGTTCTTGCCCGTAGTTCTTGGTGCCGATGGTCTCGGTGCCCTTGAAGGCCATGTGCTCGAACATGTGCGCGATACCGGTCTCGCCGCCGGGATCGTCCACCGAGCCGGCGTTCACGTAGGAATGGAACGAGACGACCGGGGCTTCGTGGCGCTCAAAAACGATGAAGTGCAGACCGTTGGCCAGCGTGAACTCGGTGATGCGCTTTTCGAAGTCCTGCAGCGACTGCGCAACCAGTGCGAACGGGAAAACGAACAGGAGGAGAAACTTGATTGTGAACGATTTCATGCGGGGTTTTTGGCTCTCTAATTTGACGTCGTACTTCCTCTATTGTACCGGCATCGGCGAGGCGCGCACCAAGGGATTCACAGCCGTGCTAGTGAATAGCTGCTCATAATCAGCGACGCACTATCCAGATCGCCGGCGATCCACCCAACATCATTGCACGGCACTTAATAGCCAAGGAGATCAACAGAGTCTCGTTTCACAGACGGTCCTTTTTTGAGACTGCGATAATGCACAAGCCTTGCGTAACAGGCCGCGTCTACGTCATCTCAAAAACAGTGCGCGGCATGTTGCCAGCAGTGGCCCAGACGTTTTCAACTTCGGAGAGCGGAAAGGTCTTGGTTTGGATTGCAAAACCAGCGGATACAGTTGCCCTCATCAAATCGTCAATGGACTGCACAATCCGGTCGACCGGAATACTGCCAATGCCGCTGCCCATGAGCGTGATGGCCGACGAACGAAGTGCCGCGCTGGGCAGTGTTATATCTGATGCGCTCACCGATCCGATATGTACGAACCGGATGGGCACCGCGTCTTTTCCCGCCTTGGCCCCGGCAATAATAATCCGTTCGGCGCTTTGCCCCCACAGGTAATCCAAGACAACATCGATTCCATTGCCGAATTGCTCCTTTAGGGCATCTTCAAACGCGTCGCCGCCGTCGCCGAGCGGTATTCTCACATCAGCTCCCAAGCCAGCCAGTGCCCTTAAGGCTTCGACATTTCTGCCTGTCGCCACAACCTTCTTGGCGCCCATATGTTTGGCGATCTGGACGGCCAAACGGCCCGCGGCGCCGGTTGCTCCGTTTACAAGAACCGTTTCGCCTGCCATGAGCTGGGCGCGTTCTTTGAATGCAGCCCATGCCGACATGCCTGGATTTCCTATCGCGGCGGCGGTCACATCGTCCAGGTCGTCCGGCAGAAAAACGCATCGAGAAGGCGGAACTACCGTCTTTTCCGACATGCTTCCAAAGGGCGCTTTCGGAAGCACAAAGTACACACGGCGGCCATCATCGAGGCGGCCTACCCCGTCAATCCCAACAACAAAAGGAAACTGTCCAGACGAGCTATAGTGCGTGCCGGAGGCCCTGCTTTTGACGACGTTACTTAGCCCGGCGGCACTGACTGTGACCTGAACTTCTCCATTTGCCGGGGCCGGCTCTTTGAAATCTCCATAGATGGGCGCTTTGCCCGCTTGCACCACGATTGCGGCCTTCATCTCGTTGGTCCTTTCGCCGATATGTGTATTATACACAGATAGCGTGCTATGCTGTCGACGGAAGATGCATCATGAATAAAGAAATTTTCGAGCTGCACCGCGCGCTTGTCGACCTGATGAGCCTTATGAACAGGCCGCAACGCGACAGTGCGTTACTTCAGGAAGCCGGCGTTTCGCTCGACCGAGCTTTGTTTCCGTTGCTGATCGTAGTCGAGCGCAAAGGCCCCCTTGGGGTGGTGGAACTGAGCGATTTTGTTGGAAGGGACTACACGACGGTAAGCCGGCAGATTGCCAAACTGGACAACCTCGGGCTAATCCGCCGACGTGCTTCGAAAGCGGATAACCGCGTGCGGGAAGCGGTCCTCACCGCCAAAGGCAAAGAAGTGACAAGCGCTATTGATGCAGCCCGCGAACGATTGGCGATCTTATTGTTTGCTAAGTGGAGCAAACGCGACCTTCAAGATCTAGCGCGGCTGATGCGCCGGTTTGCAGATGATCTTCAGTCCCTGCCATTGCCACAGCAGCCGTAATTTTTTCCGGTGAGTCGCGCCGCTTTGGACGTTCGTTGCTATCGCCCTCCGGCCTGACCGAACGGTATGACCGCTCGGTAGAATAAGAGCATGTCTGATGTACTTCGCATCGCGGATCGGGAATTTCATTCGCGGCTCTTTGTTGGGACCGGAAAATATCGCAGCTTTCACGAAATGGCCCGCTGCCACGCGGCTTCTGGCGCCGAAGTGGTCACGGTGGCTGTGCGGCGCGTCAACCCGACCGACAAGAGCAAGGAATCGCTGGTCGATTTTATCGACCTCATGCGGGGTTTTGGCTCTCTCAAGTGACGTACTTCCTCTATTGTACCGGCATCCCCGCGGCGCGCGCGATTGGTCAGCATCGGTATCTGAAACGCTAGGATAAGAGAAGGTAGCAGCATGGCAAATTCGGACTGGTCTCAGTGTCCTGCCGTGGAAAGCGTGCCAGGTTGGCTCGGTGGCGCATGGGTATTGAAGAATACGCGGATGCCAGTGTCCGCCGTTTTCGAAAATCTGGAGGCCGGGGCCACGGTCGACGAGATTGTGGAATGGTTCGACATCCCGCGAGAGCAAGTTGTCAAAGTGTTGGAGTTCGCTGCTCGCACTCTCGACACACCGAATCCCCCCATTGACGAGAGCCCTCCACTGACGCCGGTCGATGCGCGTCCTCTTTGAGGAGGGAAGCATGATTGGCCGCCTTCTGTTTTCAGCCACTCTCATCAGTACCGTTGCCGCGCAGAGCAATTCAACTCGTGAAGTTGTGTACACCACCCTGGATGCGTGCCCACATGGTGGATGCCCCTCCCCCCTATTCGACAAAGGCTATTTGATCCAGCTGAAGGACTATCGAGGAGGATACCCGTCCGACGGATACGACCTTTGGGCGCCCGATGGCACCTTGCTACATCACGTCGACATTCTCGCACCCGATGGAACCGCGGGGCACGTGCAAGATGTTGCAATCGACACCGACGGGGTAGCAATAGTGCCGATCTCATACGGAGGGTGGGGCGGGCCTGGCCATGTCAAAGGTGGTGGCTTGGTCGTCGTCGATCCAGCCGGCAAGCAGGTCCGGTTCATCTCGACCGATCGGTGGCTACCCGCTCATGCGTGCTTCGGCCCGGACCACTCGATCTGGGCTTCGGGAACGCAATACGAACCGCTGCGCGATGGAGATGACTTTGATCACCATTCGCGCGGCGATTATCTAATCGTTCGAAAGTATTCGTTAAATGGCCAGTTACTCGGCGCGTTTCTTCCACGTTCGTCGTTTCCCCCCGGTCTTCCACCGGCCGACTATGGAAAATTGCGAGCGGCTAGTGACCGAATCGGCGTGCTCACCCACCCTGGCAAAGTTGGGAAATATCCGGAGTGGGTGGAATTGGGCCTAGACGGCAACCTCATCGGACGCTGGAAGCTCGGGCCTGACAGTGTTAGCGATCCAGACACCCACAGGGCGACTTACCAACTAAACGAGCTTGCCTTTACGGCCGATGGCCGCCTATTCGCGTTACCATCCGACTACGTATCGCATAAACGCCAGATTATGATCTTTGACCGGGCAACGTCGTCTTGGAAACCTAGCGATGCCGTTGGCATTCCGCCCGTGCAGTCTGAGCTTGTGGGGGCCGATGGCGATAACTTGGCCTTTGAGCGCAGGAACGGTAGCGTGGAAGTTATATGGAAGCCTCTGACCCCGCGTGAGCGCTCGGTAGAATAAGAACATGTCTGACGTACTTCGCATCGCGGATCGGGAATTTCATTCGCGGCTCTTTGTTGGGACCGGGAAATATCGCAGCTTTCACGAAATGGCCCGCTGCCATGCCGCTTCTGGCGCCGAAGTGGTCACGGTGGCTGTGCGGCGCGTCAACCTGACCGACAAGAGCAAGGAATCGCTGGTCGATTACATCGACCGCTCGAAGATCTTCATCCTGCCGAACACGGCCGGCTGCTACAACGCCGATGAGGCCATCCGCACCGCGCGCCTCGCTCGCGAAGTGGGGCTTTCCAATTGGGTGAAGTTGGAAGTGATCGGCGACCAGAAAACGCTGTTCCCCGATAACGAAGGGCTGCTCGAAGCCACGCGCGTGCTGGCGAAGGAAGGCTTTATAGTGCTGCCTTACACCAACGACGACCTGGTGAACGCACGCAAGCTCATCGATGCGGGCGCGGCCGCCGTGATGCCCCTGGGTGCGCCCATCGGCTCCGGCCTCGGCATCCAGAACACCACCAATCTGCGGATCTTGCGCGAGAGCATCACCGAAGTCCCGCTGATCGTGGATGCGGGCGTGGGCACCGCGTCGGACGCGGCCATCGCGATGGAATTGGGCTTCGAAGGCGTCCTGATGAACACCGCTATCGCCGAAGCGGTGGATGCTGAAAAAATGGCCATCGCCATGAAGCTGGCAGTCGAGGCTGGGCGCATGGCGTACCTGGCGGGCCGCATGGAAAAGAAACTGTACGGCAGCGCCAGCAGTCCGCTGGCCGGCGTGGTGCGGTAGCGCTACAGCGTTCGCGTCACTTTGGTCAATGTTCGGGGCTGGTCCGGATCCAGGCCTTTGTGCTCCGCCAGGCAAGCGGCGAAGATCTGCGCGGGGACGATATAGGGAATGGGCGTGAAGACTTCCGGGAGCGGCATCGGCAACGCGACGGCTCGTTCATGGAACGCGAGCGCTTCCCGATTGGCCTGATCGGTGATCAGCAGCGTCTCGGCTTTCAGTTGATTCAGCTTCTCGATCATTTCGCGCAGTCCCGGCCAAGTCACACCCTGGGGCGCGAACAGGAAGGCCGGAAACGAAGCCTCCACCATGGCGATCGGACCGTGCAGCAGATCGGCGCTTGAAAACCGCTCGGCCACCACGTAGCAGGTTTCCATCAGCTTGAGCGCGAATTCGAACGCGTTGGCATAATTGAGCCCCCGGCCGATCACCACCGCGTGGTCCATGAATCGGTAGCGCTCAGCGCGGCGCGCGATCTCGACCTCCAACTGCAGCGCTCGGCTGGACCACTCCGGCAGGCGCGACAAATCGTCGAGTGCGATGTTGGCGCCCAGCGCGCGGGCCAGCAGATAGAGCATCAGCAACTGTCCGGTGTAGGTTTTGGTTGCAGCCACGCTCTGCTCGCGTCCGGCATGCACCAGAAATACATGTTCCGCGATGCGCGCCAGCGAGCCGTCCGCTTCGTTCGTGATCCCGATGGTGCGTGCCCCTTGTTCGCGAGCGCGCTGGACCACCAGGTTGGTATCGGTGGATTCCCCGGATTGCGATATCGCGACCACCAGCACGCCCTCAAAGCGGAACGGCGCATTGTAGAGCGTGAAGATGGAAGGCGCGGCCAGCGTGACAGGGATGCCGGTGGTCACTTCCAGCAGGTAGCGGCCGAATTGGGCGGCATTGTCGGAGGTGCCGCGCGCCACCAACATTACCAGCCGCGGAGGGTTGCGCTCCACGAGTCCGCGCAGATCTTCCATCGGCCGCCTTTCGGCTTGCAGAGTGCGCTCCAGGGTAACCGGCTGCTCGCGAATCTCCTCCAGCATTTTCGACATCAATCTGGTCTGAGAATAGCAGGCGCGACCGGTGGCATATACTGAATTTCACCGGCAATGAGAAAGGAACTGCTGTGAGAAAAGGCTTACTGCTTCTCCTGCTGTGTTCGCTGACGGCTCTATGCCAGCCCAGCCCCAAGGAAAAAGAGTCGCGGGACGTTCTGGACAAAGCGCTCCTGGACAAGAACCCGGACACGCGCCGTCAAGCGGTGATTGCGCTCAGTCTGATCGGTTCCGTGGATCCGTATCCTTCCGATCTACAGTCGATGCTCGGCGACAAGGACGTGGAGGTGCGCCTGGCCGTAATCTCCAGTTTGACTGATCTGAACAACAGTAACCGCACCATGCTCTCGCTGCATGCGGCGCTTAACGACTCGGTGCCCGAAGTCAGCTTCGCCGCTGCACGTGCTTTATACACGTTGGACAACCCAGATGGCAAGGCTGCGCTGCTTTCGGTTCTGGAAGGTGACGCCAAGACCTCGTCGGGTTTCTTCACCAAGCAAAAGCGCGATGCCCTGCGAATGATGCACACCCCCAAGACCATGTTCCTCTTCGCGGTTAAGACAGGCGCCGGACTTGCGCCGGTGCCCGGGCTCGGAACGGGCGTGTCGTCCATGCAAGCCTTGCTGTCTGACCCTGGAACCTCGGGCCGCGCCGCGGCCGCTCTGCTGCTCGGCAAGGAAAAAGACCAACCCACGCTGGATGCCCTGCGCGATGCGCTCAACGACAAGGACTGGTCCGTACGAGCGGCGGCGATTCACGCGCTGGCGCTGCAAGACGATCCGGCGCGGCAGGCTGATCTTGCGCCCCTGCTAGACGATAAGAGCGAGCCTGTGCGCCTGCGTGCCGCGGCCGCATACTTGCGGCTGGAGACCATCAAGAATCAACCCAAGGCGCCAGTGAAGAAAGCGTCCAAGACCCGGGCCAAAAAGGCGCCCGCGAAGAAGACGTAAAAGCCTGACCCGTTTTTTCGCGCGCCCTGATACCATTCGCTCATGGTGATTCGGACGTTCCCGATGCTGTTCCTGATGCTCGCGCCCGCGGCGCTGTGGGCGCAAACGCCGCGGGAAACCAGGCTGAAACAACTGGCCTACACGCGCGAGCATTACACCAAGTACGAGTACAAGATTCCCATGCGCGATGGCGTGAAGCTGTTCGCCAACGTCTACGTGCCTAAGGACGCCTCGCAACGCTACCCCATCCTCATGCAACGGACGCCGTACTCGGTGGCGCCTTACGGCATCGATAATTATCGGCCCATCGTGGGCCCGTCGGAGGCCGCCGAGAAGGAAGGCTTCATCTTCGTGTATGAAGACGTGCGCGGGCGTTATCTGTCGGAAGGCGTGTTTGTCGACGTACGGCCGCACACTGCCCGCGCCGACGACGTCGCGGATCCGGACGAGAGCACGGACACCTACGACACCATCGACTGGCTGATCAAGAACGTGCCTCACAACAACGGGCGGGTCGGCATTTGGGGCATCTCCTACCCTGGTTTTTTCGCCGCGCACAGCCTCATCAATTCGCATCCGGCGCTCAAAGCGGTTTCACCGCAGGCGCCCATGGGCGATGTCGGCAATGGAGACGACTCGTATCACAACGGGGCCTTTTACCTGGCCGCCAACTTCCGGTTTTATTCCGATTTTATGCCGCGGAAACCAGATCCCGAGCGGCCCCAGCGCACCGTGCAGTTCGATCCCGGCACCTTCGACGCCTATGACTTCTTTCTGCGCATGGGTCCGATTGCCAATGCTAATGAGAAGTACCTGAAGCACAAAAATGTGTACTGGGATGAAAACATCGAACACGCCAGCTATGACAAGTTCTGGCAGGCGCGCGCGCTGGCGCCTGATATGAAGAACGTCAAGCCGGCGGTGATGTGGGTAGGAGGCTGGTTCGATGCCGAGGATTTGTCGGGTCCACTGAAGCTTTACGATGCGCTCGAAAAGAACGGCGCAAGCGCGCCCGACACGCTGGTGATGGGGCCTTGGCGGCATGGCGGCTGGTCGGCCGACGCCGGCGATACCCTCGGCAATCTCAACTTCTATTCCAAGACCGGTGAATTTTTCCGCGAGAACATCGAGCTCCCGTTTTTCGTGCAGAATTTGAAAGACAAAGGCAATGGCCTGAAGGCCTCGGCGGACGCCGCGGTCCCGAAGGCATATCTGTTCGAGACCGGGCGCAATGAGTGGCACCGTTTCGACGCCTGGCCTCCCAAGAATGCCGCCGCGCGATCCCTGTATTTCGATTCCAACGGCACGCTTAGCTTCAACCAACCCTCCGCGTCCGGCTTCGATGAATATGTGAGCGATCCCAACAAGCCGGTGGCATCCACCGGTGAGATTGCGCCTGGATTCGGCATGCCCGCCGACTACATGACGTTCGATCAGCGCTTCGCCTCCACTCGTCCGGATGTGCTGACCTACGAGACGGAACCGCTAGATCATGATGTGACCATCGCCGGCCCGATCACGCCTATGCTGCGGGTCTCGACCACCGGCACCGACTCGGATTTCGTGGTCAAGCTGATCGACGTCTATCCCAACGATTATCCCGATCCCGACCCCAATCCCAAAGGCTTGCACATGGGCGGCTACCAGCAACTGGTGCGCGGCGAACCCTTCCGCGGGAAGTTCCGCAACAGCATGTCCAAGGCGGAGCCGTTCGCTCCGGGCAAGCAGGAAAAAATCGAGTTCTGGATGCCGGATGTCCTGCACACCTTCCGCAGCGGGCACCGCATCATGGTGCAAATTCAAAGCTCGTGGTTCCCGCTGGTGGACCGGAATCCACAGCAGTTTCTAGATATTCCGAGCGCCAAGGCGTCCGACTTCAAGAAGGCCACCGAACGCGTGTATCGCGGCGGCGCGGATGGATCACGTCTGCGTGTCCTGGTTCTGGAATAGGGCGCAGGAGACGGCTATAGATCGGTCGGAAGCTTGGTCTCGGTTCCGGTCCAGGCTCCCTGCGTCGGTAATTCGGTGGGGGGTGGGATGGTGATGTGGGGTTTAAGGACGATCAAGGTTTGGCCGAGGTCTTTGTTCACCGTATTGTTGCGCAGGAACGGAATCAGGCTTAAACCGGGGATGCCGGTGATTGTGCGGGCATCGGAAGCAGTCATCAGGCCTGCCAGCACCGCCCATTCGCCCCGCACTAAACGGACTTTGGATTCGTACTTCTTGTTCGAAATGACCGGTATCCCATCGACGGAGGCGGCTTCCAGCAGCTTGAACTCCGTGCTGACCTCGAGCGTGACTTCGTCGGTTCCATGAACGTGCGGCGTCACCTTGACTACCAGTCCGAGATCCTCAAAATTAAAGGTCGGCGGAGGTGCGTAGATGCCGGTTCCGTTGGTTCCGCTGTTGGTGGCTCCCACGGCGAACGTCACCTCGACGGTCTGGGTAACTCCGGCGGCGGTCACCGTGAGGTAGCCGATGTAGTTCTGTGCCGTAAGATTCGCGGGGTTCCCGGTCAGCGTGAATGTAATGGGCGTGTTCGCTTCCACGGTTGTAGGGGGAGTTGAAAGCGAGAGGCCGGAGCCGTTCACTGCCGCCGAAAAAGCTCCCGCAGTCGCACTCGTTACTGTAATGGTTTGCTGTATGGAGGCGCCGCCCAGGGAAGCGTTCAGCGTGATGGGGTTAGGTGAAACCGTCAGGCCGGTGGCCGTTCCTCCATTCACCGTAAGGTTCACGTTGAAGTAAACGATGGATCCGTTGGGAGCTGTGAATTGCACCGTGCCCGTGTAATTGCCCGTGCTGAGCTGGGCCAAGTTGGAACTGGGTGAGATGGTCACCGTCGCAGGCAGGCTGCTGCCACTCACTTCAGTTTGCCCGTTCACCAGCAGCCAGTTGTTGGCGCTGGATGCAGTCGCGGTAAAGCTGATCGCTGAGGAACTCGAGACCGTCAGGGTGGTTGCTTGCGGCAAGCTGCCACCAGTGTTGTACGTCCATGGAACGGAGGACTGGCTCAGCAGCAAACTACTATTGGAAATCACGTCGAAGGTCACTGGGATCTCTTGAGTTGTTCCAGCCACTGTCACACTGAGTATGCCAGCGTAGTTCTGCGCCGAAATTCCAGCCGGATTGCCTAAGACCGTGACGGTGGCCGGCGTATTGGGGCCTGCGGAGGTGCCGGATAGCGACAACGAAAGACCAGTGCCGGTAACAGTTGCCGTAAGCGTTCCAAAAGTGTTACTGGTCACGGCCACGGGTTGCTGAACCTCCAGTCCGCCGGCCGAACTGGTGAGTGCCACTGTTGCGGGAGAAAGCGAAAGACTCTGCGCGCCTCCGTTCACTGTCAGATTCACGGTGATATAAGCAACCGAGCCGTCCGATCCGCTCACTTGAACTGTGGCCACGTAAGAACCTGTTCCCAGCGCCGCAAGGTTGGGGCCGGGCGTTATCGTCAAAGTGGCGGGCAATGCGCCGGTCGACATGCTCTGGTTGTTCACCAGCACCCACGAGCTGGAACTCTCGAGCGTGGTGGTGTAGTCGATTGTTCCAGCAGTGCTTTTCACGGTGATGTTGGTTTCCGTTGGAACCGCGCCGCCGCTCGAATAAGTCCAGGTGACCGATGTTTGACTCAATTGCAGACTGCCGGCACCACCGACGCCACCAGGATTGCCGGAGGTAGGGGTGCCGCCGGTTCCGGACGAGACGCCGCCGGTGCTAGAAGAACCCGAGCCAAGATAGCTATTGGTGATGATTGGGTAGCGATCTCCGATATGCAGCGAGGCCGCCTGCCCATCCAAGGCCACCAGCTCTGAGCTGAGGACCGTCTGGCTATTGGACTTGCTGGCAGTCGCGAATAGCTGCGCGCTGGTTATGCCCAGGCCGATCACGCTGGCGCCTCCACCGAAAGCGAGAAAGGTGTTGTAGCCGGCGGGAATGCTGTTCAGCAAGTTGGCTTTGTTGGGGAAATTCACCAGAGGAAAGGCCGTTTGCGGCGAGATGCCGTAGCTCAGCGAAGAGGACAAGTCGGTCGTAATGAGGTCTACTTCCACCTCTACCTGCGCGCGCGAGCGCAACAGATCCTGCAAAATCTTTTCGGCCAACCGGACTTTGGCGACTCGGTCCCGCATCAGGATCAACTTTCTTTGGTTGTCTACCATCAAGCGCTGCATGTCCAGGACGCCGCGCACGCTGGTAGCGATTTCCTGCAGCTCCTGCACCGTCTCAGTCTCCGCGAATGGGATCACCACCGCCGCCGTTCGTTCATACTCCGTGCGCTTCTGGGTGGTGTCGTTGGCCACGAAGATCAGCTCAACGGTCACCGGCGTCAGAAAGGAGTTGGTGGCGGCCTCCAGCGCCCGCAAAGTTTCCTTGTAGTCGGCTTCCGTTAATTCAAAACGTAGTGAAGGAGTGGGCTGGTATTGCGGGTCGAAGAGGACGCGCAGGTGGAGCGCGGCCGCAACTTGCTCCCATAGCGACTTGGAGTCTCCCCGCAGGTCGTAATCGCGTCTTCCCGGAGCAGCTTTCAATTCGGCGGGCGGCAGCGGCTGGCGTGCCTCCTCCAATTCGCGATCGCTGATGTGACCGAATAAGGTGGGGTCGGTTTTCTCAGGCGACAGATCCTCGCCGCGCTTGGCTTCGGGAACCTCCAGGAGGCCGGCCACTGGTCGAAGCGCCTGCGCGCGCGACCAGTATTTCAGATTACCGGGGTCGGCGGCGGCGGCCTGTGTATAAAGGACGTAAGCACGGGCTGGGTCGCCCGCCC
>DATJWJ010000091.1:0-10834 GCA_035501355.1 Bryobacteraceae bacterium | reverse complement strand
TGATGAATCCAAAATGGCTGCACAGGCCGCCGAGCATTCTCAGACCACGATTGAACCACTCCAACCAATAGAAACCATGTTAGTCATGGTATTTTTGAATCCTTAACAGCCCCAGCGGAAGGTCTGCCATCACGCAGGTCTTCCGGTCGTTACGCGTCGACCGGAGCGCTGAAGGCGTGCACGCTCGCAGCAACGTTCCTAGCACGCCGGCTTCGGATTCGGAAGCGCAAAAAACGCCTGAGCAGCCCCTCTTAATAGCGAGCCGATGGAAGTACATCGGCTTGGTCTCCACACTCTGAAAATACTGCATCTCACGACAGTGGTTTAAACGCCGGCAAAATCGGACTGTTTGTCCACGGGTGATGTCCCGATTCGTTGAAACTTTACGGCCGATTGCGATTTGGGCAATTTTGGGCAATGCGCGACGGCAGCACTGGCAGACATTGCAATTTCGGCAACGTGGATTCTGTAACTTAAAGATGCCCGGATCGGGCTGAGAGTTCGAATCCCACCCTCACCGCCAGAGGTCACAGCTGGCCCTACGGCAACATCTGCACCGGGAACAACACGGATGTCCACCGCTCTTACTGCCGAGAGGGCGCGTGGAACCGGCCAAACCATGCCGCTTTGCCGATGACATGTCCATCCATCGCTTTCAACAAATCGTCGCGCGTCGTATTGGCCGGTAGATCAAGTTTCGTGTCCAGCGCGTAGAATTCGAAAACGTAGTGATGGATGGGGCCCGGACCGGCGCCTGGTCCAAAATAGCCTCCCGCTCTCCCACCACGGGCCATGATACCCGGGCCGTTGCGCGTGCCGTCCGGCAGGTCGCCAGTCCCCAATCCCTCCGGAAGGCCTTTCGCTGTACCGGGAATATTGAAAGCTGACCAGTGCAGAGTGTCGACCGTGGTTTTATTGGTGGAATTTTCGATGTCGTGAAAAATCACCGCGTAGGTTTGCAGATTCTCGGGCGCAGCGGCTGGCTCCGAGCCCAATGTCCAGTGAAACTCGAACGCGGGCGATTTATTGTCGCCCCGGCCGGCGTTTTTCATGGGAACCTCGCCGCCATCGGGCCATGCATCCGAGGTAACCGAAAATACCAGCCGCGGTGCCGGAGCGCCGCGGCCTCCAGGTTGTTGGGCGATCCCGAGCGCCGATAAACATATGATCGCTGCCGACGAAACGAAAAACGGTCGCATTCCTGTCATTGCATTCTCCTCAAGCAGTTCCTCAACTCAGGGCTGTGATGTCGTCTATATACAATACAACGTCTGGGACGACGCATGTCACGTCACGTCGCTCCGCTCGGAATCGGACTTAGCTAAGAAATGACACCACTTCCGAGATTTCGCGACGCCTGCCTGAAGTGTCTGCTACTCTGGTTGATAGATGCAACAATACCGGTCGCGCGTTCCGAAAGCGCCCCCTCGGTTCTGATCGCACCTGCACGGGGTGAGTCTAGTAACGTGTGCAGTTTGAAAAGGAGACTTCATTGGCTGGACGTGGTCCGCAAACATTCAAGAAGCGCCAGAAGGAACAGCAGCGAAAGGAGCGTCAAGAAGCCAAGATGCAGAAACGGCTCCAGCGCCGCACCGAAAGCGACAATCGCGCCGGATCCGGCCCAGAGATGGGCGAACCTGTTGAGCCGATTGTCCGGAACGCATCTGGCAGCTAATTTCGTCGATGCTCGCCTCCGCCCCGTTTTGGCGGAAAAGTTTTTGCTTGCGCGCCGGGCGAGTTCGTGCAAGCATTGAAGTGTAGTCGCAGTCCGCTGTTTTTGGCTCTTTCGTTTCGTGCGGTTAACCGCCCTCATTCGATCCTGCCCCGATTCACTCTGCAGCTCAAAAGGAAAATTCAATGAAAAATATTTTTGTAGGCAATCTCAGCTTCGGATCCACCGAAGATGGAATTCGATCTCTGTTTGAACAATACGGCGCAGTCGAACGTGTGAACCTTGTTACTGACCGCGACACGGGCCAAGCCAGGGGGTTTGGATTCGTGGAGATGACCAACGGCACCGAAGCAGACCGAGCTATATCCGAGCTGAACGGCCGAGAACTCGATGGCAGGGCGCTGAACGTCAACGAAGCCCGGCCCAAACCTGAACGGGGATCGGGCGGCGGAGGCTACCGGTCCGGCGGCGGCAATGGCGGCCGTTCTCGCAATCGCTGGTAACACCCACTCAGTCATAGCAAAGCGGCGGCGTCCGGACGGTCGCCGTCGTCTAAGCTTCCCATCCCCGATTACCCGGATTGTTTCGGCTGTGGCCCGGCCATGAAGTGCAGAGGGTCCCTCAGGTTTTGCAGCTCGCGGTAGTAATACAGTGGGGACGGTTTTCTGCCTCTGAATTTCAGCCTCTTCAGAAACTCGATCTCCTCTTCCTGAATGTCCCCGCTTAATGCAGCGTCCTTGAGAAACTGCTCCAATCCTGGTTCAACGGCCTCCCTTTCCGGCGGCTCCCTTTCGACAAACTCGAAACACTTGATCCGTGCGGGCGCCAGGCGGCTGTTGAGAACAATCTCTATTCCAAATGTCTTGAGATCGATGTCCCAGGACTCGATGATCGGATCCAGGAACGAAACGCAATTTTCAACCGAGAGATTGAGAACATCCGTGTCCAGAAATTCCAGGATTGCCACTCGCATTTGCGCGTAGCTGCGGTGGCTCAGTTTGGCCATCTGGCGCAGCCATTCTTCGCTGCGCAATTCCTCCCGCGCAACGCCTTGAGCGACATCCAGAAGCTTCTCGGTGATCAGGCGTTCCAGTTCGCCGAAGGGCTGCTTCTCAAAAATCGCCGCTATTTCACCGCGCCCGCCGGAAGCGCATTTACGCAAAACCAAGGCCCGGCACTCTTTGAACAGCGGCCGGGGCGGTGCCACCACCTTCTTCTTCAGTTCCTCCCGGCGTTCGAGCTCAGCCAGGTTAGAGAGTTCGTTCTTTGGCAGTTTCAAGAACTCGCTGATCTTGTCGTAAAGATCTGTCCGGGCCGGCGCAGGCGGCGCCTTCTTTCGGCCCAACAGCTGGGACACATAAGACTCTGTCACCTGCACGGCCGACGCAAGATCCTTCTGCTCGAGCCCCAGCTTGTTGAGCCGATTTCGAATCAGCGAAGAAACATCCATCCCAACTCCTATTTCACTTCACTAAGATAAGTGAATGAAGGATCAGTATTTTCGCATATGTGCGATTGACACGCAAGACTACTTAACTTATAATGGTTAACGGTTGGGCGCTCCGCTAACGGGTCGTCTGAACGAAATCCGGCGGCTTGATTCCTCTTCTTAGCCCCACCGCGCAGCAACCGAGGAGGTTATCACGTTTGAAACCCCGCCGGTTCGAGTTGCACCAAACTTTCGGCCTTTCCATATCTGTGACTCAAAACCATAGACAAGATATTTCAACCCGCCGTGGAATCGCCGTAGATGGCGAACCTTCGGCTGTGCCGCGGCACGCCAGACGCACCTTCGACTGTGTGGGCGCAAGGACGCGAAGACTCGGTGTTTTCAAGAGAGTGGCAGGTTCGAATTGACACGCATCACTGTGAAATTCACATCTAAAGAGCTTGAGCTGCTAAGCAGCCTGGCCTCCGATCAATTGTTCCGAAGAGAGTTTATCGATTCCAGATTGCCCGGCTCCCAAAGTAATCCAGCCGAGATAAGCCTCGGAAAGCAACTCCTGGCGCGTCTGCGGTCCTCGACGGATCGAGCCATACGAGTGGCGCCCGGGAAAAACGGAGCCGCAATCTTGAGAAGGCCCGGTACGGCCATGGTCCGAGGAACTCACGATGCCTCTTGATCAGTTCCCACCGCAGCCTCTGAGATCCAGCATGCTAAAAAGTGAGGGGGCCGAGCGTCCGAAGATAGCCCCGAAAGGAACGAAAATGCAGTACATTCTTACCGGATTCACTCATGACGTGGGATCCCGGGTATTCGCTTTCGAATCCATTGGAGAAGATCGGACACGAATGGCCTATAGCGTCCGCGCGGATCTGGCGCTGACCAGGAAATACGGGATCCGGATGCAAGAGTTACCCTTATTGTGCCGGAACGTCCTGGAGCAGCGTGATGGCGACGATTCCCAACGCACGTTCACGTACACGGAAGCCGCCATGTCCCTGCGCGCAAATATTCGCGCGGCTGAAGCTGCCGAACAGAAAAAAAGAACGCCGCGCCGGCCGCCCAGCGAAAATGTGGGGACAGCATGGCGAGGTCCGCGGGCATAGTTTCGGATTCAAGCGAGCACCTGCCGCCGGGGAAGGCGCACGCAATGCAACAGACGCGCTGGCCCGCACCCCTGCGTAGCCGCACTCTGGTTGAAGGAGTACACAAATGGATACCACCGAAGAGACCGTAATTAGCGAAGAGCTCTGGCGCGTATGGCTCGCGAAAGACAAACGACGGAGCGAGAGGGCAACCGCTCGGAGGCTGAAAATCGTGGTCGGGATCCTTCTAACCGTGGTCGCCATTGGCGGCATTGTCTGTTTTGCGATTCTAAAGTAGACGCAGGCACACTAGAGCGTTAGCGCTTGCCTGCGCTTGCCCTTTTGCTATCAAGTCCCTCTTTAAGGCATATACTGGACAAATGAGAGGAGGGCAGGATGAAGCTTCGATGCCTATGTTTCGTACTTGCCTTAGCAGGGCTGGCTGCAATCGCGCAGGCGCAAGTAGCATCCCAAACGGCGCTGGCCACCACCAAGAACGTCAACAAAACCTGGACACCGCCTCGCGCCGGCGACGGACATCCGGATTTGCAGGGTTTCTGGGCCAATAACAGCGCAACGCCGCTGGAGCGACCCAAGGAATTGAACGGGCGCGCCCTGCTCACCGATCAAGAATTGGCGGCCATGAAGAAAAAGGCGCACGAGCTTTTCAGCGGCAATGGAGACGCCGCCTTCGGCGATACCGTCTTCAACACCGTGCTCGCTAATGTGCTGGGAGTTAAATCGGGCTTCGTAAGCATTGATGGCGAGACCGGCGACTATAGCTCCGTCTGGACCGTGGAACGGGTCTGGGAAAACCGTACTTCTCTCATCAACGACCCTCCCGATGGGCGAATGCCGGCCCTCACGCCGGAAGCGCAACAGCGAAGAAAGGCTATGATCGAGGCCGGGCGCCGTCCTGCAGCCGGACCTGAAGACCGGGCGTTGCAGGAACGCTGTATCACGTATGGTTCGCCGCAATTGGTCCCGGGCTACCAAAGTTACTATCAGATTGTGCAGACGCCCAGGTCGGTCATGTTCATGACCGAGATGATTCACGATGTTCGCGTCATTCCACTGGATGGCGGTCCGCATCCTCCGCCCGCGGTCGAGCAGTGGCAAGGGGATTCGCGCGGCCATTGGGAAGGCGATACGCTGGTGATCGATACCACCAACTATAAGCCCAGAGCCTTCATGTCGCTTTCCAGCGATAAGCTGCATGTGACTGAGCGCTTCTCGCGCAGCGGCCCGGAGACGCTAAAGTACGAAATCACGATCGACGACCCTGGGACGTGGACCAAGCCCTGGAGCCTGATGATCCCATTGCAGCGCTCCTCGGATCCCGTTTTTGAGTACGCATGCCACGAGGGCAACGAGGGCCTGGCAGGCATCCTGGCCGGGGCTCGGGCCGAAGAAGCCGCCGCGGCCAAAGCAAAATAGGCGTTTTCAAGATTTTGCACAAACGAACCCACCGTCCTCGGCGGTGAGGCTCGTCTCGATCACAGATTTCCGTTGACAAGCATCCTCATGGCAAGTATCCTATGCATAGGATTCCGAGGTATTGATGAACTTCAAAGGGACGCTTCCCACGCTGATTCTGGAAGCTTTGGCTAACGAGCCGAGCCACGGCTACCGGATCGCCCAGCGCATCAAGGAGCGCTCTCAGGGCGTCTTGGATTTCAAGGAAGGCACACTTTACCCCGCGCTTCACAAGCTGGAGAACGAAGGCCTAGTGGAGTCCTACGATGGCGTCGAGAAGGGCCGGTTGCGCCGCTATTATCGGATTACAGAACTCGGGCGCGCGGCACTCATCAAGGATCGCGCTGAGTGGCGGGAGCTCTCGCGAGCCGTGACGATGCTGCTGGGGGAGGCATAAAATGCCGAATGGATTGGACCGTTGGTTAAAGCAAGCGACGAGACATCTGGCTACCGATTCCGTGGCGCAAGTCAGAGCCGAAATTCGGGAGCACTACGAATCCGCTCGCGAGGCTGCCATAAACGACGGCGCAACGGCGGACCAAGCGGATCAGATGGCCTTGGCTGCCTTGGGCGATGCGAAGACAGCCAATCGGCAATATCGCAAAGTCTTGCTTACAACCAGGGAAGCGAGGCTACTCAGGGAAGGGAATTGGGAATCACGCGCGATTTGTTCCCGCCGGCTTTCCAGGCCGCTTCTGCTCGGAGCGCCGGTGGTGGCCGTGTTGGCAGCCGCTTTGTTGTTCCTTAATGGAATGACCGAAATCGCCCGGATATTGCTGGCCGCCGGTATGGGACTGGGTATCTTGTCCCTGGCGCTGATCCTGCCGATCTATACGCCCTCGCGTAGTCGCATCTTCCGCGGTGTGAAGTGGGTTGTGCTGACTGCTATCCTCGTGCTGGCTTTCGGGCCGGATGCCCTCAAGTCTTCCTGGCTGCTGATCGCTTCCGCATGGCCTGTGGTTTGGGTCGAGTCGACCCGGAATTCGATTCGGCGCAAATTGCCGGTCGCGCGCTGGCCCAAGCATTTGTATCTCTGACACGGCTTTGTCGTACGTTCACCTTCCGGCCTGCCTAGGAACTTGCTATGATGAGCCCATTATGCGCCGAACACTGTTGCTGCTTGTGACCGTTGCCGGCCTCGCCGCCGCGCAGCAAATCGTCCAGTTCAAAGACCACACCATCGAAGACAAGGAAAAGGGCGGTTACGCCGTCCTGGTCATCGATGTTAATAAAGACGGCAAGCCGGACGTGATTCCGATTAGCCAGATGATTCCCGATTTCAGTTGGTACGAGAATCCCGGCTGGCAGAAGCACGTGATGGTCCCAGACATGCCGGGCCAGGTGAATCTGGCGGCTTACGACATCGACGGCGACGGTATCCCGGAATTCGCGGTGGAGAGCGGCTTCGCCATGCAGCAGGCCAAGAGCCCGGGTTTGGTTTGGCTGGTGTCGCATCAAGGCGACCCACGCGAGCCTTGGAAGTCCACCAAGATCGATCAGTATCCGACCTCGCATCACATCGCCTGGGCGGACTTGTTCGGCGACGGCCACAAGGTCCTGATCAACGCGCCGCTGGTCGGCCCCACCAATCAGGGGCCGAAATTTGAAGGCAAGACGCCGTTGTTCTACTACCGCGTTCCCGCGGATTGGTCAGGTCCCTGGAAGCGCGAGACGATCACCGAGGATCTGAGCGGCATCACGCATCGCATCCGGCCGTACAACTGGACCGGGAAGGGCAAGCGCGAGGAATTGCTGGTGGCCAATTTCGAAGGCGTGTTGATGTACACGGCCAGCGGCAAACCAGACAACCCGAAGTTCGAGCGCAAAGTGATCGTGACAGGCCACAACACCGAAGAAGCGCCGCGCTTGGGCACCAGCGATGTAAAGGTCGCGCACTTGGGCAAGCACCGCATCTTAGCGGCGGTCGAGCCCTGGCATGGCAACGAAGTAGTGGTTTACACCGAGGACGGCAAGGGCGGCTGGACGCGTCACGTCCTCTATGACCAGCTCACCGAAGGCCACGAAGTTTGCGTCGGCGATTTCAACGGCGATGGACGCGATGAGATCGTGGCGGGCGACCGCGCTCGCGGCAAGGTTGCCTCGTCCCACATCTTCTACTCCACCGATGACAGCGGCACGCAATGGCATCACGAGGAGCTGGATCACATGGCCATGTCCGCGTCGGGCTGCCAGGTTGCCGATATGAATGGCGACGGGCGTCCGGACATCGTCATGATCGGCGGCGCCACGCACAATATCAAGTGGTATGAGAACGCCGGTCCGGTCAACACTACCGCGAAGAAGTAGCCGACTCGAACAGAATACAGGTGCACGTCACCGCGCCTTCGGCTTTGGCCAGCTCGGAAAGGTCCAGCGTGCGCACGTGATATCGCGAATTTTCCAGCAATTTTCGAGTTTTCGGGAACGCCTCGGGTAGGATCAGTGTGTCGCCGACGCGTAGGACGTTAGCGCTGCGTGGCTCGTCTTCCGGGATGTTGAGGATGCGGAACCCGGCCAAGACACTCGCGTCGATCCAGGCGCGATTGGCTATGATTGTGTCGTCGCCGAGATAGCAGCAGGCGCTCTTCAAGTGCAGGCAACCGTGTACCGGCACGGCGGTTACTTGGTAGCCGAACGGCGCGGCGACTTCCCTGAGCTGCCGGATGCCTTCCCCGTTGGTTCGCAGAGATGCACCGACGTAGAGCGTCTCACCAATGCGCATCACGTCGCCGCCCTCGAGCGTTCCCGGTTCGTGAATCCAGGTCAGCGAACGAAACTCGGCCAGTGCAGTGGCGATGCTTTCGGATTCGCCGCGCCGGCTTGCGGCGCCCATGCGCGTCATCACTGCGATTTCATCCAATACCAGCGCGGGATCTTCGACGAAGACGCCATCCGGAAAGCGTGGGTCAGCTGGAAGGGCGAGAACGCGCGCGCCTAATTCTTCCAGGCAGCGCTCGTAGCGGCGATGTTGCTCGATCGCTTTTGCGATATCGATGGGCTGGCGATCCAGCTCTTGCAGCTCGCAATTGCCGAGAGTCGGGCTAACGCCGCGAGTAAGGGCGATCAACATCCTTCATTCTGGAAGCTTGAACGCCAGGTATTCGCCGGAATAATTGGCGCCGCTGATGGCGACCATGATGTACTGCTGGCCATTGACGCTGTAGGTCATGGGCGAGCCGCTTTGCGGGGCCGGCATCCAAACAGCTCCTAGTTCTTTGCCGGTGGCCTTGTCGTAAGCGCGCAGCATCGCGCCGCGCGGGTGCGACGGCGACGTCGTCAGCTGTGTGTCACCTTGAATCACCAGCGTTTTTGTCACCAGGGTTCCGGTGTCGTAGCCGGGCTGTCCGGTGTTCGGAATGTTCAGGCCTTTGAGCGCCGGATGATTGCGAATGAAATCGGGCGTTTCGCCGTTGGGCACTTGCCAGACGATTTCGCCCTTATCCATATTGATGGCAGAAATGTGCCCGTAGGGCGGTTTGAGGAGCGGCAGTCCTTGCACGCTGAAGCCGCCGCCACCGCCGCCGCGTCCGGCTGGAGGCGCCTGGGGGCGGGGAGGCGGGGCAACATCGGCGCCCGAACCTTCGCTCGGCGCGCGTCCACGCATGAGCGCCGCATTTAGGCCGGCGCGCCCCATGATGTAATCCATATCCGAAAACGCTTTGTCGGGCGTTGCAACCAAACCGAGCGGGGTGATGGTGTCCTGCGCGTAGGCATACGCGATGTGCGTTTCCGGATCGTAGGCCGCGCCCGGCCAGTTGGTGCCGCCCGCCGGGGAAGGTAACACCAGCGTCGCGAGCGGTCCACCAGGCTTGCTCAACGCGGGCGGTGTGTACATCGGTCCGAGCCGGTACTGGGAAGCGACCTTCAAAGCTTCGGCGTGCAGCTCAGGCGTGAAGTCGATCAGTTCGTCGACGGAGACGCCCTGGCGCGCGTACGCGGGAGGCTTAGTCGGGAAAGGCTGCGTGGGCGAATACCACTCGCCCGGAACGTCGCCCTTCGGGACGGGCCGCTCCTCGATGGGCCACACCGGTTGGCCTGTGACGCGATCAAACACGAACATCCAACATTGTTTGGTCGGCTGGATGACGGCCTTCACCAGCTTGCCGCCGACGTTGAGGTCGGCCAGCATCGGCGCCGAGGAGATGTCGTAATCCCAGATGGGATGATGCGACAACTGGAAGTGCCATTTCCGCTTGCCGGTTTTCAGATCGACGCACACCAGCGTTTCGGCGAATAGATTGTTGCCGGGGCGTTGCCCGCCGTAGTAATCCGAAGTCGGCGTTTCCACCGGCAGGTAGGCCAGGCCGAGTTGCTCGTCCACAGCGATCTGCGTCCACACGCCGGTATTGCCGTTAGTAGCCCAGGATTCGCGCAGCCAGGTGTCGTTGCCGAATTCGCCGGGGCGGGGAATGGTATTAAACTGCCAGAGCTTTTTTCCGGTTCGAACGTCGAAAGCCAGCACCAGACCTTTGGTGTTGTTGTGCGTCTTGGGCGCGTTGCCCTCCCGGAAGGAAGAGCCAACCAGAACGATTCCACTCTTGGTGACCGCGGGCGTAGAGTGGAGGCCGATTTCGCCGTTAGTGAGATCGATTGGCTGGCCGGTGCCATACACCGCGAAGGTTTTCATGTCGACCAGTCCGCCGGCGCCGAAGGTTTTGATGAGCGCGCCGGTCTTGGCGTCCAGTGCCACCAGGCGATAACCCGGAGTGACATACAGGATGCGGTCGTCGCCTTTGCCGTCGGACCAATAAGACAATCCGCGGCCGCTGAGTTGTCGTGCGGCCGCGGCGCCGCGCGCGCCTTCATGTTCCCCGTGCACCCATAGCAGTTCGCCGGTAGCCGCGTCCAAAGCTACCACCGACCGGCGCGTGCCGGCGGTCGCGTACACGACGCCTTTGACCATGATCGGCGTGCCTTCCAGCTTGTACTCGGGGCGCGTACCCAGGTTGTCAGTCTTGAAGCGCCAGGCGACTTCGAGCTTGCTGAAATTGGACGCGTTGATTTGATCGAGAGGCGAGTAGCGGTAATTGCTCAAGTCTCCGGCGTAGGACGGCCACTCGCCGTCCTTGGTGCCCAACTGATAAGGCTGTGCGGACAAACCGGCGATAAGAAAACCGAGTGAAACTCCCGCGAGGACGAATGGTCGTAGCGTTCGCG
>DATJWJ010000090.1:0-15247 GCA_035501355.1 Bryobacteraceae bacterium | reverse complement strand
TTTGCGCAGGACTTCCGCATTACCAAGAATTTCACGTTCAAGGAGCGATTCAAGTTTTCGGTCTTCGGGGAGTTCTTCAACGCTTTCAACATTGCGAATCTAACCTATCCAACCGGCCCAGCGTTGGACACTCTGGCGCCCGGCTGTACGCTGACGAACGGCGCCTTCACAAGTTGTCCAGGGCAGAGCTACGTCTTCGGCCAACCGACCAACCGTCAGCAGAACATCTTCGGTGACGCAGGACCGCGCGCCATCCAGGTAGGCGGCCGCTTCACGTTCTGATTTTGTTCCAGGCGGGCGCAGCCGAGTTGGGCGCGCCCGCGCCACTCGCGCCATAATGATTAGACGGCATGAGTGAAATCCCCGACCTGTTGGAACGTTTCCGCCGCGGCGCGGAGCTGGTGGCCGTCTCTATTACCGGCGCGGCCGGTTCGGAGGTCGACTTCATCCCCGAGCCCGAAAAATGGAGCATCCGCCAGATCGTGGCTCATTTGGCCGACGCGGAAATAGTCGCTACCATGCGCTTGCGGCAGATCCTGGCCGAAGAAGATCCGAAAATGCAGGCCTGGGATCAGACTGCCTGGGCTAAGAATCTGGATTACGCGCGGCGCAAGCCATCCCAGTCTCTTGAAACCTTCCGGCGCATTCGCGGCGAGAACTACGAGCTGATCAAAGATCTGCCTGAGACCTCCTTCGAGCGCGCCGGCATCCACTCGGATCGCGGGCGTATGACCCTCAAGCAACTGGTTCAACTGATTGCCGAGCACGCCGAAAGTCACGCCACGCAGCTGCGCGCCCGGCGGGCCGAATTCAAAACTTTCAAGGCTGGTGCCAAATGAAGACTCGACCGTACCTCTTACTGCTCGCTGCCGCCGGCGTGGTCCTGGCCGCAACAGTCGACTACAACGCCGAGGGCCAGCGCTGGTGGTCGCACATCCAATTCCTGGCCAGCGATGATCTGCAGGGCCGCGACACCGGCAGCCCAGGCCACCTCAAGGCCGCGCATTACATCGCCTCCGAGTACGAGCGTGCCGGTTTGAAACCTGCTGGAACCAGCGGCTACATTCAGCCTGTCCCGTTCAACGTCCAGCAGATCGTCGAAAACGAGTCCAGCCTGGCCCTGGTGCGCAATGGCAAGACCGAGCCGCTGGTCTTAGGCGATGACGCTACGTTCGGCTTGCGCGGCGACATTCAGCCGGACACAGAAGCCGGAGCCGTGTTCGCCGGCTACGCCTTGAAGGTTCCGGAGAACAATTATGACGACTTGGCCGGATTGGATCTGAAAGGCAAGATCGTGGTGTTTCTGGCGGGCGGGCCGTCGTCCATCCCCGGCCCGCTCAAGGCGCATTATTCCTCCGGCGGCGAGCGCTGGAAATATCTGAAGGCCGCGGGCGCGGTAGGAACCGCGACCATCCAGAATCCGAAATCCATGGACATTCCCTGGTCGCGCGCGCGGCTCTCGCGTTTTATGCCATCGATGAGCCTGGCCGATCCGTCGCTCGACGAATCACAAGGCCTGCGGCTGGCGGTCACCATCAATGCCGAACGCGCCGACAAGTGGTTCCAAGGCACCGGCCACACCATCTCCGAGATTCTGGCCGACGCCGATAGCAACCGCCCGTTGCCGCATTTCGCCTTGCCCGCCGTCGTCCGCGCGCACGTGCAGCTCAAGAAATGGAAGGTGGAATCGCAAAACGTGGCAGCGCTGCTTCCGGGCTCCGATCCAAAGCTGAAGAATGACTATGTCGTTCTGACCGCGCACCTGGATCACTTGGGCGTCGGCGAGCCCATTAACGGCGACAAAATCTACAACGGCGCCATGGACGACGCGTCGGGCATCGCCTCCGATCTCGAAATCGCGCGCATGCTGCATGAATCGAACGCCAAACTACGCCGATCCGTCCTGTTTGTCGCGGTCACCGGGGAAGAAAAGGGACTGCTCGGTTCCCGCTACTTCAGCACGCATCCTACGGTCAACGGCAAAAGTATCGTCGCCGATATCAACATGGACATGTTCCTGCCCCTGCACGCGCTGCACTATCTAGAAGTCCAGGGGCTTGGCGAATCTACGCTGGGCGATGACATTCGCACGGTCGCGAAAGCCGCCGGCGTGGAAGTGCAAGCCGACAAAGAACCGCAGCGCAATCTTTTCATCCGCAGCGACCAATACAGCTTCATTCGTCGCGGCATCCCGGCCCTGGCCTTCAAATTTGGCTATATCCCCGGTTCGCCGGAAGAGAAACTGCACAAGGATTGGCTGCGCGACCGTTACCACGCGCCTTCCGACGATTTGAACCAGCCGGTGGACAAAGCCGCCGCTGCGCAATTCGACCGCATCATACTGGCGCTGGTGGAGCGCGTCGCCGACGCAAATTCGCGTCCGGAGTGGAAACCTGACAGCTTCTTCCGCAGGTTCGCTGGTGAGTAAGACCGCGCTGCTGCGCCAGTTGCATCAGGGTCCAAAGATTCTGGTGCTGCCCAACGCCTGGGACGTTGCCAGTGCTCGCATTTTTGAAACCGCCGGCTTTTCCGCCATCGCAACCACCAGCGCGGGTGTCGCCAACTCGCTCGGATACGCCGACGGTCAGCGTATCTCGCGGCAGGAAATGCTTCACGCGATCGAGCGAATTGTGAAGGCGGTTTCCGTTCCCGTCACCGCTGACGTCGAATCTGGCTATGACGATCCAGTAGCAACCGCCCGGGCTCTGGTCGATCTCGGCGCGTCGGGCTTGAACCTGGAAGACACTCGCAGCGACGCTTCCCTGGTGGAGTTCGCCGAGCAGGTGAAGCTGATCGAATCGGTTCGTTCCAAAACCGACTTGGTCATTAATGCCCGCACCGATATTTATCTGTTTTCCATCGGGGATCCAGCCACGCTCTTTGATCGCACGCTGGAGCGCCTGAATGCGTATTGGAAGGCCGGCGCCGACAGTTTATTCGTGCCAGGTTTGCGCGATCCCGCCATCATCAGCCGGCTCACAGGCGCCATCGATGCTCCCATAAACATCCTGGCGGCGGCCGGTACCCCGCCGATTGCGGAACTGGAGCGGCTGGGCGTCCGACGCGTGACCATTGGTTCCGGAGCCATGCGCGCCACCATGGGCCTGACCCAGCGCATCGCCAAAGAACTGTTCGAGCGCGGAACTTATTCATCTTTCACCGACGGTGCGATGTCCTACGCCGACGCGAATCGCTTATTCGAGTAACAGCGCTCTAACACAGCCGCTGCCGCATAATGGTTCCTTATGTCGCTCAGCGATCTGCTCTTCGGCAAACCGCTCGCCAACTATGAAGAAGGCGAACAACGTCTCGGCACTTCGGCCGGCATTGGCGTGTTCGGTCTGGACGCGCTTAGCTCCGCGGCATACGGCCCCGAGGCCGCGCTCACGCTGCTGATCCCGCTCGGCGCCGCATCGGTGCAATACGTTGTACCCATCAGCTTCAGCATCATTGTGCTGCTGATCATTGTCTACATCTCTTACCGCCAGACCATCGCCGCGTATCCGGGCGGCGGCGGATCGTACACCGTTGCGCGAGAGAACCTCGGGCAAGGAGCAGGTCTGCTGGCGGCTGCCGCTCTGATCATCGACTATATCCTGGTGGTTGCGGTCGGCGTTTCAGCCGGCGTCGGCGCTCTGGTCTCAGCGGCGCCCAGTCTGCTTCCGCACACGCTGCTGCTGTGCCTCAGCATCCTGGCCGTCATCACGCTCATCAACCTGCGCGGCGTACGCGAAACGGGAAACCTCTTCATGGTGCCCACCTATCTCTTCATCGCCTGCCTGCTGGGCATCATCGGACTTGGCCTCATCAAAGAACTCTTGAACGGCGGCCATCCCATGCCGGTGGTTGCCCCTCCGGCGCTCAAAGCCGCGAGCGGCGCAGCCGGGCTCTGGATCATTCTCAAATCCTTCGCCAGCGGATGCACCGCCATGACCGGCGTGGAGGCCGTAAGCAACGGCGTGAAAGCTTTTCGCGACCCGCGTGTCGAGACCGCACGCCGCACGCTGACCGCCATCATCGGAATCCTGATCCTGATGCTGGCAGGAATCGCCTGGCTCGCGCGAGTCTATCATGTCGGCGCCACCGATCCCGGCGCGCCCGGGTACGAAAGCGTTCTTTCGCAGTTGATCGCAGCCGTGGCCGGCAAGGGAATTTTTTACTACGTATCCATCGGATCGATACTCGCCGTGCTGGCACTTTCAGCCAACACCGCTTTCGCCGATTTTCCGCGGCTCTGCCAGATCGTTTCAGAAGACGGCTATCTTCCGCATGCCTTCTCGATGCGCGGCCGCCGGCTGGTCTTCTCTTACGGCATCTCCGTGCTCGCCTCGCTGGCCGCCGTGCTATTGGTGGTCTTCGGCGGTGTCACCGACCGCTTGATTCCATTGTTCGCCGTGGGCGCATTCCTGGCCTTTACGCTCTCGCAAGCCGGCATGGTGGCTCACTGGAAACGCGTGGGCGGCCCGGGCGCCGCACGTGGAGTGTTGATCAACGGCCTGGGCGCCACCGCCACGGCCATCACCGTCGCGGTCGTACTCACCGCGAAGTTCGCCGAGGGCGCCTGGATCACGGTCCTGCTGATTCCCTCCTTGTTGATCTTGATGTTCACCATTCGCCGCCACTACCGGGCCGTGGAGCGCGAAATCGGTCAGGACACCCCGCTCGATGTGACGCGGCTTCAGCCGCCGGTGGTGGTCATACCTCTGCAAGGCTGGAGCAAGATCGCGTCCAAAGCCTTGCGCTACGCCATGAACGTGTCCACGGAAATCCACGTGCTCCAGGTGAAGGCCGGCGATAACGCCCAGGACCTGCGCCCGAGCTGGTGCCACCTGGTGGAAACGCCCGCGCTCGAACTGGGCGTCCAGCCGCCGAAGCTCACCGTAATCGAGTCCCCTTATCGCTTGATTTTTACTCCGATTCTGGACTTCATCGGCGAACTGGAAAAGAAATTTCCAAATCGCTACATAACTGTAGTGATCCCGGAACTGGTGGAGCGCCATTGGTATCACTACTTCCTCCACAACCAGCGCGGCAACATCCTGAAAGCGCTGTTGTACTTGAAAGGCAATCAGTACATCACGGTATTGGACATCCCCTGGTATCTCATCGCGTAGAGCTGCCAATCGCCGTGTTAGAGTGCAATGAGGAAATGCACTAATGCGGTTCTGCATCGCCGCCCTGTCGTTGTTCCTTTTGGCTTCCGGTAGCTCACGTGGCCAAAGCCCTGTCGAAAGCACAACCTCATTTCGCGCCGACACAACCCTGGTGCTAGTTCCGGTCTCCGTCAGCGATAAGAGCAACCGCTATGTACTCGGGTTAGAAAAGGAGAATTTCCAGATTCTCGAGGACGGCGCCCTGCAGACCATCACGCATTTTTCCAGTGAGGACGCGCCGCTGTCGGTGGGCCTGATCGTGGACGTCAGCGGCAGCATCGGCATGAAGCTGAACACTTCCCGGCGCGCAGTCAGCGAATTCCTAAAAACTTTGAATGCCCAGGACGAAGCGTTCCTGGTGGAATGCAGCGATCAGGCCGAGCTGACGTTGCACTTCACACACGACGCCGCCGCGATCGACGAGAAACTCAAGTCCGCGACGTCCGGCGGGCTGACGGCTCTGCTGGATGCAGTGCGCCTCGGCCTGGATGAAATGAAGCAAGCCAAGAATCCCCGCAAGGCCCTGCTCGTGATATCCGACGGCGGAGATAACAACAGCCGCTACACCTCGCACGAAGTTGAGGACCTGGTGCGCGAAGCGGACGTCCAGATCTATGCCATGGGCGTGTTCGAGCCTTTGACGTTCGGGCTGACCGCCTCGGAGCTGAGCGGGCCGCGCGTCCTCTCGGAAATCTCCGAACAGACCGGTGGTCGCGCGCTGGCCGCCAGCGGCTCGCAGGATCTGCCCGGCATCGCGTCGCGGATTGGCTTGGAGCTCCGCAACCAGTATGTGTTGGCCTATTCGCCCTCAAACAAAGAACGCGATGGAAAATACCGCAAGGTCCAGGTAAAGGTGCTTGCCCCGGAAGCGCTGCCGGATCTCAAAGCGCGCTGGCGCCTGGGCTACTACGCACCCAGCCAGTGAGATCGCCGCGAGTGAGAAATGGCCCGCGGTTAGCGATGGCCGCCGCCGATGTGTCCTACGCCGCCATGCATCGGAGCAGCCGGAGAAATCGGCCGCGCCCCGCCGCCGTAAATTCCGGTTCTGCCGACACCCAGCCCGGTTCCAACGCCAACCCCGGTCGGTATGGACGGGCGGATCCCAGGATAACGATACGGATTGGTTGATACGCCCGTTAGTGGCGAACGCAGCAGGTAATTCCGGTACAGAGGCACGCCATAAAGGCCATAGACGCCTGCCATCCCATAGCCCCAGGGACTAAACGGACCGTACGGGCCCAGGCCGAGCGGCGTGTAAGGACTGCTGACCCAACCAGTGTAGGGCGCTGTGGGAATGTATCCGGGAGGCGGAATATAACCCGACATCCCCATGGCCGAAAGCGCCGCCGCCGGATCGTTTTGCCAGTTGTCAATGGCGCTCGAAAGATCTTGCGTATTGGCGGCTTCTTGATTGCTCTGCGCAAGGGAATCGCTGCGCGACTGATCCCAATCGTCCAGCCGGTCTCTGGGAGCACTATCGAGCATCCGAGCCGTGAGTCCTCCCGTGAGCTGAACCAAATGTCCGGCGTCGACGGTCAGTGAATCGCCATTGTGAATCACCTGCGCTTTGCCATCTTCCACGCGCAATTCCGCCGGCTCGGCATTGAACCGGAACCGTCCGTCCTGGCCGATCTGAACCTGATAATCTCCTTCGAGGATGGTGACCGAAGTTTTGGGCGAAGCGCCTACCGCGTCTACAATTGCGGTGCCCCTGATAAACCGCAAGCGCGTATCCGCTAAATGATTCGCGATCATCTGCACCGCGCTGTCATCTCCGATGCGCAGAAACACGCCGGGCGTGAGCATCACTTCCGCGCGTCCGGCTTGAGTCCGCAGCTCGGAGCCCTCGTTCATCTGGCCGAACCTGCCGGGCAGCTGCCGCAGCAGATCGCCATTGAGAAAAACCACGCCGTCGGCAAACTCGATCAATCCGGCGTGCGCGGAGATCACGGGCTGTGCCGAAACCGGCATCCCGAGAAATGAGGCCAAGGGAAGGGAAAGAAGCCAGCAGCTCTTGGACATCGTAAGACCCTCTGCTCAAGATTCTACCCTTTCCGCAGGCCTGTCAAGCCCGTGGCGGAAGCAATGTACCCTGAATCATGGAATGGTTCGAGGATGAAACTTTCTGGCGGGAATTGTATTCATACATGTTTCCCCCGGAGCGCATCTCGGCCGCTGCCAGTCAAGTGGAACAGGTACTTTTGCTGGCTCATTTGAGCGGCGGCGCGATTCTGGATCTTTGCTGCGGACCCGGTCGGCACGCCGTGGAGTTCGCCCGCCGGGGTTTCACGGTGACGGGAGTGGATCGCTCGACCTTTTTGCTGGAGCGCGCTCGTGAACGCGCGGCCGAAGCAGGCGTCACGGTGGAATGGGTCCAGGATGATATGCGCCGTTTCGAGCGCGCCTGCGCGTTTGATCTCGCTTGCAGCCTGTTCACATCCTTCGGTTACTTTGAGCGCGAACAAGAAGATCTCGAAGTCCTGCGACACCTGCATCAGAGCCTGAAACCAGGCGGCGTCCTGGTGCTCGAGATGCTGGGCAAAGAACGGCTGGCGCGTGTCTATCAGAATGCGGTTTGCTCCGAGTTTCCGGATGGAGCCTTGCTGTTGCAGCGCCACGAAGTACGAAGCGATTGGTCCCGCATCCGCAACGAATGGATGCTACTCAAGGACGGCCGCTACCGGACTTTTCATTTTGAGCACACGATCTATTCGGGGCGCGAACTCAAGGAGCGTTTGCTGGCCTCCCGGTTTGCTCAAGTGGAGCTTTTCGGCGATCTTGAGGGCGCGCCATACGGAGTGGACGCAGCCCGGCTGGTAGCCGTGGCCCGAAAAGCCGCTTAACCGTAGTTTTTGAAGTCTATCCAAAATTCCGGCCAAGGCTCGCGCAGCCCCCGGCACACGAAGATATCGGGATGCTCACGGGTTTCCTCATTGAGCACGCTGTAGCGATTGGTCACGTGTCCGGCCAATTCGCAGAACTCGAAATGCCGTTCCAGATAGCGGCGAGAAACGCCCGTTACGATCAGCGTCTGCGGCGGCGGATCGCCGTAGCCGCGCAGCCAGTAGGAATTGGTCCCACTGATCGCTTTGGGCAGGCCATAGGTGGCGCCATACAAATCGATCGCGCCCGCTTCGCCGTAGTTGCCCGTCAGAATCGCGAAGTTGGTGCGGTCTTCAGCGGGCAGCGAGTCGCGAATCTTGGCTACTTCGCCGACCAAATCCGGCCAGCCCACTTCCTCCCGCCAGTCGTCCTGAACTTTGTTGCTTAGATTCCACCACGCGGATCCGACCGGCGGAATCGGCACCACCAATGCGATCGCGATCACGGCACCCACCGCGATCGCACTCCACTGGACCGCGCGGCGAAGCCGCCCCCGCGATGGGCTGGCATTGGCCAGACGCCGTTCCCAGGCAACCGCACCCGCGGCGAGCAGCATCGGATAGGCCGGCGCCATGTAATAGCTGCGGCCGCGAGCGCTGAAGAAAAGAACAAACACCACCACAAATATCCAGCCCAGAGCGCGATACCGTTTGCCTTCGCGCGAGAAATAGAACCAGAGGCCGGTTAACCACATCGGAATCGTAAAAGGATTCGCGGGGACGAACAGCTGTTCGATGAGGAAATTTTTGGTGCGCCCAATCCGGATGTCGCGAGCGTGAATGTGGTTCAAGAAATCCAGGGAAATGAAATCATGGCGGATCTGCCAGATCGAGTTGGGGAGGAAAATCGCCAGCGATAGCCCCACTCCGCCCCACAGCCAGGGGCTCTTCAGATCACGGCGCGCCGAAGTCAGAACAATTCCTGCGGTGATTCCGGCCGCCAGGAACGCGACAGTATACTTGGTCATCATTCCCAGGCCGATCACCGCGCCAATGGCCAGCCACCAACGCGGATTTTCGGATTTCAACAGTCGAATCACGAAGTAGGCGGCCAAGACCCACCACAGATAGTCGAACGTGACGTATTGGAATAGCGCGCCCGCCGCCAGGGAGACCGGCGCGATGGCCGCCGCTAGAGCCGCCGCCACTTGTGCCGTGCGTTTCCCGCCCAACTCGCGCGCCATGCAGCCGGTCAGCACGATTGCGACAGCTTGCGCAAGCGACGCAAAAAATCGCAGCCCCACCAACGACGGTCCGAACAGCGCGAAGGCGATGTGCGCTATGAACGGAGTCAGCGGCGGATACGCGATATAGCCCCAGTCCAGGTAGCGTGCGTCATCCACCGTAGCCAGTTCGTCGCGATGAAAGCCATAGTGACCGTTGGTCAGCGCGTGCAGGAGAATGATCGCCAACGCGATCAGCATTAGCGCGCCTGTATCGCTGGACACCAGGCGAGGGATTCCGGGGCGTTTCGCCTCAGTCTCCAAGGTCATGAAACTCAGGTTATGACATTTGCGCGGGCGCCAGGTGCGCCAGCCTGCGCCGCAGCGTTTCATACGCGCGAAACAGCAGCGACTTCAGTGCGGGAATGGAGCAATTGAGCTCTGCAGCGATAGCCGAGTAGTCCAGCCCTTCGTACTTGTGCAGCAAAACCGCCGCCAGTTGCTTGGGGGGAAGGGACTCCACCGCCGCGCGGATCTCTTCGACGCGTTGGTTGTCCAGCAGAAGCTGGTCGGCACGCGGCTCTCTATCAGCCGGGTCGACCCTGCGCGCGTTTGGACGCGCGTCAAGGAGCCGCACATCGCCACGCTCGCGCCGCGTGTCCCTGCGCCAATTGAGCGCCACATTGGTGGTGATGCGGAACAGCCACGTGGCGAATTTCGCGCCGGGCTGATACGTTGTACGTGCGCGATACACCCGTAAAAAGACATCCTGTGCCAATTCCTCCGCGATGGCCCGATTGCGCACCAACCGGTAGAGATGGCGGATTACGTTCGCGCGATTGCGCTCCAGCAGCACCCCAAAGCTCGGCTCGTCGCCGGAGGAGACCTGCAACATCAGCGCAGTATCGGGATCAAATACCCACTCAGCCACTATGTGAGTTCAACGCGCGCGCTCGCGCCGCCGTTACTCCGCGCTTGTAAGGTTTGGTAAACAGACCCGTGCGTAGCCCCGCCGGGCGCTCTATTCCTGCTTCTGATGTTCCGGGAAAACCGCGTAGCCGGCGGGCGGCGGATAGAGCGTGAACAGCGCGTTCAGCCGGCGCCGCAGATAGCGGCTGGGCAATTGCCGCGGACCGGTATCCACGTCGATATCGCAGCAAATCCCATGCAGGTACAGTGTCAGAGTATCGACAAAGGACTGGCGCGCATAATCGCGGAAAGCCTTCGATTCCTTGCGCAAGCTGCCGTCCCGCCGCAGCAGCGCCTGCTTGGCCTGCCAGCTTTCTTCGTCCACTTCGCCGTGAATCCGCCCACGCAGTTCCTCGCGCAGTAACGCGAAGTATTGCGACTGCGCTTCTTCCGGCCACACGTCGGCGGCCAGCGTCGCCAGAATGTGGTAGAAGCGGTAGTGATATTCCGACACGTCCTGGTCCTTGAGCGCGAAAACCAGGACTTCTTCGTTGTCGAAGCGCACTTGCGTGCCCCAGGAAAGCTTGTTTTCGGGCGGTTTCTCCGTGCAGACGAAGTCGTCGCTGCGGACCGCGCCCTTCTCCTTGCCGTCACCCCGTTCGAGATAAGGCACCAGCATGATGGAGACTTTCGGCAGTAACGCGGCAATCGCGGGGGGCAGCGCGCCGATTGGCTCCTCCAGGTATTCCTTTAGATCTTCCTCCGACAGCGGCGCCGCTGCGCAGAAGTAGGAAAAGGTGTTGCTGAGCGGAATCATCTCGCTGCGGAATCGTTCCGCGAACTGGCCAACGCTCAGTTTGGAGAGATCAGGTTGAGCGGACATCGGGAGGGAATATTTCAATTTGATTCTAGCATGCCAAGGCTGCAGACCCGCCTCGAGCCGAACACTTCGCCCATCCGGCACATAGAAATTTTCAATTGGAGGCTGGCCGCTTTCTACCCTACAATGACTCCAGAGTCTCCGTCGGCTCCATCTACCGCAGCGTTGGCTCTCTCCCCGTCGGTTAGGAATCCAAAACCCTACTACTAGGAGCGAATCGTGTCTCTCAAACCCCTGGCATTGCTGTTCTTTCCAATGTGCGTTCTTGCGCAATGGGCTCCTTTCCAGGACGGCATCGATGATCTGCGCGGGAGACGGCCCGGTGAGGACATCCAGACCGATCCTTTCGACCGCGCCAATGATCAACAGCGCCGCGGGTTCAATCGTCTTTTCGTGGAACCGTCTGAGCCGGTACCGGCCAAGCCGATCTCCGGCGTCGTTTCGCTGCGCCAGCTACAGCACCCGCCGTCAAAGAAAGCCGTGCGCTTGTTTCGGGAAGCGCAGCGTTACTCGCAAGCTGGCGATACCGCGAGAGCCATCGCTAACTTGGAACAGGCCATCCACATCGCGCCCGCCTTCGCCGAAGTGCATCAGAACCTGGGTGTCCAATATGCCCGTTCCGGACGAACCAGCGAAGCGATGAAACAGTTCGAAACTGCTATCGAGATCGGGCCGCCGGATGCGAAAGCCTATTCGAATCTGGGCTGGTGCTATGTCCGGCTCGGTCAATTTCACGAGGCCCAGGATCTCGCCCGAAAAGCGCTCTCGCTCGACCGGGATAACGGCCCGGCCCGAACCTTGTTTCAGGTAGCTTCGGGCCATTAGCGCTCCCTCACGGCACGCCATTGTGCAGGCTTTTTCATATGGTGATCCGGCCCGGCAACTGGTAAAATAAAGGTTGCGATTCTCAGCATTTACCAGGCGCCCCCGCCCTGTATTTTCAAGGAGTTAACCCTTTGGCGAATCCCGACGATCCTAATACCCCGCCGACGCCTCCAGGCGACGGTTCGCAAATGCCGCTGGGTGGCGGCGGCAAGCAGAATCTGATCCCCATCAACATCGAAGACGAGATGCGGCGGTCGTATCTGGATTACGCCATGAGCGTGATCATCGGCCGCGCGCTCCCCGACGTTCGCGATGGCTTGAAGCCGGTCCATCGCCGGATTCTCTACGCCATGTCGGAGATGGGGCTGACCTTCAACCGCGCCTATCGCAAGTGCGCGGGCATCGTGGGCGAAGTGCTCGGTAATTACCATCCGCACGGCGATGCGCCGGTCTACGACGCGCTGGTCCGCATGGCGCAGGATTTCTCTTTGCGCTATCCGCTGGTGGACGGGCAGGGCAATTTCGGTTCGGTCGACGGAGATCCGCCCGCGGCTTATCGATACACCGAAGCGCGGCTTTCCCGCATCGACACGGCGCTGCTGGAAGACCTGGACAAAGAGACCGTCGATTTCCGGCCCAACTTCGATGAACGCAAGGTCGAGCCCGAAGTCCTGCCTACGCGCGTGCCGAATCTGCTGATCAACGGATCTTCCGGCATCGCGGTGGGCATGGCCACCAACATCCCGCCGCACAACCTCACCGAAATTATCAACGCCACCATCGCGCTGGTGCAGAAGCCCGACACGCATCTGAGCGAGATCGTGAACATGGTGCAGGGCCCCGATTTTCCGACCGGCGGATACATCCTGGGCCGCCAGGGGATTCTGGACTACTTCACCAAGGGCCGCGGCACGCTCAAGCTGCGCGCCAAAGCCGCCACCGAAAGCATGGGCAAGGATCGGGAAGCCATCGTGGTCACCGAGATCCCCTACCAGGTCAATAAAGCGCGCCTGATCGAGGCCGCCGCGTCGCTGGTCAACGAAAAGAAAATCGAAGGCATTTCGGAAATACGCGACGAGAGCGATCGCGACGGCATGCGCATCGTCTTCGAGCTGAAGCGCGGCGAACAAGCCGAGGTCATCCTCAACAATCTCTATAAACACACCCAGCTTCAGACCAATTTCGGCGTGATCATGCTGTCCATCGTCAACGGCCAGCCGCGCGAGTTGGGCCTGGCGGACGTTCTGCGGCGTTTCATCGACCACCGCATCGACGTGGTTCGCCGCCGCACCGACTACCTGTTGCGCAAGGCGCGCGAGCGCGAGCACCTGCTGCTCGGATTCAAGAGAGCGCTTGAGAACTTGGATGCCGTGATCAAGCTGATCCGGGATTCGAAGACGCCACGGGAAGCGCGCGACCGCTTGATGGAGTTCATCACGCCCGCCGAGGCCAAGGAATTCGCAAAGCAGGTCGGAGCCGATCCGCGCGGGCCGCGCTTCACCGAGAAACAAGCACAGGCCATCATCGAGCTTCAACTTCAGCGCCTGACCGGCATGGAAACCCAGAAGATCCTGGATGAGTTGGTAGCCATACAGAAAGAAATCGCCGAATACCTGGAAATCCTCGGCTCAGACAAAAGACTGCGCGGCGTCATCGTGCAGGAGCTCAAGGACGTGCAGAAAGAGTTCGGCGACGAGCGCCGCACACAGGTCATCGAAGATACCGGCGAGATTCATCTGGAAGACCTGATCCAGGTGGAAGACGTCGCCGTCACGGTTACGCATGGCGGCTATTTAAAGCGCACGGCTGTCGACACGTACCGGCGCCAAACGCGCGGCGGAAAGGGCCGTATCGGCATGGGGACGCGCACCGAAGACGTCGTCGAGCACCTGGTGATTGCCTCCACGCATGCCTATCTACTCGTGTTTACCACCAAGGGCCGCGTCTATTGGCTCAAGATCTACGAACTTCCCGACGCCGGGACCACTGGCAAGGGCAAACATATTTCGGGGCTTTGTAATCTGCAACCTGACGAGGCCGTGAAAACGTTCCTTCCGGTGAAGGATTTCGTGGCCGGTCAGTTCATCGTGATGGTGACCAAGCAAGGCGTCATCAAGAAATGCGAGCTGACTGAGTTCGACAACCCCATGTCGCGCGGCATCATTGCGGTTTCGGTCGATGAAGGCGACGAACTGCTCGGGGCGCGCCTAACCAACGGCGAAAATTACATCTTCCTTGGCACGCACGACGGCAAGGCCATCCGTTTCCAGGAATCCGATGTGCGCGCGATGGGCCGTCCGGCGCGCGGTGTTCGCGCCATGGACCTGGCCGAGGGCGACTACATCATCGGCGCGGAAGTGGTCGAGAAAGAAGGCCTCATTCTTTCCATTTCCGAGAACGGCTACGGCAAGCGCACGGAACTCGAAGAGTACCGCCTGACTGCGCGCGGCGGCAAGGGCGTGATCAACATGAAGGTGACGCCGAGGATCGGCAAAGTGGTCGCGATTCTGTCCGTCAAGGAAGACACCGACCTGATGATCATCACGCGCGACGGCAAGATTATCCGCATTGAGTCGGGCGAAATTCGGCAAGCCGGCCGCTCCACGCAAGGCGTGCGTCTGGTGCGCATGGATGAGGGCGACCAAGTGGCCGCTGCGTCCGTGATTCCGCCCGAAGAGCCCGTTTCCGGCAACGGAGCCAACGGCCAGAGCGATCTGCCGCTGCAGTAGCCGCGCCTTCAATCCCAGGTCAACTTGATACTTGAGTAGGCCGCAAAAGGATTCCCGGGCCGCGCAAAACCGCCGTTGCTCTCCTCCCAATAGGGCCGGTCGAGCGCGTTCTTAACATTCAGCGATACGCGCCAGCTTGTCTTCTCATTGGTCCTATGTATTTGATACCAGACCGTCGCATCCAGGGTGGCATAACCAGGGAGCAAGTAATCGTTCATTAAGTCACCTTCTTTGTAAGTCGACGCGTGCAGACCTCCGCCGATCCCAAATCCCGACAGTACTCCCTTGGAGAACTCGTAAGTCGTCCATACGTTTCCCAGGTGGCGGGGAGCCTCGTTAAGAAGATTCCCTATCGGGAAGTAAATTCCGCCGGCAACCTGCGCCTGTGTGAAACCGTATGCCAGCCATACATTCCAATGATTGGTGAGCTTACCGACGATATCCACAGTCACGCCCTTGCTGCGCTGGGGACCGGCCTCGACATAGAAGTTCGGATTGGTCGGATCGGTCGTGACGGCGTTATCCCGATAGATTCGGTAAACGGCGAGCGTCGTCGCTAATCTTTGGTGAAACGCTTGATACTTGAAACCTGCCTCATATTGATTGGCGTGTTCGGGCGTGAAGGTCTGGCCCGATTGGGTGACCCATGAAGGATCGAAAGGATTAAAGGATTTGATGTAGCTGAAGTACAGTGATGAGTTTGAAG
>DATJWJ010000089.1:0-27925 GCA_035501355.1 Bryobacteraceae bacterium | reverse complement strand
CTCCAGCGTCACGTTCATCGTGTCAGGCAGCTCGCGGCCGTCTTTCCAAAGATAAACACCGCCGCTCATGGTGACGGCAGCCGGAACTTGGAGAGCGAGCGCGCGGTACCAGAACGCCAGTTGCTGCGACATGTTCTCGTGCACGCTTCCGCCCGAGTAATCCGCGAAGAGCCTCCAATTGAGGTAGCGGTTGGCATCGAACTCGCAGCGCGGCGCTGGTCCGAGGAACGAATTCCAGGCGATGCTTTCTGCCGTCATGGCCGGATAGACCGGACGCGACCAGGCCGGCTTCCCGCGCGGCGTGTTGCGAAACGAGCGCATGTGAATCGCCGTGATCTTGCCTACCTGCCCACTCGCGAGAAAGTGCACAGCGTCGGACATCTGTCCGGAGGAGCAAGCTTGATGCCCGATCTGCACCGTCAAGCGCTGCGCCTTAGCATACGCGGCGCGCATGCGCTTGGCATCGGCCAGCGTGAACGCCATCGTTCTTTCCTGATAAACATGCTTACCGGCTTCGAGCGCCTGGACGAAATGCTCGCCATGCAAGTGCGGAGGAGTCGAGATGATCACCGCGTCGATGCTCTTGTCATCCAGCAAACGCCTGTGCTCGGAATAGGTTTGCGCGCGCGGAATCAGCCGCTGCGCGTCTTCCAGATTCTTGGTGTAGATATCGGCAACGGCCGTCACCTCTACGTTGGGACAAGCCGAGGCCCAGCGCAGCAACTCCACACCGCGCGCGCCGGCGCCAATGATTCCCAAACGCACACGGTCGCTTGACCCCAGTACAGTCTGCGAGGCGAGCGTCGTCGCCAGACCGGTTGCCATGGCCCCGATGAATTTACGGCGTGAGTCCATACTGCTCAGCTATGCCTCAATCTTAGCGGATCAGATAGAACAGGCTCAGACGGGGCAGTCCGGCCGATTCCAGCAACTGGCGTTCCAGGTATTGCTTCTCCAGCATCGAGAGCTGTTCGGCCGTCATTTTGCCGCGATACGGACGCAGCTGGTGATCGAGCTCACGGCGCGCGCGCAGCAGGTCGTCGTCGGTCTGGCGCGACCGCGCGGTGGCGATCATCTTATCTTCGAGCGCGGTCAAACGCCGCTCCAGGTCTTCGAGATCGGCAAAGTAGCCGGCTACTCCCTCAGCCAGCCGATCCACTGCCAAGGCGATCTCCTCGTACCCTGTTTGCTTCCGGATCTCGGCCGCGTTGCCTCGCAGGTACGCCTCTAACTCCTCAACGTTGAACGGCGCGGGCGCCTCCTTGCGCACGCGGCCAGCCTGGGCAACTCCGGCCATGACCTGCGCCTCGCTCATGACGGCTTGCGTGCAGTAAGCAACCGAGTTCACCATCTGGATCCGGCTTCGCTTGCTTCGCCAATTCTCAAACGCCAGATCGATGCCGCGCAGCACCGCTTCCAAAGGCACGCCCGCATTCTTCCACGCTTCCACCAGCGCCCAATCGAGCGGCGACATCAGAAAGAGTCCAGTGCCGCGCGCCTTCTGAAAATGTTCTTCGACCTCGGTGAAGTAATTGAAGTAATTGGAAGGCCAGCTTATTTCTTCTGGTTCCGCCGCCATATGATTTCCAGGCCTTCCAGCGTCAGATCCTCGTTGATCTCTTTGATGAAGCGCGACGACGCCGCAACCAGACGCGCTTGGCCCCCGGTGGCGATCGGCTTGGTCTGGGTGCCCAGCTCCGCGATCACGCGTTCCACGATTCCATCGATCAGTCCGACGAACCCGTAGTACAGCCCGGAGCGAATGCTGTCCACCGTGTTCTTGCCGATCAGGCGGGACGGCTCTCGAAAATCGACCATGGGCAGCTTGGCGGTCCTGCCAAACATGCCGCTGATAGACATGCCGATTCCCGGACAGATCATACCACCCAGGTATTCGCCGTTCGCGGAAACGACGTCGAAATTGATGGTGGTGCCTAGGTCCACCACCACCGCGGGCCCGCCATAGCGATGGAATGCCGCGACGCCGTTGACCACACGGTCGGCGCCCACTTCGCGCGGGTTGTCGTACAGCACCTTGATTCCGATATCGGTGTCGGGCGTGACGAACAGCGGCTTGGTCTGGAAATAGCGCTCACCCATCAGGGCCAGCGGCCCATCCACCATCGGCACGACGCTCGAGATGATGATGCCATCCACCTTGGCCAGATCCAGCGACGACAGCGCAAACAGGTTGCGCATCAGGACGCCCCATTCATCGGCGGTTTGCTCGTGAATGGTGCGCAGGCGCCAGCGCCGGATCAGCGCGTTCCCGTCGAACGCGCCGATGGTGATGTTGCTGTTTCCCGCGTCAAGAGCTAGGAGCATGGCCGCACGCCTCCTGCCACAATCACGTTTTCGCTGCCGTCATCGCGCCGCAGTAGAAGAAAGCCGGACTCGGTGAGACCCGCGGTGGTGCCGCGCACGACGCCCGAACCGAGATCCACATCCACGCGGCGTCCGGATACGAAGCTGGAGGCGCGGGCGAACAGCTCGAGAATCGGACGGCGCCCTTCTCTTTGTAGCAGCTCCCAGTAGCGGTCGACTTCCGAGATCAGCTCCATCAGCAGGTGTTCGCGCGAATGCATGCGGCCGCCGGAAGCGATACGCAGCGAGGTGGCGATGGCGTTCAACTCATCCGGGAATTCGGCCTGGTTCACGTTGATCCCGATGCCTGCAATGATAGCCGACCCTTCGAGCTGGGTCAGGATGCCGGCGCATTTCTTGGAGTGAATCAGCACGTCGTTCGGCCAGCGCAGGTCGCAGGCCAGATGAGTGGTTTTCTGGATGGCATCGACGGCCGCCAAGCCGAGAGCGAGTGTGACCGCGGGGATGTCGTTGGGGGCGAAGGTGTGGCGCAGCACGATGGACACGTACAAGCCCGAGCCGGCTTCGGAGTGCCAGGTTCGTCCATAGCGGCCCTGCCCGGCAGTCTGCTCCTCGGCTACGACTACGGTGCCGGATTCGCAGCCTTCGGCCGCCAGGCGCCGCGCCTCATTCATGGTGGAATCTATCGAAGTATGCCGATCGATGCGGCGAGCCGGAGTCATTGCAGGGTACTGAGCGTAGCGCGGCTCTTTTCGAGTTGGGCCGCTTGTTCGGCGCGCTTTGAGCGCAGCGATTCGACGACGTGCGGGGGAGCGCTGCCTAGGAACTTCTCGCTCGCCAGCTGGCGGTCTTTATCGGCAATGGCTTTTTCGAGCTGCTCGATTTCTTTAGTCAGGCGCGCGCGCTGGACATCGCTGTCCACTTCCGGCAAGCGCAGCACCAGGTCGAATTCCGGCGTGGAACGGACCGCGCCATTGAGGTCCGGAGCCGCACCGGTGCGGACATCGAGTTTCACGGTGGCTAGTTTCTCAATCACAGGCAGCTCGACGCTCCTCGAACCGTTGCGGCAATACAGTACGCCTTCGAGCAAGAGTTTCTTATCGAGCCCATGGTCGGCACGCATCTGGCGCGCTGCGGTGATCATCTCCTGCATGAGCGCCATCTCGCGTTCGGCGCCCTCGTCGGTCGCGCCAGCCTGAGGATAAGCAGCCAATGCGATCGACCGCGTTTCCCCGAAACGGTGCCACAATTCCTCGGTGATGAACGGCATCACCGGATGCTCCAGGCGCAGATAGGCGCTGAACACGTGCAGCAGATTGCGCCAGTCATTGGTCAGACCGGAATTGGGAGTGAAGCGCAGCTTCTTAATTTCCAGATACCAATCGCAGAAGTCGTGCCAGAAGAATTGCCACAACTCCTCGGCCACTTCGTGGTAACGGTGCTGGGCGAGCGCACGATTGACGGACGCGGCGGTGCGGTTGAGCCGGCTGAAAATCCAACGGTCCTCCAGCGTCTCGGGCGATCCCGGCTCTCCGAACGCGGGCGCGACACCGGACGCTTCCATATTCATGAAGATCAGCCGCGCCGCGTTCCACATCTTGTTGGCGAACTGGCGCGCCGACGTCAGCCGATCCTCGGAGTAGGTGATGTCGGTGCCGGGCGCGGCCGCGCCCAAAAGAGCTAAGCGCACGGCGTCGGTGCCGAAGCGTTCGTTGATGTCCAGTGGGTCCACCACGTTGCCCTTGGTCTTGGACATTTTCTTGCGCTGCGGATCGCGGACCAATGTATGGAGATGCACTTCGCGGAACGGCACTTCGCCGGTGAGCTCCAGGCCCATCATCATCATGCGCGCGGCCCAGAAAAACAAGATGTCGTAACCGGTGATCAGCAGCGCGGTCGGATAATACGTGCGCAGGTCTTCGGTATCGTCCGGCCAGCCCATGGTGGAGAAAGGCCACAAGCCGGAACTGAACCACGTGTCCAGCACATCCTGGTCCTGTTCGATGCGCGATGAACCGCAGTGCGCGCACTTCGAAGGCGCCTCACGCGCCACCGTGATCTCATGGCAATCGGCGCAGTGCCACGCGGGAATGCGATGTCCCCACCAGAGCTGGCGCGAGATGCACCAGTCGCGGATGTTCTCCATCCAATTGAAGAAAGTCTTGTTCCAGTTGTCGGGGACGAAGACGATGCGTCCGCTGTTGACCGCGTCCAGAACCTTGGCGGCCAGCGGTTTGGTCTTGACGAACCACTGCGTGGAGACCAGCGGTTCAACCACGGTGCCGCAGCGGTCGCACTTGCTGATGGCCAGCGTGTAGGGTTCAATCTTGTCGAGCAGTCCGAGCTTTTCAAGATCCGCCACCACGCGTTTGCGCGCGGCGAAGCGGTCCAGGCCAGCGTACGGTCCGGCTTCCGCCCTCATCTTGCCATCTTCACCGATCACTTTCACATGCGGCAGCTTGTGGCGCTTGCCCGCCTCCAAGTCATTCGGGTCGTGAGCCGGAGTTACTTTCACCACGCCGGTGCCGAACTGCGGATCGGCCACTTCGTCGAAGATGATGGGGATCTCGCGATCCATGAGCGGCAGCATCGCTGTCGTTCCGGCCAGATCGGCATACCTCGGGTCCCGAGGATTCACGGCCACCGCGGTATCGCCCAACATGGTTTCCGGGCGCGTGGTGGCCACCACCAGGTAACGCGATCCGTCTTTCAACGGATAGCGGATGTGCCAGAGGGATCCTTGCGTGTCCTCGTGCTTCACTTCCAGATCCGACAGCGCGGTGTGGCAGCCGGGGCACCAGTTCACCATGTAAGTGCCGCGATAGATGAGCCCGCGCTCGTACAGGCGCACGAAAGCTTCCAGCACGGCGCGCGACAGTTCGGGGCTCAGCGTGAATCGTTCCCGGCTCCAGTCGCAACTGTCGCCGATGCGTTTCATCTGCTCGGTGATTCGGCTGCCGTACTTCTCTTTCCACTCCCAGACACGGCGCACGAATTCCTCGCGCCCGAGCTGCTGGCGGGTCAGGCCTTCGGCGGCCAGGCTGCGTTCCACCAGCATCTGTGTGGCGATGCCGGCGTGGTCGACACCGGGAAGAAACAAGGTGTTGTCGCCGGACATGCGACGCCAGCGGATAGCCGCGTCGATAAGAGAATGTTCCAGCATGTGACCGATGTGCATGGAGCCGGTGACGTTGGGTGGCGGGACCACCAACGAAAATCGGGGTCCGGGAGCCTTGGCGTCGGCATGGAAAATGCCGGACTCGACCCACTTGCGGGCCCAATGCGGCTCGAAGCGTTGCGGCTCGTATGTTTTTTCCAATTCCATGGCGAGACTTCCAGTTTAGCAGGCAGGCCTTTGTGAGCCGCTTCAATCCGACATTCAGTCCGCCAAGCTGAGTTCCGCTACCAGCGGCAGATGATCGGAGGCGACCAGCGACAGCCGGTCTCGTTCAAAGCCGCCTTCCAGCAGCTTGAAGTGATGATCGTAGTAGATGTGATCCAGATGTAGGAGCGGGAGGATCGCGGGATAGTTTCGCCGCTTGGGGAGACTAGTGGCCAGATCGTTGAAGTGAAGCTCGGCGTGGAGCGTGCGGGTGACCAGGCCGTGCGTCCAATCGTTGAAGTCGCCCAGGACGACGCGAGGCCCGGCAATATCGACGGCGCGTAGCAGATCTTTATCCATCAAGCGCACCGCCTGTCTCCTGCGCTCCCGCTGCGCTGTCCCTAGATGCAGGTTGAAGACATGCAGCAGGCGCTGATGCACACGGATGTCGGTGCGCAGAGCGCCGCGCCGCTCGCGTCCCGAGACGGTCAGGTCGATGGGCTGGACGCGCTCGAAATCCCAGCGGCTCAAAGTGACGTTGCCGTAGATTCCGCCGCGATGTTTACGCGTTTCGCCGACCGCGTAGAATCGGCCGAGCCGGTTCGCCAGGTAGCTGGCCTGGTGGTCCTCGAGGGACTCGCCGTCGCGGCTCACCACTTCCTGCAGAGCAATAATATCGGCGTCGATTTTCTCCAACACCCGCGCGATGCGTTCCACGCGCGTCCGGCCGTCCAGGCCCCGGCTTTTGTGGATGTTATAAGTGGCTATTCGCATAGTTCGCATCGCAAGCCGGCTACACCTGATCCTCAATCAACGCGGCTGCTAATTCCTTGACGCTCTGCACGAGCCCACGTTTCCGCCAAACTTCTAGATCGATCCTTTGCGAGGACGCGAGGTCAGCTTGAAAAGTCGCGTCCAGTTCCGCGACTAAGGCCGGATCGTGAAAACAGATGTTGGTCTCCTCGCTGAGCGCGAAGGAGCGATTGTCGAAGTTCGCCGTTCCCACGGTGGCCCACACGCCATCCACGACCATAGTTTTCTGATGCAGCATGGTGGGCTGGAACTCGTAAATCTCGACGCCTGCTTCGAGCAGCTTTCCGTACAGCCGGAGGCTATTTTGCCTGGCCCACCAGGTGTCGTTGTGGCGGCCGGCGACCATGAGTTTGACCGAGACTCCGCGCTGGCAGGCGCGGCCAAGCATGTCAATAAGCCGCGCGCCGGGAATGAAGTATGGATTCGAGATGTGCAGATAGCGCCGGGCACACTGAATGGCGATCAAGTGCATGGTGGCGGCGGCGTCAGCGCCGGAACTGGGAGAGCTCAAGATGGTTTGAACCTCGACGTCGCCACAAGGCTGGGGCTCGGGAAAGAATTCCGGACCGCTGAGGATTTCGCCGGTCGATAACAGCCAGTTCTGCGCGAAGCCGCTTTGTTGGACGGCCACGGCGGGGCCGTCGACACGAATCTCCATGTCGCGCCACTCGTCGCGGTCTCGAGCCGTGCCGAGCCAATGATCCGCAATTCCGGCGCCGCCGGTGAAGGCGATGCGCCCGTCAATAATGAGCGACTTTCGATGCGTTCGCAGGTTGGCGCGGTTCAGCGTGTACCAGTGGATGGGCCGAAACCAAGCCAGTTGGCAGCCGCCGTCCTCCAGGATGCCTAGGATCTCTTCGCCCAAGGTGGACGAGCCGACGGCATCCACCAGCAGTTTGACCAGCACTCCTTCGCGCGCCCTCTCGGCTAAGGCTTCGGCAAAGCGCCGGCCTACCAGGCTGTCCAAGAAGATGAACTGCTCCAGCGTCACGGAGGCTTGTGCGGACTCGATGGCCTCCAGCATGGCGGGATAGAATTCGTCGCCGTTGTTGTACAGCGTGACGCGGTTGCCATCGACCAAGGGCATTCCCGTCATCCCCGCCATGGTGTTGCGGAAATCGGCCGAGTCGGTGTTGAAGCCGGGTTCGAGAACGTAGAGCGCAGGGTGGCCGTTCGCCGCGGTGTGATAGAAGATGAAGGAAAGCGCTCCAGCGACGAGTGCGGCGTACCAAATGCCCAGCATGTAGAGCAGGAGAGCCGCGGCCAGCCAGAGCCACCAGGCGCGGATCAGTCGGCGGGTACGTTCCAAGTAATCGACCAGGCCCAGGCGCTCCGGTTTCGGACGTGGCGGGGCCAGGCGATGGAGTTGCTCCTTGGGCACCTGCGGCTTGAGCCAACGGCGCGATTCATGCGGCTTGGAGCCGATGGGGATCGCAAGCCCGGGTTTGGTTGCAGGCGGCAACGCTTCCTCGATTCGTTCACTCCGCTTCTTAAAATTCTCAAAGCTGCAAATGGCCTGCCAAGCCGTCATTGTCCTTTGGGACTGCCTGGATTGCCTGGGCTCAGCGGTGTTGCTGGAGTTGCGTGAAATCACACAGTTCAACGGGTGTTAAGGCACGCACCGCGCCGCACTGTGATAGGCTCCGGAGATGGTCAGGACTCTCGTTTCGATGGCTCTGCTGGTGCTGCCCTTAAGCGCGCAAGACGCCAACATTGACGCGGTGCGGAAGCTGGCGCGCGAATTGGAGCGAGCCCTCATCGCCGCCGATACAGGCACGTTGGACAAAATCCTCACGGACGATTTCCTGAGGAGGCCGCCGGGTGGACCCGATACGAACAAGCGCGAATATCTCTCGCTGCTCAGCTCCGGCAGGTTAAAATACGTTGCATTTCAAAACGTAGAAGAGCAGTTCCGTTCTTACCCCAATACGGTCCTGGTGGATGATGTGACCGATATCCGCGCGCGGGGCGCGAGCGGTCAGGAGCGCGATACACGTCTCAAATTGACTTGGATCTGGGTCAAGCTGGACGGCCAGTGGCGGCTGGCCGGAGTGCAGGGCAGCCAGGCTCCGGCGCACTGAGGCCGTCGAAACCGTTACTCGGCAACCCTGAGACCGCTGCGATTCTCCAAATAAATGGAGGTAAGAAATTGTGACTCCAACAATGGAAAGGAAAGATACAGGGATCAAAGTAGCCAGCACCATTTCCCTGCTGGTGGGCATTTGGTTCTTTATTTCGCCTTGGGTGTACGGTACCGCCGGCGACCCGAATTCATGGAACAGCTGGATCGTAGGAGTGGCAGTCGTGATTCTGGCCGCAACCCGCCTCAGTAATCCGATGAAGACGGCGGCGGCAAGCTGGGTGAATTGCTTCCTGGGCGTATGGGCCTTCATCTCGCCGTGGATCTACGGGTACACGATGGAGCATGGGCGATTCATCAACAGCCTGTGCGTGGGTGTGATTCTGTTCATTGCCGCAATCTCTAGCGCAAGCAGCACTCCTCACACACAGCATCCGGTGGTAACGCGCACCTAAGGCAGCGAGTGTAAGCGCGGCACGCAGTATCTACGCGCCGCGCTACGCTGGCACTCACCAGACTTTGCAGGGATTGGTGCGAACCATCGGCTGACCGAGGCGGCAGGAGAAAGCCTTACCGAACTCGGGCATATTGGACACTACGCCGTTGATGCGATATTCGTCCGGCGAATGCGGGTCGGTTATTGCGTTGACGCGCTTGATTTCCGGGCGTTCGTCGCCGCAGGCCCACTGAGCCATCCCGATAAAGAATCGCTGATCGGGCGTGAAGCCGTCGCGCGGCTGCAGATTTTGGTTTTTCGTGGCGTCTTTCCAGGCCAGGTACGCAAGGAATGTTCCTCCCAGATCGGCGACGTCCTCACCGAGAGTCAGCTTTCCATTGATCTTGATGTCGTCCACGATGGTGTATTGCGAGTATTGATCGGAGACGCACTTCACGCGCTTTTCAAATTCGGTTGCGTCGTCCTTGGTCCACCAGTCCTTGAGGTTGCCTTTGGCGTCGAACTGGCGGCCCTCGTCGTCGAAGCCATGCGTGAGCTCGTGACCGATGGTGGCGCCGGTGTTGCCGTAGTTGGGGGCATCGTCCAGTTTCGGATCGAATAGCGGAGGCTGTAAAACGCCGGCCGGGAAATTGATGTCGTTCATCTGGTCGTCGTAGTAGGCGTTGACGGTGGGAGGCGTCATCTGCCATTCAGTGCGGTCCACCGGCTTGCCGATTTTGGCGATTTGGCGGCGGGATTCAAACTGGGTGGCGCGCTCCACGTTCCCGAAATAATCGTCGCGCACGATTTTGATGGAGCTGTAGTCGCGCCATTTGTCGGGATAGCCGATCTTGTTCACCACGGCGTGCAGCTTTTCGAGCGCGCGCTGTTTGGTGGCTTCCCCCATCCAAGGAAGCTGGCGGATTTCGCTCTGCATTTGCTTTTCGATTTCCTGCGTCATGACGAGCGCGCGCTGCTTGGTGTCGGGGCCGAACGTCTTTTCGACGAAGACCTGGCCCAGCGCTTCGCCCAGATCGGTGTCCACGCGGCGGACGCAGCGCTTCCAACGCGGCTGCATTTCTTTTTGACCGCGTAGATATTTGCTGTAGAAATCGAAGTCGGCTAGGACGAAGGGTGAAGAAAGCGTTCGCGCTTTATCGAGCACCAGGTGCCAGCGCAGATAGGATTTCCAATCCGCCGGGCTGCGGGATTTGAGCAGCGTCTCGACTTCCTTATAAAAAGCCGGCTCGGTGACGTTCACCATGGGCGAATCGGGAGTGTTGACTGTATCGAGATAGACGCTCCACTTGAATGAAGGCGTGAGGGCCTGGAGTTGGGCGCGAGAGAGTTTGTGAAACAGCTTGTAGGGATCGCGTTTGTCCACGCGTGTGAGCGAGGCTTTGGCGAGCGCGGTTTCGATCGCCATCACGGTAGCGGCATCGGTCTTAGCCGTCTGCGGCTGCTCGCCCAGGAGTTGGAGCATTGTCTGCACGTGCTCGACGTACTTCTGGCGCGTCTCCACCGATTTGGCGTCGGTCTTGGTGTAGTAATCGCGGTCGGGAAGGCCGAGGCCGCCGGCGCTGGCGAAGGCGATCACTTGCGAGGAATCGGCGAAGTCCTGGTTGGAGCCGAAGCCGAACAGCATGTGGTCGCCCGTGATGCCGAGGTGTAGGTGGGCCAGCAGAGCCGGCAGATCGCGGATGGATTGAAGCGCGGCGATTTGGTCGAGTTCAGGTTTCAGCGGCGCGGCGTCGGCCTTGTCTAATGCGGGCTCATCCATGCAGGCGTGGAAAAAGTCGCCGATTTCGGTTTCGACTTTATTGCGCGCGGGCGCAGGCTCGGAGGTTTGTTCGAGAATGCCCCACAGGAAGCGCTCGTTTTCTTCGGTGAGTTTGGCGTAGACGTTCCAGAGCGCCTGGTCGGGAGGAATAGGATTCTTTTTGATCCAGCCGCCGCAGGTGTAGTGATAGAAGTCATTGCACGGGTCGACCGAGAGGTCCATGGAAGACACGTCCAGGCTGGGGCTGTACGGCAGAGCGAAGAGCGGCTTTTCATCGTTCGTCTGCGCATAGAGAGCGACGGCCGCGAATGCCAGCAGGAGAGGGAGAGAGGCGCGTTTCACATTTTTCATGGTATCCGCTCACTCGGGCTTGTGCGTAGACGGCGGATGCGGCACATAATCTTGCTTGGCTTTAGCTTGATAGGCGTCGCGATCGACCACGGCTTGTTTGAATTTAGCCTGAAGCGCGGCGCGATCGAGCTTCACGCCGGCCAGATAGACGCTGTCGATTTCGCGCAGGTTATGGATGTTGTCCAACGGATTCGCGTTGAGCACGATGAAATCGGCGCGCTTGTCTTTGGCCAGCGTTCCGGAGTCCTTGAGATGGAGCACTTGAGCGGGGCGGGAGGTGATGGCGACGATGGTGTCGGCAGGGCTCAATCCGAGCCGGGCGTAGATGCCGATCTCTTGATGGTCGCCGAAGCCGAACGAGTGGCGTTGTGAAAGGCCTGAATCGGTGCTGAGCACGATGCGGGCGCCGGACGAAATGTAGTGCGGGAAATTGTATTTCAGATTTTCTTCGCGCTGTGCGGCCTGCGGGTTCGGAGCCGCCGAGCAAGGGCGGGACGGCAGCCAGGTGTGGCCGGCGCGGGCCTCGGCGATCACGCTATCGGGGAGGACTTGCTCGATGAAGGTGCCCGGCTGGCAAATTTCCGAGCCTTCGCCCAGGCCCATGACGGGCGCCCAATAGGGCTTCTTCTCATTGAGGAGCGCCAGGAATTCGTCGTCGAGTTTTTGGTTGACGATGGTGTGGACCAGCACGTCGACGCCGGCCTTTACGACGCCCTTTTGGTCGACCAGGGCGGTGGCGTGCGCGTGCACCGTCATGCCGTGCTTGTGCGCTTCTTCGATCAGCGCGGTGTAGACTTCAGGCGGCATCTTCTTATGCGCGCCGCGGTTGTTGTCGCGATTGTCCACCCAGAACTTTACCTGCGTGATCTCCTTAGCCGCGATGGCTCGCACGGCCGCAACGGCTTCTTGCGGAGTTGAGACTTCGTGCACGGCATGCAGAGCATTTGTGCCTTGGATCAACAGCGAGTCAGGGCCGCCGCCTGGAGGCGCGATGCCGGCGGCGAAGAAGAAGCGCGCGGCGGGTGGGAATTTGCCGGCCATTTGATCGCGCTGGAACTTGAGAGCGAAATCGTCGGGCTGGTCGCCCATGGTCATGGTGGTGCCGATGCCGTAGAAGGCCTCGCGCTCCAGGTGGTCCAGTATATTTTCTGGCGTGTGATTCTCGACGCTCCAACTGACGTAGCCTTCGTAGCCGATGTGGACGTGCACATTGTTCATCGTCGGCATTACGGTTTTGCCGCTCAGGTCGACGCGCGTTGCTCCAGAAGGCGCTTTCACGGAGCCGCGTTTGCCGATGACCGTGATGCGGCCGTTCTGGACCACGAAGGCTCCGTCTTCGATGGGCGCGCTGGAGTCGCCGATGATCAAGCGTGCGCCTTCGTAGATGGCGCTCTGCGAATAGGCCGCAATCGGAGCGAAGCACAACGCCAGGATACAAATGGACCGGATTTTCAGGACCATGGGGTAATGCTATCAGGCGCGGCGCCTGAGCGCACTGGATTCTCATCGCGTTCGTGGTAAGTTCCATTACTCACTCATGGACACGTCCAAAAATACTCCTCACTGGGGATGGCACAGTCCGGCGCAGCTCCAATATCCTGAGATCGATGCTGGAGGGCCTGCCATGGCACGCGTGATTCAGCTCCGGGTCAAGTCTTCGATTGTCGCTGTTCCGCCGGTGCACCATCACGGGTTCGTCACAATCCCTGTCGGATCGATTATCGAGAGCTCGGATGATCTTGTCGAACCCGGGTTACATCGCGTGAGGTTCGACGGGAACGACTTGCTAGTTTTTACACGGGACATACGCGAGCGAACGGAGAGCGTCAAAATCGGGGAATCAGTTCCTTCTTCTTAGTGACGTCTTCCAGCCTTGATTGCGACGATCCCAGAAATGCAACTCGATTTGGGAAAAGAAAGGAAACATAATTAAATGTCCGAAACAAACTCGGTAGTAGCCATTTACGAAACCCACACTCAAGCAGAACAAGCGGTGAAGGAACTGCAGAAGTCTGGGTTTGATATGAAGAAAATGTCCATCGTCGGCAGGGATTATCACACCGACGAGCAAGTGGTCGGATACTACAACGCCGGCGACCGCATGAAGTACTGGGGCAAGATGGGCGCCTTCTGGGGCGGTATCTGGGGGCTGCTGTTCGGAGCCGCTTTCTTCGTCATTCCAGGCTTGGGGCCGATATTGGTAGCCGGTCCGTTAGTCGCCTGGATCGTTGGCGCGCTGGAAGGGGCGGTTGTGGTGGGCGGATTGAGTGCGCTCGGCGCGGGGTTGTACAGCATTGGCATCCCCAAGGACAGCGTTGTGAAATACGAGACAGCGCTTAAGGCCGACAAGTTCCTCCTTCTGGCCCATGGCACGGCGGACGAGGTGGCCAAGGCCAAGGACATCCTGCAGACGACACACCCAATGGAGGTTGCACTGCACGCGGCGAAACGCGAGCAACTCGCCGGGGTTGGCGGCAGATAGTGCCGCGATCCGCTAAAAGGCCTCGGATACAGGCCGGTTGACGCGACCCAAATCGGCGTTTCAGCGCCCGCAGCGGCGCTGCGGGTGCAACCCAACGGAGAATCGTCGACACCACCTTCGGCTTGACGAGAGTTTCTCCGAGGGAACCCGGGAAATCGGCGCTCCATATACCAGCGCATTCGGGCAAATATACCGGGCCCAGAGTATGGGACTTCTACTTGGAATGCGATAGGGTAAGGCTGAAGATCGGGGTAGTGCGATCAGCCGGAGCAGCCCGTCTCCCTAAATCCCCCCGGTCGAAGAGCGCACCCTTGCGAAACGCATTCCTGAGACCGCTTCGCCGTAGTTTCTTCCTCCAACGTCTCAAGATTGGGACAGCGATCACCCGAACAGGGATGGAGCGCTAAACCTTGCGCCAGACGGGCATTATGGGAGGACAAAATGAGAACCCTGTTGATGGTGATGATCACCAGCGCGCTGCCGGCAACTGCGATCGCCGCACAAGCTTCGCCCCCGACCGGCAAGACCACCGGGCTGGTCGAACTTAGCGGGGAGATTCACTCTCTTGCGCAGCGCATCGCGCCCGCGGTTGTGCAGGTTGTGGTCAGCGGTTACCGATCGTTCGACCAAACTTCCGGCCACCCAGTCAGCCTCTTCGGACGGGAGGAAACCACCGGTTCCGGTGTGATCGTGGACTCGCAGGGCTATATCGTAACCAACGCTCACGTAGTAAGGGGCGCGGTGAACACGACGGTGGTTCTCGCACGCACATCGGGGCGCGAAGAATCCGCCGACGCTGGAGATCTGGACAGCGTGGACGCCAAGATCATCGGCATCGACACGGAGTCGGATCTGGCCGTTTTGAAAATCGAAAGAAATGGTTTGACCGCGCTTCGATTCATGAACTCGGACCATCTGAGACAGGGGGATTTCGTTCTTGCGATTGGGGCGCCAATGGGGTTGCGCAACTCCGTTTCGTTTGGCGTCGTTAGTGCTCCCGCGCGCTCGATAGACGAACAGAATCCGATGGTCTATGTGCAAACCGATGCCTCGATCAATCCCGGCAACAGCGGCGGCGCCTTGGTCAGCATGAGCGGATTGCTGGTGGGGTTGAACAGCTTCATCTTGACCCAGTCCGGAGGCAACGAAGGATTGGGATTTGCAATCCCCGCCAACACCGTCCAAGACGTGTACCGCCAGTTGCGCAAGGACGGCCATGTACATCGCGGGGAGATCGGGGTATATGCGCAGAACATCACCCCGGTGATGGCCAAGGGTCTCTCTCTTGCGCACGACCATGGAGTCATTCTGGCCGATGTGGATGAGGACGGCCCAGCGGACGAAGCCGGGCTGAAACGAGGGGATGTCGTGCTCACTCTCAATGGGCAACGTTTGCAGACCGCGTCTCAATTCGAGAATCATATATTTCGGCGTCAGGCTGGGGACAAGCTTAGGCTGACGATCCTGCGCGGAGAAACTCAACTGGAAAAAATCCCGGTCGTCCGCGACCGCGAGGACAAAGCCAGCTTGCTGACGCGGCTGGCGCACCCGGAGAAGAACCTGGTGGCCCGGCTGGGCATCTTGTGCATCGAAATTGACAAGGACGTCGCAGCTTTGCTGCCTGGCCTGCGGCGTCAATACGGGCTGGTGGTCGCGGCCAAAGCAGCCGGGGGCCAGTCGCAATTCATCGACCTTCAACCCGGTGACATCATCGATGCCGTGAACACTCTACCGGTAGCTTTCTTAGACACGCTTCGGTCTACACTCAGCGAGATGAAACCTGGGGACCCCGTCGTGCTTCAAATCGAACGGGATGGCCGGTTTCAGTATCTCGCCTTTGAACTCGATCGTTAACGCGGGCCCGATGTAACTACTACGAGATTTGGCGTGAATATACAGTCGCTACGCGATGTCCCAGATGGGATAAGTATCCTAGGCTATCCTCAGAGGGCAGCGGACCAGAATGAAGGATTTCTACTTTCACTCTGCGAAAGAATCCGGTCTGTTGTCCTCGCCAGAATTCGCTTCTTGGTTGTGTTGGAATGACAGATCGAGGTCACAGATGATCCTGAATTGGCTCTATCGTCTAATTCACTTTCGGGAACGGCGCAGATTCCTATTGCGGCTTTCGAAGCAGCCTTAGCAATTCCTACTAGACACGCCCGCGCCAGGACGCACGCCTGCCGATGAAACTCAAGCATTTTCGCAGCCGGGGTTGAGAGCGGACTCAGAAGAACCACACTGGAATGTGGGGCCGAGCAAACTGCCATTCGAGTTCCGCGAATAAGCCGCTACCGATTCTGTTCTTCTGGCTGCCGGCGTCTTCGATAGGCCATCAGGTAGGCCGCCGGAACGATGTAGACCGTGAGAATGACCGAGACCGTCAGGCCGCCGATGATGGCGCGTGCCAGGGGTGCGTATTGTTCGCTGCCGGTGCCGAGCTTCAGGGCCATGGGCAACAAGCCAATGATGGTCGCAAGCGACGTCATCAGGATGGGACGGAGACGGACCCGGCAGGCGGTGACCACCGCGTCCTCAACGCGTGAACCTTGTTGTTCCAAGCGATGCGTGAACTCCACGATCAAGATGCTATTCGAAGCGGCGATGCCCACCAGCATGAGCACTCCCATCAGCGACATCACGTTCAGCGTGGTGTGGGTCAGCGGAAGGATGACCAAAACGCCGATGAATCCCATCGGAATGGCCAGCATGATCAGCAGCGGGTCGATGAAGGAGCTGAACTGCGCCACCAGGATCAGATACAGCAAGACGACGGACAACGACAGACCGATGGCGAAACTGCGGAAGGATTCCAACATGGATTGAACCATGCCGCGCAGATCGACGCGGACCCCGGCCGGAAGTTTCATGCCGGCGAGCATTTGTTTGACCTGGGCCGCAACTTTTCCGAGATCCTCGCCGGCCGGGCTCACGTAAACATCGATCTCGCGTTGAATCTGGTAGTGATCGATTTCGGTGGGTGTGACGAGCTTGGTCAGCTTCACGACCGTATCGAGAGTCGTGGCCTGATCGTCCTTGGCGCCGCGGAGCGGGATGTTTTTCAGGTCGATGAAATTGTGGATGGCCGGACGCCCGTTTTCGTAATACTGGACCGTCAGGAAATAATCGTTGCCGGTCTTGCGATCCAGCCAGTAGTTCGGCGCAATCATCAAATTGGAGTCCAGTGCGGTAATCACGTTCTGCACGACGTTGCGGGGCGTCAATCCGAGTTCGGCGGCGTGCACTCGATCTACATCCAGGCGGATGGCCGGATAATCCACGTCTTGGGGAATATAGACTTCGCCGACGCCTGCAAATCCTCGGACGCGCTCGGCCAGATTCCGCGCGACTTGGTAGGCCTGATCGAGATTGTCGCTGGAGACTTGCACGTCGATGGGCGCGGGCACGCCCATATTGAGGACTGCGTCCACCATGGAACCGCTGCTGAAGAACGTGCGCAGATCGGGATAATCGGCGGCGATCCGGCTGCGGATCTGGCTCATGTACTCGAAGCTGCTGACCTGGTGCGAAGGCGTGAGCGCAGTCTGGATGGTCGCCGTGTGCGATCCCGCGTTGGACGTGTACAAGGAGGAGAAGCCCGGATCGAGGCCGACCGTGGACACGATGGTGTGGAGATCGGCAGGATGGACGATCTTACGAATCAGGTCTTCGATCCGGGCGACATATTGTTCGGTGACTTCGATGCGCGTACCGGTAGGAACTTTCAGGTTGATGGAGAACTGGCCCGCATCCGTTTGCGGGAAAAAGGCCAGGCCGAGGAGGGGGTAAAGCGCGAGACTGGCCAGGAACACGGCGATGAGGATCGCAACGGTCCACGCAGGCCGGCGGATGGCGCGGCGCACGGTGCGTTCGTAGAGGTCGAGCAAGCGCGCGAATCCGCCGTCAAAGCCGTCGTGGAATCGTTGGCCGAAGTTGCGGCGCTGGCGCTCGGCGACGGCCTCGGGCGGCCGGCGCTTCAAATATCGGGCGCAGAACAACGGAATCACCGTCATCGCGACGAAATAAGACACGAACAGCGAGATCACGACGGCCACAGCTAAAGCCGTGAAGAGGAATTTACTGACGCCGTACAGAAACGTGACTGGGAAGAACACCACCACAGCCGTCAGGGTTGCGGCCAGCACCGCCTGGCTCACCTCGGCTCCGCCCTCCTCAGCGGCACGATCCGGGGGCGACCCTTCCTCGATATGACGATAAATGTTTTCGAGCGAAATCACCGAATTGTCGATGATGCGCGAGAACGCCAGAGCCAGGCCGCCCAGAACCATGGTGTTGATGCTGCGGCCAAACAAATAGAGGATGATGAAGGTGGTCAATCCAGAGAGTGGAATCGATAAGAACACGGCGAACGTGGCGCGCAGGCTGGCCAGGAAGATCAGGATCATGAGGCTGGTGAGCAGCAGGCCGATCAAGCCTTCGTGGACTAAGGTGCGGATGGCCTCCCGGACGTAATTCGATTGATCGAAAACCACGGCCGAAACGAGATTCTTGGGCAAGCCGAACAAGCGGCCTAGCATATTGCGCACGCCATCCACCACTTGAATGGTATTGGTCTGGCCGCCCTGCTTCATGATGGGCAGGTAGCTGGAGCGCTGGCCATTGACGCGCACCAGGTTGTACTGAATCTGATGGGCATCCTTAGCCTCGCCCACGTCGCTCAGCGATACCCAGCTCTGGCCTACGGTCTTGAGCGGAAAACTGTTCAGCTCGCCGACTTGGTCGACCAGCGCGTTCGAATATACGTAGTAATCGTAGTTTCCGACCTTGACGTCGCCGGCCGGCAAGATGAGGTTGTTCTGATTGACGGCATCCACTACGTCCATGGGGCTGAGGCCGCGCGATTGCAATTTGTAGGGATCGACGTACACCATCACCTGGCGGTATTTGCCGCCAAAAGGCGGTGGAACCTCGGCGCCTTTGACCACCGCGATCTGATTGCGAATCTGGAATTGGCCATAATCGCGAAGCTGCGTTTCGGTTAAGCCTCGACCTTGGAGAGTCACCAGGCAAACCGGAAGGCTGGAGGCGTCGAACTTAAGCACCACCGGCGGCAGCGTGCCGGGAGGAAGGCGCCGCAAATCGGCTAAGGCAAGATTGGAAAGCTCGGTCATGTCGGCATCCGGGTCGGTGCCGGGCTGGAAATAAACCTTGATGATGCTCACGCCGGGCAGCGAGCGGGATTCCATATGATCGATGCCGGAAGCCAGCGTGAAAAAGCGCTCGAAGCGATTGGTAATATCGGTCTCGATATCTTGAGGCGGCATTCCGGAGTAGAACGTGGCGACGTCCACTACGGGGATTTGGATGGGCGGGAAGAGATCCACCGGCATTCGCACCAGGCTGGTGCCGCCGATGATGAGCAGCACCAGGCAGACGACAGCGATGAAGTAGGGATGACGAACCGAGAACACTGACATCGATAAACGCCTCTCAGCCGCCGTGATATTGGATGAGCTGGATCTCTTTGGGACGGACCGTCTGGCCGGCTGAGAGACGGCTGCGGTCGCCCACCGCGACCAGCTCGCCCGGTTCAAGACCCGAGGTCACTTCGACGTACTCCGGTGTTTCCACGCCCAAGGTCACGGCTCGGGATTGCACTTTGCCCGACGGATCGATTACCCAAACCGTTCTCTTGTCGCCTTCGATGTTGACAGCTTCGGGCGGGACCGCGATAGCCTGATCTTTTCGATCCAGTGTCAGGGTGGCTTCGGCGTAGACACCCGGCAGCAGCACGCCGTCGCGGTTCGGGACATCCACTTCGGTGTGCATGGTGCGCGTGTCGGCCTCCACGTCCACCGAAAAGCGGGCAACCCGGCCTGGAAAATGGCGGTTGAGAGAAGGAACGCGCACGTCGACTGGATCGCCGACCCGTATATAGCCGACGTAGGATTCCGGAACCGGTATGACCAGCCGGAATAAATCGTCTTGGGAAAGCTGCACCAGCGGCAGCACCTGGGTGCTGGAATTGGTTCCGGATTGCATGAGCGTGCCTAAGTTGGCGTAGCGCTTCGTCACCACTCCGGTGAACGGCGCGGTGATATTGGAATAGTCAAAGATCACCTGGTCGTGGCGTTCGTGGGCTTGCGCGTGGGTGAGCTGGCTTTGAGCGGACTCCAGGGCGGCGTTGGCGGCTGCGACCTGGGCCTGCGCGGCGAGGTCCTTTCCTTGCGAATCGTCCACTTCCTGCTGAGCGACCAGGCCGGGACGATCCTTGGCAACCTGGTCCAGGCGCGTGAATTGCAAATGCGTCACCTTCTGTTGGGCCTGGACGCGCTCCAGCTCGTTCCGGGCGCGCGTCACCTCGCTGGTTGCGTCGTTGATCTGGGCTTGATCCTCGTCCAATTGCGCCTGGAGCTCCGGGATTTCCAGGACGGCCATGATTTGGCCTGCCTTTACATGCGTGCCATAGTCGACGTTGAGCTTCTGGACGAAGCCGGACTCTTTGGCATACACGTCGATTTGCTGGAATGGAACCAGTTCGGAGGAAACTATCAAGTTTTGCTGCAGAGTTTTCTTGGCGACCTTGACGACGCCGACTTCGGGAAGCGACGACGCGGCAGGGGTTTGTTTGGCTTTTACGGTTTGACTACAGCAGGACAAAGCCGCGAGCGCGGCTACGGTGACGAGGCTCGCGCCAAAACGTTGGACGCCGCAGATTCCGGAGCGCATGCAATATCCGGTGGCGAACCCTGTGCCATCGAGAAACGAGCAACTACTTCCGTCCCGTGCCGTTGTGTTCGGCGTAATGGCGGGCCTGCCCATTGACAGGCATCTCAAAACCGTCGCCGGGAAGCTGTTGCAATTTGCGGTCCAAGGCGTCCAGAGAAAATTGCGGAGAACGGCAAAACTCTTTTAGTTCGCGTTCTTCGGCGAGGATTTGCTCGGCCATTCTGGGGATTTCCGGTGCAATCGACAATGGAATAATGTGCACGCCGTGACGATCGCCGTGTATCAGATCTCCCGGTAAAATTTTCAGACCACCAATTTCGACAGGTTCTCCAAATTCAGAAATGTGGGCGTACATATGGGAAACTGCCACATTGCCGGCGAAAAGTTGGAAACGCAGCGCTTGAACGGCCGCGAGGTCGCGCACCGCACCGTTGGTGACGTAGCCGACGCAGTCGAGCGCAAGACCGATGACGGCGTGCAATTCACCGAACAGCGCTCCCGCTCCTGGCTGCTCGTCTGCGTCCTGGACCACCATCACGCGCGGCGCGGGAATGGAGGCCACGTATCTCCACCAGTTCATATTCTCGTGATAGGCGCGCCCTAGCACCGGGGCGGAGGTTGACCGCATACGGCCGGTAACCGCATAGCCCAGCAGGGGCGGAAAATTGGGAAAGATGCTGTGCACCGCCGACCCCGAGACCGAGCCCTCATTGCGCAATCTAGCCCCTAGCCGGTCAATCGCGTTCGAGACGGTACAGGTGTCTAATTCCTGAATTCTTTGGAAGTCGGTCTTGGATACTAGCGAGCGGAAATCCATAAGCACCCCTACTATTTTGATGCTCACTAGCTCGAAAACAGTACGCGCGCCTTGTAACACTTCGTTACGCCGGCGCGTGTAACGAGGAGGCGCTGCCCTATTTGCTGACCAGGAAAACCGCGACTTCGGAGAGCAGGTTTGGCAGAAAGCTGATCTGGCGCGCGCCTTGTAGATAGATACGTTTTTCGATATTCCAGTGTTGATGGTGCGCCAGGGATTCGAAGTCGTGGACCGTCAGGAAATGGATGTTGGGCGAGTCATACCATTCGTGCGGGAATAGCCTGGTCTTGGGAGCGCGGCCCGTGAACAGATGCGCCAGGCGAACGGTCCAATGGCCGAAATTCGGGAAGGCAACAATGGCGCGGCTGCCCACGCGCAACATCTCGCGCAGCACTTTCAGCGGCGCCTGCGATTCCTGGAGCGTCTGGCTGAGGATGACGTAGTCGAAGGCCTGATCGGGAAGATCGGACAACGCCTCTTCGATGTCGCCATGGTACACAGAGACGCCGCGAGCGATGGCTTGTTGGACTTTGCCGCCCACGATTTCGACGCCGCGCGCGTCCACGTGCTTGTTCTCGGCGAGCCAGGCTAGAAGTTCGCCTTCGCCGCAACCGAGGTCGAGAACGCGCGTGTTGGGTTCGACGATTTCGCTGATGATGGCGTAATCGCTGCGGCCTAAAAGGGTGCGGACGAAGGCTTGCGACATGCTACGCGACGGCGACTGGCATCGTCACTTAGCCGCGCTCCCGGAAAGTGCTGGCGAGAAAGCCGCGGACCAGCTCGGATTGCTCGGCAACGTTGACCAGGAACGCGTCGTGGCCGTAGGTGGAGGGCAGCTCGCAGTAGGCCACATCGCAGTTGCGGCCGCGCAGAGCGCGCACTACTTCGAGCGACTGATAGCTGGGATAAAGCCAGTCGGATGTGAAGCTGATCACCAGGAAACGCGCTTTCACATTCTCGAAGGCCGCGCTGAGGGAGTGCCGATCGGCGGCCAGATCGTAGTAGTCCATGGCCTTCGTTATGTAGAGGTAGGAGTTGGCGTCGAAGCGATCGACAAACTGTGTGCCGCGGTAGCGCAGATAGCTTTCCACTTCAAATTGATTCTGATCGCGCAGGCGGCGGCCGAATTTCTCGCGCATGGATGCGTCGCTCATGTAGGTGATGTGGCCGACCATGCGTGCGACGGCCAGACCGCGCGCCGGGGGATGCTTGCCGTAGTAATTGCCTTCGTTCCAGTCCGGGTCCGCCATGATGGCTTGCCGGCCGACTTCGTTGAAGGCGATCTGCTGCGCGCTGTGCCGGGCGGTGCCGGCGATGGGGATGGCGGCGGCCACGGCGTCAGGATAAGCGACTGCCCATTCGAGCGCCTGCATCGCTCCCATCGATCCGCCGGTGACGGCCAGAAGACGCTCAATGCCGAGGTATTCGATCAGCATTTTTTGGAGACGGACCATGTCGGGAATGGTGACGGGCGGGAACGTCATGCCGTAGGGGCAGCCGGTGTTTGGATTGATAGAACCGGGGCCGGAAGTGCCGCGGCAGCCGGAGAGCACGTTGGAACAAATCACGAAGTATTTGTCGGTATCGAAACCCTTGCTCGGGCCGATCATGTTGTCCCACCAGCCGAGCGCTCCGGATTCTTTATCGGTGCCGGCGGCGTGGGCGTCGCCCGAGAAGGCGTGCAGGACCAGAATGGCGTTGGTTTTGGAGGCGTTCAGTTCGCCGTAGGTTTCAAAAGCTATGTCGACCGGCGAGAGCGTGGCGCCGCAATCCAGAGGGATCGAGTCGAAGCGGGCGAGCTGAGTTTCAGTGACCATGCTCTAGACGTGGAGATGTTATTTTTCATTGTAGCCGCCTGGATGATTGCCTCAGAGAGAGGCGCTCGTGAGCATAGCGGTCAGCCGATCAGTGCCAGGATCTTGGCGCGAACCTCAGAGAGCTCTCCACGGGTTGCAGTGCCTTTGCGTCTGGCCCGGCGGATGCGCCAATCCAGGCTCTTGACTTGGTCCGATAGGACGACGCTTCGGCGAGACCCCGACAGCGCGACCTCGAATGGGTAACCTTTTTCCTGCGTCGTTATGGGACAGCAGATCATGAGACTCGCTTTGCGGTTGTAAGAGGCAGGGCTCAAAACTAGCGCGGGCCGGTGGCCAGCTTGCTCATGCCCGGCCTGCGGCGCAAAATCGAGCCAGACGATGTCGCCCGAATCGGGGACATAAGGCCCAGCCATCACCACACCTCATGGCCAACCTGTGGTCCGAAGTCGAGCAAAATATGGCGGTTCTTCGAGTTGATGCCCTTGACCAGACGCGCCAAGTCGTACTGTTTGGTTTGCAAGGGTTCTATCACGATGCGCCCACGCTCCTCGCGTAGATCCACCAAATCATCCAAGTCGAGGTGCGCTGACTCCAGGATGGCGGCAGGAATACGTAACGCAGCGCTGTTGCCCCATTTTCTTACCGTTGCCTTCATGTGTGTCCTTTTGACTGTATAAACCTTGTATCTACATGATAGCATTTCAACGCGGTCGCGGGACGTGCTGTTGCCCGGCCGTACTATACGGTTCCGGTACATCGGCGGGGCAGTGGTCTGGTTGCGCGGTGTGCGCGATTCGGGCGATAATGCGGGCAATCCCGCATGCCTGGCATGACCATCTTGCACTACGAGTTTCTGGAGAAGATCGGCTCCGGAGGCATGGGTGAAGTGTTCAAGGCGCAGGATAAGCGGCTGAACCGGTTTGTGGCGATCAAGGCGCTGCCTTATGCCCGCTCGGGCGATCCGGAGCGGCGCAGAAGGTTCATTCAAGAAGCCCGAACGGCCTCCTCGCTCAGCCATCCGAACATCATCACGATTCACGACATTTTTCAGGAAGGCGACACGCATTTCATCGTGATGGAGTATGTGGCGGGCCAGACGCTGCTGGGCTTGATTCCTCCTAACGGGATGCCGGCGGGCCAGATGCTTCTGTACGCGGCCCAGATGGCGGGCGCACTCAGGGCCGCGCACCAGGCGGGAATTATTCATCGCGACTTCAAGCCTGCCAACGTGATGGTGACGGCTTCAGGATTGGTGAAGGTTCTGGATTTCGGGCTGGCGAAACTGGTGCAGCCGCAGGGCGCGTGGATGACGAGTCCGCTGGCCGGCTCGGCGGATTCCGAAACCGTGCTCATTGGCGAGTTGACGCACAGCACCGGGCCGCAGACGGCCGAAGGATCCATTTTGGGAACCGTCAACTACATGTCGCCGGAGCAAGCCGAGGGCAAGCGGGTGGATGGACGTTCCGACATCTTTTCGCTGGGCGCGGTGATGTATGAGATGGTGACCGGGCGGCGGGCGTTCCAGGGGGAATCCGACATTTCGACGCTTTCGGCGGTGCTGCGCGACGAAGTGCGGCCGATCTCCGAAGTGGCGCCGGCGGTGCCGCGCGAACTGGAAGATCTGATCAATGCCTGCCTGCGGAAGGATCCGAACGCGCGCTGGCAGACCATGACGGAAGTCGAAATGGGGCTGGCGGGACTGAAGCGGCGCTCGGATGCGGGTGCGCTGCCGGCCAGGGTCGCGGTGTCCGGTTCGGTAGCAGGAGCGCCGAAGAGTGCGCCTCGGGTGGCCGCGCCGGCCGCGAAGTCGATCTCGCTCAAGAAGATTTTGGCTTTAGGCGCGGCATGTCTGATGATGTTGCTGGCGGCGGGTGCGCTGTGGTGGTGGAGGACGCGTCCGCATACCGCGACGCAGGTTGCGCAGCAGCCGGCCACTGAATCCCAGCCGCCGGCCAGCGCGGCTGTTCCGGCGCCGGACCAAACCGTGACACCCGCGGCGTCCGAGCCTGCGCCCGCAACCGCGTCAAGCACCCCGGTAGCACCGGTTCCGGTGCCGCCGGTTGCACCTCCGAAGAATGCTTCATCGCTACCGCAAGCTCCACAGGAGCCTGCGCCGGCGGTCAGCACGGCAAAACTTCCGGCTCCGGTAATCGTTGCGCCGCCAAAGCCGGTGAGGCCTGATACTGCGCGAGTCGCTGCGCAGCCGGTGACGGTGAGCGTGGGAGACGGCGTTCCCTTCCCGATCGCGCTGGCCCAAGATGTTAGGGTTCTGGCGCAGGAACATGAGCAATTGACTTTTCGGGCGGCCGAGGACGTGAAGGTGGGCGACGTGGTGGTGATCCCCAAAGGCGCTACCGTGACCGGCGAGATAGTCAATGGAAACGGAAAGAAGTTCTTGGGAATGGGTTCGAAGATGACCTTCAAGCTGAATTGGGCCGAAACCGTGGATGGACAGAAGATCCCGGTTCGAGCTTCAGTGACGCGCCGGCCGGATGGCCCGTCGGTTCGACCCGTGGACACTGGAAAATACGCCAAGCCGAAGGAAATGGCGGCCGTGAGCGGAACCGATTACGTCGCCTACATCGACGGGGACCAGACCATCACGCTGCGCAAGTAGTCTAGCGAAATGCGTCCTGGAGCTTGTCCAGCTTGGCGCTGCCGGGGCAGAGTTTTTCGTACGGTAGCCGCGTCAGCGGGGTGTCCGGTGTGGCGTTCATTTCGTGCAGGTCGGGGACGCTTTCGTCGACATAGAGCAAACCGGTAACGACTTCGCCCTTGCCCTGGTGTTCTTCCAGATACGCGGAGACCTTTTCGCGATCGGTGGGATCGTAGTCCGGCGGCACGCCTTTGAAGAGCACCGCGCTTCCGTCGTGCATGGTCACGCTGACTGCGCCGTTCTGGCCGATGTGCGCCAGGATCTCGCTGGCTGGAGGCACGAAGTCGGCTTCGACGGCCTTGAAGTCGTGCTGGCGGGTGTAGAGATAGCTCTTGGTGGAGCCTTCGTGGTCGTTGAAGGTGACGCAGGGTGAGATGACGTCGATCAAGGCGAAGCCGCGATGCGCCAGGGCGGCTTTGAGAATGGGGACCAGCTGATCTTTGTCGCCCGAGAAACTGCGGGCGATGAAAGTTGCGCCGAGGCTGAGGCCGAGCGTGACCGAGTCGATGGGAGCCATGCGATTCTTCTCGCCTTTTTTGCTCTTGGTTCCGATGTCGGCGGAGGCGGAGAACTGGCCCTTGGTGAGTCCGTAGACGCCGTTGTTTTCGATGACGTAGACCATGCGCACGTTGCGGCGGATGGCGTGGCACATGTGACCGAGGCCGATGGAGAGCGAATCGCCGTCGCCGGAAATGCCGATGTAGACGAGCTCGCGGTTGGCGGCGCTGGCGCCAGTGGCGATGGGCGGCATGCGTCCGTGCGCGGAGTTGAAGCCGTGGGCGCCGCTGACGAAGTAGGTCGGCGTTTTCGAAGAACAGCCGATGCCGCTCAGCTTGGCGACCATGTGCGGCTCAACGGACATTTCCCACAATGCGCGCACCAGAGCGGCGGTGATGGAGTCATGCCCGCATCCGGCGCACAGAGTCGACATGGCGCCTTCGTAGTCGCGAATAGTGAGCCCCAGCTGGTTGCGCTGGAGGCTGGGGTGCGTGGCGATCGGTTTCGCGATGGATGGCATTGGTTATTCCTCGATTTGTAGTTCAGGGATGGGCACGGTCACCACAGGCACTTCAACCTCGCCGAGCGCTTTGAGAATGCCGTCGACCACGTGTTTAGCGCTGAGCGGGAAGCCGCCATAGACCAGGATGGAGCGGAGTTTTTCTTTGGGCACGCGCGTTTCGAGCGTCAGCAAGGTGCGCAGTTGGGCGTCGCGGTTTTGTTCGACGACGAAGCAGAAATAGTGGGTGTCGAGGAAGGACTGGACGGTTTCGTCGAATGGAAAGCCGCGGATGCGCATGAAATCGGCGAGCACACCTTGTTCGGCCAGGCGGTCCAGGGCTTCGCGGACGGCCAGATCGCAGCCGCCCAGTGTAATGACGCCGAAGTTAGCGCCGGCGTGGCGATGGATGATGGGCGACGGGACAAACTTGGCGGCGGCCTTGTGTTTGCGCGCCAGCCGATCCATCACCTCGCGGTATTCCTCGGGCATTTCGGTGTAGCCGCCGTATTTGTTGTGGCCCGAGCCGCGAGTGAAGAAAGATCCCTTGGCGTGAACGCCGGGGAGCGTGCGGGCGGCGACCTGATTTTCGTCTTCCGGCGAATAGCGGGTGAACTTGGTGATTTTTTCGAGCTCTTCGGCGCTGAGGACGCGGCCGCGATCGGGCCGATAGGAATCGTCCCACTTGAGGCGCGGCACCACCCAATCGTTCATGCCGATGTCGAGATCCGTGAGGATGAAGACCGGCGTCTGGAATTTCTCGGCGAGGTCAAACGCTTTGGGGGCTACTTCGAAACACTCGGCCGGGTTGGAGGGGAAAAGCAGAATGTGTTTGGTGTCGCCGTGCGAAGCGTAGGCGCATTCGAGGATATCGCCCTGCTGGGTGCGCGTGGGCATTCCGGTGGAGGGGCCGACGCGCTGGACGTCGATGATGACGGCGGGAATTTCGGCGTAGTAAGCCAAGCCGATCAACTCGTTCATCAGCGAAATGCCGGGGCCGGCGGTGGAGGTAAAGGCACGCGCGCCGTTCCAAGCCGCGCCGATCACCATGCCGATGGCGGCCAGCTCGTCTTCGGCCTGAATGATGATGTAGTTGTTCTTGCCGGTCTCGGGATCCTTGCGATATTTCTCGCAGAAGCCTTTGAAGGCGTCCATGGCGGAGGTGGAGGGCGTGATGGGATACCAGGCGGCGACGGTGGCGCCGGCGTACACGCAGCCGAGCGCGATGGCGGTATTACCGTCGATCAGGATCTTGTCGCTGTTCGCGTCCATCGTTTCCAGATGAAACGGCAGCGGACACTCCAGGCGCTCTTTGGCGTAATCGTAGCCGAGATGCAGAGCGCGATGGTTGGATTCCTT
>DATJWJ010000088.1:0-15968 GCA_035501355.1 Bryobacteraceae bacterium | reverse complement strand
TCCCTCCGTTTCGAGCATCTTAGCGTCTTCGTCGCTAATTACGTGGCCTTTGGCCAATAGCTTTTTTCCGCCAGCCCGGAAAATTGTGCAGCACAGGATTCTCCCTGCTGCCTGTTTAACATCGATGGTTTGAGCACGCATCCCATTCTCGTCCTTCGCAGGGTACATCAACGTTTATAAAGTATACCCCGGCTTTGTGGAAATTGGTGAGAAAAGTTCTCAAGATATCTTTTCACGCGCCGAGAATAGCCTTAAAGGGCTATCTGGCTGCGTGTATTGGTACAGGCCGGCTGGATCTTTGTAGCGGTCCTATCGATGGAAGAAAAAAAAGGATCTGAGTTTGAAATCGCGGCCTAATCCAATTTCAAATTGGGTAATTGAATCAATTCATTATCCGGATCACGAGCGGCCGAAAGGATGGGATGAGCGCGCAGCTCCTTGAGCATCGCAATTTCATCGCAGCATTGAAACTTTGGACAGCGCACGCAGTCTTTCCACACTTTTAGCGGGAGTTCGCCACGCTCCACTTCGTGAAAGCCGAGTTTTTGAAAGAATTCCTTAACATAGGTGAACGCAAAGATAGCATGCAAACCGTTTTCGAGTGCTTCACCTTCCAAATGTTGAATTATCCGACGCCCTACGCCTTGCGATTTCAGGGTGGGGTCGACGGCCAAGGACCGTACCTCCGCGGATGTGGGGGTATAAAAATGCAATGCCCCGCAACCCGCCAGCCGTGTCCCGATATAGGCCACGCTGAAGTCGCGAATGTTCTCCGACATTTCGAATTCCGTTCTGGGGAGCATGATCCCATTGGCGGCGTAAGCGTTAACCAGTTTCAACACGTCGTGGATATCGCTCATGGTCGCTTTTCGCAGGATGAGCGGGCCGGAAGCGGCGGAAACTTGCGAATCGTAAAGAGCGGCGCTAACCATGTGACACCCTTCCTAGCTCGTGGACCAATCGCGTACCGAGTGGAGCGCCATCCAGGAGCTTACGAATTACATCCGGGACCGAACCGGGAGCAATTCGCACCTCGCCAAGTCCCTGGCGAACGGCTTGGGCGGCCGCTTCGAGCTTGGCTTGCATGCCGCCGCTGGCGACGCCGCTGTCGATCAAATTCCGGCAACATTGGGGCGACATCTCCGCCAGAATCGCGCCATCCTGGCCTTTCACTCCATCCACATCGGTCAAGAAAAAAAGCTTGGCAGCCTCAATAGATTCCGCAACCGCCGCGGCCATTTGGTCCGCGTTCACGTTATAGAAATGGCCGTGCCGGTCTCCGGCCAAACACGCGACCACTGGGAGATAGCCGTTTTTCAGCAGGAGGTTAAGCAATTGGCCGCTAGACGGGATGGGTTTTCCGACTGATCCCAGTTCTTCGCCCATGGGCTCGGCCGGAGCTAACAGCGCGTCCATTCCAGTTAATCCCACCGCGCTCGAACCGGAGGCGATGAAAGCCGCTACCAGTTCTTGGTTCACGACGCCCGCCAACACTTTGAGAACGGAGTCCAACACGGCAGGAGTGGTCACGCGCAGTCCTTGGATAAAGCGGCTCTCAATGCCGTGCTCGGCGAGGAAGCGCGTTACCTGCTTACCGCCACCATGCACGACCACGGCGCTCAACCCATCCTTGACCGCAGCGCCGATTTCAGCGGCCAGCCGGTTCCTGGATTCGGGCGAATCGAGCAAAGTGCCGCCGATTTTGATTAGAACCTTCACAGCAGGCCCTCCGTTTCTTCCAGGCCGAGCATCAGGTTCATATTCTGGATGGCCTGGCCCGCGGCGCCCTTCACCAGATTGTCGATGGCGGTGACCACGACGGTGCGCCCGCTGGCGGAATCGAAGCGAACGCCGATGTCGCAGAAGTTGGTACGATCCACGCCGCGGACGTCGGGCAGTGTGCCGGCCGGGTACAGGCGAATGAAGGGCTCGTTCTTGTAGCGCTCGCTGTAGATTCCGAGTAAGCTGTCCGCGCTTGGAACATTGCGGGCGCGGAAGTAGATGGTCTCCAGAATCCCGCGGTCGATGGGAAGCAGATGCGCGGTGAAGCTCAGCTCACACTCGTCGAGCTTCGAGGTCATGAGGATTTCGGGCACGTGCCGGTGATCCAGCACCGAGTAAGCGGAAAAATTCGCGGTCACCTCGCAAAAGCTGGTGCTGAGAGCTACTTTGCGGCCGGCGCCGCTTACGCCTGACTTCGCATCGCAGACGATACCCGCGCCGCGGTCCACGACGCCGCTCGAAATCAGAGGTTGAATAGCCAGATTGGCCGCCGTCGGATAGCAACCTGGGTTGGCGACGAGCCTGGCGCCCGAGATAAGCTGGCGGCAAAACTCAGGCAGGCCATAAACGGCTTCGCGCAGCAGATCCGGAGCGGTGTGCTGTTCCTTGTACCAGCGCGAATAGGTGGCGGCGTCGCGGAATCGAAACGCTCCGCTCAAGTCGACTACCTTGGCGCCGGCCGACAGGAGTTCGGGCGCAAGTTCCATCGATACGTCGGCAGGTGTAGCCAGGAATACCAGCGCGAGGCCTTCCGATTTCACCACGTCGTGCGTAAAGGCGACACGCGCCGGCTGGAGCGCGTTGAGCGGCTGGGGGCGTTCTTCGAAATCCTTGCGGTGCTCGAGTAGCACCGGCTCGACACGCGGATGATGCCTAAGCAACCGGACGAGTTCCGAGCCGCTGTAACCGCGAAAGCCGACAATCCCTGCGCGTTGTGGCTTGGAATAATTATTCATGCCTATGAATGATTATAACCGGGTTGCTGCTTGGTGTGCGATCGATGATTTGAAAGATCGGTTGATCCTGCTAGTCGGTTCTAGGCCAAATGGCGGTAGACGGTGGGAACAAAGCCAGCAATTCTATTGCTGCTGGGAGAACGATCGAAGCTGAGCCGCTCGATGACACGGCGACCCAAGCTGGCACTCGGTCGCCTCCCAGCGACGAAACCCGAGCAAGTCGTCGGCCACGTCCGACCCCATCTAGTCGATTGATTTCATTGACTGTCGCAAGGATCGGCTATCCGAAATGGATCTACCGACTGGTTCGGTGCCCGATTGGGATATAGAATTTTATGTCCGATGGGATGGGTCATATAACGCAAAATTGGCGGAAGGACACCCAGTCCTTTGGGGCAAACGCCCAGATAAGTGATTGACAAACCGACATCAGCTCCTTAGGCTTATGATCTGCTAGGAGAGGGAAGCTTGTGTCTATGTTGCGGATTCACTACCTGCCGCTAATAGCGGCAGTCATCGCTCTCCCGATTTGGGGGGACGCGGACGCGCGACGCGGCGCGGATTTTTTTCGAACGCAAGGTTGTGTGAACTGCCACGCGCTGAAAGGCGTGGGCGCGCAGAAGGCCCCGGATCTAGGCCGGCGGCTGGACCGCGACTATACACCCGCAGGCATCGCTGCGCGGATGTGGAGTCACGCACCGGTGATGTGGGCGGCGATGAGCAAAGAGAACATCACGCCACCCAAAGTCAGCAGCGACCAAGCCGCCGATCTGTTCGCGTATTTTTACGCGGCGCGCTTTTTCGAGAAGCCGGGCGAAGCGGAGCGAGGCAAGCGCTTGTTCCAGGAAAAACATTGCATCGATTGCCACTCGCTGACAGCTTCGGGCGGCGGTATAGCGCCGCCGGTGGAGAAATGGGAATCGCTCCAGGCTCCGATTCTTTTGATCCAGCGCATGTGGAATCATCAATTACAAATGCACAACGCCATGGCGTCGCGCGGCATCGCCTGGCCGCAACTGACGTCGCAAGATTTGGACGATATGCTGGTCTATCTTCAGAACCTGCCGCAGACGCGCGGGGGCGAAGCTGTCGTGGATCTGCCTTCCGGGGGAAACGGGGAAGCTCTTTTCCGCGAGAAAGGCTGTATCACCTGCCACGTCGGGAAGCTGGCGCTCGAAAACCGTTTAGGCGATAGCACGTTGACGGATATCGCCGCTGCGATGTGGAATCACGCGCCGCAGATGCGCCAGCCGCCGCCTGAGTTGACACTGGCCGAATGGAGGCAACTGATCGGCTATGTGTGGGCCAAGCAGTTTTTTGCCACCCACGGTGACGCCGCGCGCGGTCGCAAAGTCTTCGAATCGAAGAAATGCGCGGTCTGCCACAACGATCCCGCCTCGGGAGCTCCCAGCCTGTCCAAACCCGCGCAATCGTTCTCGGCCATCAGCATGGTGGCGGTGCTCTGGCAGCATGGCCCTACCATGCTGGCCAAAATGCAAGAGAAACACATCGCTTGGCCCCAGCTATCGCAGGACGAGATGGCCAATCTGATCGCGTATTTGAATTCGCGCTGAGGTGCGGCTCGGTTAGGTGGGCCGGCGTGCCGGCTCGAGGGGCAACCGCGATTTTCTGGATGGCAACGTGCTTAAGGTCTCCGCGAAACCAAGGAGGCAAGGCATGGAGAAGGACGGGCAGCAGGGTTGCCAGCAATGTGGAAAGTCGGCCGAGGGCCTGTCAGGCGCTGCGCCCAGCAATGACCCTGAGCAGAGCCGCCGGTCACTGCTGTCCTGGCTTCTAGGCGGTGGCGTGGCGGCCTCACTGGCTTCGTTTTTCTATCCCGTCATCCATTTTCTTAATCCTCCGCATATTTCTGAAGCCGCTGTAGACGAGGTGTCTGGCGGCAAAGTCGAGGATCTTAAGCCGAATTCCGGCAAGATCGTCAGGTTCGGCAACAAGCCCGCCTTGCTGGTGCGCGTCAGCGATACAGAGTGGAAAGCGCTCTCGGCGGTGTGCACGCATCTGAACTGCACTGTGCAGTATCAACCCTCGACCCGGCTGATCTGGTGCGCCTGCCACAACGGCATGTACGACCTAACCGGGCGGGTGGTCTCCGGTCCTCCTCCCAAACCGCTGGACGAGTATGCGGTGAAAGTGCGCGGCGACGAAGTTGTGATATCGCGCCGGGCCTGAGGGAATAAATTGACTGCCACGGAAGCGAGAGCGAAAGCGGCAAGCTGGCTGGAAGAAAGGCTGGACCTGAGCGCGGTCCGCGAGGCGATCGGGCACAAGACCGTGCCGGTGCACTCGGCCACCCGCTGGTATTACTTCGGCGGAATGACATTGTTCTTGTTCGCCATCCAGATAATCACGGGCATTTTGCTGATGCTGTACTACCGGCCCACGGTCAGCGAAGCTTTCGAGAGCGTGCAGTTCATCATGACGCGTGTCCAGTTCGGCTGGCTGATCCGGTCCATCCATAGCTGGTCCGCCAATCTGCTGATCTTCATCGCATTCGTGCACATGTTCAGCGTGGTGTTCACGCACGCCTACCGCAAGCCCAGGGAATTGACCTGGCTGACGGGGATCGCGTTGCTGGGCCTGATGCTGTTTTTCGGATTCAGCGGCTATCTACTTCCCTGGAACAAGATTTCTTATTTTGCGACCAAGGTTGGCACGGACGTGGCCGCCAACGCACCGCTGGTGGGCCCGGCCATCGCGCGCTTTCTGCGCGGAGGCGACGACGTCGGCGGGGCGACGTTGACGCGCTTCTTCGCGTTTCATGTGATGATCTTGCCGCTGACGGCGCTGCTGCTGGTCGGACTTCACATCCTGCTGGTCCAACAGCACGGCATGAGCACACCACCCTGGATTGGACCATCGGGAGTCAGGCAGATGAGGTTTTTCCCGAATTTCTTTCTGCGCGAGCTGATGGTTTGGTACTGCGCGCTGGCGGCTCTGGGCGCGTTGGCAGCCATCTTTCCCTGGGAATTGGGCGACAAGGCCGACCCGTTCGCCTCGGCTCCGGCGGGCATCCGTCCGGAATGGTATTTCCTGGCGCAGTTCTACACGCTCAAGCTGATACCGAGTCATGTCTGGATTTTCGAAGGCGAGATTCTAGGAATTCTCGGCTTTGGTCTGCTGGCGTTGGGATGGGCGCTGCTTCCGTTTTGGGGAACCGATCAGGTGGGCGCGGCGCGGACGCGTTTAGTGGCAGGAGCGGGAGTGGTGATGGTCAGTTATCTGGCGGCGTTTACAGTCTTGGGGTATGTGAAATGAGAGCGCCATTCATCGCATTGCTGCTTGCGCCTCTCGGCCTGCTGGCTCAACAGGCTGCTAAGAACAGTTGTCTCAATTGTCATTCCGCTCTGGATGGCGAGGCGCAGCGGCCCGCTCTCCTCATCAAGAACGATGTCCACACAACGAACGGCTTGGGTTGCGCGGACTGCCATGGCGGCGATCCCGCGAGCGATGATCCGGGCGTGGCCATGAATCCGGCCAAGGGATTTATCGGCAAGCCGGCCCGAACCGCGATCCCGAAGCTGTGCGCGCGCTGTCACAGCGACCCGAACTTCATGCGGAAATTCCGGCCGCAACAACGCGTGGATCAATTCGAACTCTATCAAACCAGCGTGCATGGCAAGCGCCTGGCCGAAGGCGACGAGAACGTAGCGACTTGCATCGACTGTCACAGCGTGCACGAGATTCGCGCGGTGAAGGATCCAGCGGCGCCGGTATATCCGCTGCATCTGCCGGAGACCTGCGCGCGCTGCCACGCTGACTCGAAGAAGATGGCCAAATACGGCATCCCGACCAATCAATTCGCCGAATACCAAACCAGCGTGCATTGGAACGCGCTCAAAGTGCGCGGCGATCTTTCGGCTCCCACCTGCGCGTCCTGTCATGGCAACCACGGCGCCAAGCCGCCGCAAGTTGAATCCGTGGCGGCGGTGTGCGGATCGTGTCACGTGCTGTTCGCGCAACTTTACCAAAAGAGCGTGCACGAGCCGATCTTCTCGGCCGCGTCCGGCGGCGGGGGGTGCATCGTGTGCCACAGCAACCATGGCATCCATCAGCCGTCCACGGCGATGCTGGAAGGGCCCAAGGCAGTCTGCTCGCAATGTCACGATGCCGGTACGCCGGGCGCCAAAACCGCCGTCGAGATGGCCGGGTGGCTGGACGGCTTGGATTCGGCTCTGAAGCATTCTGAATCCGTGCTGGCTGAAGCAGACAAAGCCGGCATGGAAGTGTCCGAAGCGCAGGCGAAACTCAGTGACGGCCGCGATGACCTGGTCAAAGCGCGCCTGGCGCTGCATGCTTTTCAACCTGTGGACATGAAGAAGCCGATCGATGCCGGTATGGCCGTGGCCAGTGAAACTTTGCACGCCGGCCAGGCTGCGCTGCACGAAAAAGATGTCCGCCGCATGGGTCTGGCGATATCGGTGGTGTTTATCGGGATCACCATTTTCGCCATTTGGGCCCTGATTCGCCGGCTCGAACCCAAAGGCGGCTTGCCTCGGGATGCGTCGACCACGCCCAGGTGATCTCTAAATGTTTTTTGAAGCACTCAACTCTCAACAATGGAGATAACTCATCATGAAAATCATTACGCTCGCTACTATTTCCCTGGCAGCTTGCTTGAGCTTGGCCTACGCAGGCGCTCCAGAAGGTAAAGCTGTATTTGCCGCCAAGTGCCAGGCCTGCCATGGCCCCAATGGTGAAGGCAAAGCATCCATCGCGAAAATGTTCAACGTCACCATGCAGCCGCTGGGGTCGAAGGAAATTCAATCCCTGTCCGACGCCGATATCAAGAAGGTGGTCACCGAAGGTCACGGCAAGATGAAGCCGGTGGGCGGGTTGGACGACAAGCAAGTTGCGGACGTAGTGGCATTCGTACGCACGCTTAAGCAATAACAGCGGCTGGCTCGCCGGTGGAATGGTTGGCTGACGCTGTTCACGCTCGAAAGGAGAGCCTGTATGCCAGCAACTATCGCGAGAACGCGGCTTTGGATCGCCGCCGCGCTGATTGTGGTCGCGGCGGCGGTCATGATCCCGGTGTGGCAACGGTGGCGCGCGGGCCGAACTCCCGCTTACATTGTGGGAGTACCGGAGAAAGGCGCCGCGCTGTTCTTTGGGAACAAACGCTGTTCCACCTGTCATTCCATTAACGGGTCGGGTGGCGGCGTTGCTCCCGATCTCTCGGGAACGCGTCCCGGTGCTCCGGCCATGGGCTGGCTCACGGCGGTTCTGTGGAATCACGCGCCGGGCATGTTCCGGCAGATGCGGCATGGCAATGTCGCTTATCCTCAACTGAACACCGCGGAAATGGCCGATATCCTGGCGTTCTTATACCAGGCGGGGAGCGTAGACCGTCCCGGCGATTTGAACGCGGGCCAGCGCGTGTTCCACGACAAGGGGTGCTCGCATTGTCATTCGGTTCGCGGGTCGGGTGGCAGCTCCGCGCCCGATCTGTCAACGCTGGCGGTGTTTGGCACCAGCGCATGGACGCGGGCCATGTGGAATCACGCCCAGGCCATGGTTGATCCGGTGACTAAAGCGCTGGGCCGCTGGCCGCAATTCAACGGCAGCGAGATGAACGATCTAATCGCCTACGCCAGTGGCGCGGCTGAACCTGCCGCGCGGAGAGACCAGCTCCACGGAAACGCCGGGAAGGGCTGGCAGGTGTTCGGGCGCAAATGCAGCGAATGCCATGCCGTCCGCGGGCAGGGTGGCGCCATTGGGCCGCCCTTGGGACCCGAGCACGATCTTCCTATCGGTGAAGCTGAATTTGCGGCGGTGTTGTGGAATCATGCACCCGCGATGCTGCGGAAAGTTCGCGACGCTGGAACTACGTTGCCGCTGCTCCAAGGGGACGAAGCCGCCGATGTGCGCACCTTCCTGGCGAGCCTGCGCTACTATGAGCCCTCCGGCACGGCTTTGGTTGGCGAGCGCGTATTTTCCGAGCGTGGTTGCGCCCAATGCCATGGACCGCGGGCGCAAGGCACCAAGCAGGGTCCGCGGCTTCCGCCTGGCCACGAGACCTTCACCACCGTTTCATTTACTACGGCGCTTTGGAGACACGGCCCTCACATGCTGGATCGCGTGGAGGAATCGGGCGCGCAATGGCCGGTTTTGCAGGCTGGCGACGTCGGCAACCTGGTGAGCTTTCTGAACGGCGCGGCAAGCAAGTAATCAGCCTGGTATCGGTTCTTCGACCGGTTTTCGCGCGACGATCTCAGCCACCGCGCGCTGGTGGCAGGACTCGTGCGGCGTGCCTTCAAAGTAATGAAGGATGTTCCAGCCGGCGAAGTGAGCGCGTAATTCGCCGGGTGTGGCGCGGGTGGGCGTTCCATGCGGTTGGCCGGGATCGGCCAGGTGTACGATCGCGATGATCGTTCCGCCGGGGCGCACGCCGCGCTGCATGGCCGGGATCAGATCGCGCTGCAGATAGTAAGCGTCGACGATCAGATCAAATGTGGCGGGCGGAATGTCGTATTGGCCCCATTCCAGATCGGCGACGTGCGCGTCGATATTCAGATTTTTCGCGCGGGCGCGCTGGCGCAAAAGATCGACTGCTAGCGGAGATCCATCGACAGCGGTGACGCGCCAGCCGTGCTCAGCCAGAAACAGCGCGTTGCGGCCCGGCCCGCAGGCTAAATCGAGCGCCCTGCCGGGCTCGAGAGGTCCGGCGAATTCTTCCACCAGCGGCGCCGGCGTTTCAAACAATTGCTGGCCGGCCTGGTAGCGCCGATTCCAGTCCTCGAGGCTCAACTGGCATCGCCGCGCTTAGCGGCGGCCTTCAGCGCCTTCTGCAGGATTCGCACGGCGCGGTCGATTTCTTTCTCGCTGACGATGTAAGGCGGCAGGAATCGAAGCACGGTGTCGTGCGTGCAATTGAGCAAGAGGCCATCTTGCATGGCATCCAGAATAATCTGCTTTCCGGGAATACTGAGGTCCATGCCGACCATCAGGCCGCGGCCGCGAACTTCTTTAATGAATGGAAAGCGAGGGCGCAGCGCGTCGAGCTTGCCGCGGAAGTACGCGCCGGCCTGGTCTATGTGGGGCAGCAAGCCTTCCAAAATGTCCAGGAAGTCGAGGGCCACACGGCAGGCCAGCGGTCCGCCGCCGAAAGTTGAGCCATGCATGCCGGCACCGATGGCCTTCGCGGCGCGTTCGTTGGCCACGATGACCCCGAGCGGAATCCCGCAGGCCAATGGCTTGGCCGCAACCATGATATCGGGCAGAACTATCGGGTCGGCGAGCTGATAGGCGAAGTACTTGCCCACGCGGCCCACACCGCATTGGATCTCATCGAACACCAGCAGCGCATCGAAGCGGTCGGCGAGTTCGCGCGCCTTGCGGGCGTACTCGGTGGCCATCGGGAAAATGCCGCCTTCGCCCTGGATCCATTCGATCACGATGCCGGCGGTACGTTCGCTGAACATCTGTTCGAGGGCGGTGATGTCGTTGGCCGGAACGAACTTCGCGCCGGGCAGCAAAGGCTCAAAATCCCGCCGGTATTTTTCCTGGCCGGTGATGGAAAGCGAGCCGAAGGTCCTGCCATGGAAAGAATTGTGCAGCGAGATTACTTCGTGCTTTTCCGGCGAGATCTTGCGGCCGTGCGACCGGATCATCTTGAGTGCGCCTTCCATGGCCTCGGTACCGGAGTTGCAGAAAAACGTGCGCTGCAATCCGCTGATGTTCGCCAGCCGCGCGGCCAGCGGGCCTTGATACTCGTGGTAATAAAGGTTGGAAGTGTGCAGCAGCACGCCGGCTTGCGCGCGGATGGTCTTGACCAGGCGCGGATGGGCGTGACCGAGGGCGTTCACGCCGATGCCGGCGATGAAATCCAGATAGCGCTTGCCGGAGGCGTCGAAAACGTAGCAGCCTTTTCCCCGCTGGAGCAGGAGCGGATAGCGCGCGTAATTTTGCAGCAGGTACTCGGATTCCAGTTTTTGGATGCGTTCCAAGGCGCTGGTCTCCGGCTGAAGCGGTGAAACCGTGGACATAGCATTCATGATAGCTTGCCTCCCTTTCTTACTTTGTTACCCGGCGCCGTACAGTAAATTTCATCCGTTGAAATGGGCTGTCAGTTCTCTATGCTGCTCTTTCTTATAGAGTTCAATCACTGGCAGCAAAGCTGCAGTATGGAGAACCGACGAAAGGAGTTTCGCATGCTCTACTGGGCTTTGTTGTTCTTGCTGATAGCGATTCTCGCCGCGGTTTTTGGGTTCACGGGGATCTCGCTGCTCGCGGCTGGGGTCGCGAAGATTCTGTTCTTCATTTTCCTGGTGCTGTTCGTTATTTCGCTGGTCGCGCACGTCACGCGTAGAGTGTGACGGAGCAAGCCGGCTGATGTGGGCGCCGGAACCCTCTCCGGCGCCCAAGCTGTTTGTACAAGATCGGGCCTTCAACGGAGATTTTCAAATGAAAAAAACTATGGGCGCTGTTCTCGTCGTGTTGGGTTTGATAGTGATGGTGTGGGGATTCTTAGGCTTTAAGACCAGAGAAACGGTGGTGGATGTCGGTCCCATCCACGCCACGCGGGATAAGACGCACAACGTGCCATACGGACCAATCGCAGGCGCGGTTGTGCTGCTCGGTGGCGTGGTCCTGATCGCCACGGGCCGCGGCGACTAGAACGCTAATCCGGCGCCACCGCGTCAACCTCCCTCCTCGCTAGTACCACTGGAACCGAAAATCCGAAATCGGAATCGTGATGATTGCCTGATTGGCGACACCCAAAAATGGAGCGAATCCGAACCGCGGAGTCGCGGCCGTACAACTACTTAACCAAATAGGAGATCATCACATGTTTGACGAAGTCGGCCGGAACGCCGGCAGGTTTATTCTAGTCAGTTTACGGGGGGCACTCCTGGTGGCTGCGACAGCGTGGGCCATGCAGGCGTCTGAAATTACTTGGGGATCGCCGACCAACGAGACAGGCAATGCAGGCGACGTCGTGACAGCAGGCACCTTTCTGGAATCCGCTTTCGCCGGGCTGGTGGACGTGACGCTGAACGGCGTGGTGTTCGCGCATTCTACCAATTCCAGCAACCCGGGCACTTTCGCGGACGGGTCTGACATCACATTCGACAACGTAGACGGGTTTAACGCCGCGGCCGGGAGCGCGCCGGGCGGCTGGAATTCGAGCTATCAGACCTTGACCGACACTGCCGACTACGAGGGCACGGGCAACATGGAGATCATTCTAGGGGGCCTGATCTCGGGAGATCAGTACGAGGTTCAAATTTTCGAGCCTTGGTGGAACAATCAGTTTCCGACCACTTATAGTGACGGCACGGACGTTAGCGGAGCCTTGAATACCGGCTACAGCACAACTGTGCCGCAATACATCACGGGCACGTTTACGGCAGACAGCACTTCGGAGACGCTATTTCTCGGGGGCACCAATACCTACGCTCTGACGTCGGCGGTGCAGGTGCGGGACCTTACTTCTGGTTCCATTTCCCCGGTACCCGAGCCGAGCACGGTCTGGATTTTAGCGTCCGGCTTGGTTGCTTTGGCATTTGCGCGCCGCTTCAGCGTTCGGCGCGCGGCGTGACGTTGAAGTGATAGTACGCCAGGGCGCTTCCGTTTGAAGACAGCTTGACTTCGTAGCGTCCTGGCGTCAGAACCGCCGAGGGAATCCACACGATTGCCGCGAGCCTGCCGTCGCGGGACTGCTCTGGAACGGGATGCTGGCTCCAGACCACTCGGCCGGCGAGAGAAATCTCAACCTCGGCGGAAGCACTTCGGTCCGCCGGTTCCAAACCCAGCTCGAGGCGGACTGCCTGGGCGCTGGACGGGAGGGCCAGGGAGGTTTCCCGTTCGGCGCCGCGCACGGCGTCGTTGGGTAGTGTGAGCGAGAAGGTGGGTCCGGCAGCGCGCTGGCGTTCCACCTCGACGCGGGCTTCGGCCAACTGGCGGTTCAGACGTGAGTTTTCGGTGGCGAGCCACGCGGTTCCGCCGGCAAGAACGATGCACGCCGCAGCCGCTATGGCGGCCCAGGGAGTCGCGCGCTGGCGAGGCAGGGCCTGGTGCAGAGATAGTGCGAGCGATAGCTTCTGGCGCTGCCGGTCCGAGCCCAGCAGGTAGGTCTCGATTCGGCGCCGGCGCTCCGGCCCGACTTCCTCGCGGACGTAGGCGTCTAGCAATTCAGCTTCAGCCATCTTGAGTTGTTCGTGAAGTTCCGGGTCGGACATCCACTTCTCGGAGAAGGCCAGCCTCTCTTCCTCGGCGGTTTCGTGCAACAAGTAGGCGATCAAGTCTTCACTATTCACGGTGTCCCGATCCTGGTTTGATATCACGCCCGCGTTGCATGCAATCCAGCAAGCGCTCGCGGATGCGCAAAGCGCGGTTCCGCAGCGCATTCATCGAAATGCCGAGAGACCGGGCCAGCTTGGCGCGGTCGCCCGAATAGTAGCGCTCGATCAGATCGCGATTTTCAGCCGGCAGCGTCTGAAGGCAGCGGTTCATTTCTTCCATCGCCATCTGGTCCGCTTTCGGCGCGAGGGCTCGGGATTCGATCTCGCGCAGGGCCACGTCTTTCTTCTGACGGGAGCGCACGGCTTCGTGCAGCACGAGGCGGGCGATTCCGATGGCGTAGTGACTCAGGTTCCGGATGGGCTCGCCATCCGAGAGGCGCCGCGCGAGACGGTTCAGAGTTTCGTCGGCTAAGTGCTCAGGTTCCGGGTCGCCTTCCCAGGCGAACAGATCGATCAAGCGCGCCCGCAAGGCCTCGTAGAGCAAGCTGGCCGCTTCGCGGTTGGTGTCCAAACGCTCGAGCAGGCAATCCAACGCCTCGCGGCTCAGCTCCCAATGTTTCCGCGCTGGTGCGTCACTTGGAGAGTCGTTCATGAACTCGGCTACTTCAGAACCATAGCAGATAGGCGCGAAGCGTTCACTTGGCGCCTTCGAGAACAAAAGCGGACCAATAGTAGGGGTCGCTCCAACGCGGGTTACGCTGCATGGAGAGCTGGGCGGATTGGAGCGCGGCCCCTGGCGGCAGGCTGCGGCGGAGCAAGGCGTCGTAAAAGTAACGCATAAATTCGGCGCTGGCGCGATCCTGGACACTCCACAGGCTGGCCAAAACCTGAGGTGCGCCCGCGAACATGAAACCGCGTGTCAGCCCGATCATGCCTTCACTGCGCACGGACTCGCCGAGCGCAGTTTGGCAAGCGCTCAAGACCACCAAATCGGCATTCAACTTCAAGTCGTAAATCTCGTGCAGGCGCAGGAAGCCATTCTGGGGCCGGCCTTGCCGATCCACCAAGGAAAGGACGATGCCCGACAAATCAGGATGCCGGCTGTCGATAAGCCCGTGCGTTGCGAAGTGCACAATTCGATAGCGGCTCAACTTGGGTTCCTCGGCGGAAGCGCGGCTGGCGTCGAAGTCGAGCGCAATCCATTTTTGCCCGGCGGGAGTCAGCCGGTCGATGGCCTGCGCTTCCTCGCGAGAGAAATGCAGCCGCACCAGCGAGCCGAAGCCTGACTCTTCGGCGGCGCGCGTCAGGACGTCGTCCTCGGGCGTGGGCGGCGTGGTCTGAGAGCCCCGTACACGCTCGTCGTCGGCTCGGAAGACCGGATCGGCAAAGACCGCAATTTCCTGCAGAGCCGGACGGCGCCCGGCTGTCTCGCGGCGAACCTCGGCCAACGCGGATGCGGAGGGTAGCTCCAGGATTTCGTGGCGGAGCGCCAAAGGAGAGTTTTGATCGGGCAGGGCGGCGAATGGAACGTATTCGAGCGCGCCGTCGGCAACGATCCACCAGCGGCGAAATCCAGCGGAAGCTTCCAGCGCCGGATCGAGCAGGCCGTGCAGCTGGGCGGCAGCGCGCTGCAGCTCGGCGAGCGATAGCTCGACATGCTCGTTGCGGGCGTTAAGCGCCTGGTAGAAACGGCGAGAGGCGGCCTCCACAACCGGCCTGGGAGGCAGAGCGAAGCCCTGGCAACTGGTGCGCGAAACAATCCAGACGAAGCTGCGCGTTTCACCTAACCAGAACTCCAGCAGCGCGGTCTCGTGTTCGGGAAGCAGGGATTCGGCCGCCGAGAGCGTCAAGGGAGAAGGTTGCGTCAGGGCCGCGTAAGCCGGACTAGCTTCGCGGATGCGGCCTTCGATCTCCGCATAGCGATCCACCAATTCGTCGATTTCCTTGCGCGCCGTGGCCTCGCGATCGGGGCTGTGGGGCGAATCCAAGAGGCGCAGGAAGCGGTCGTGCTTGGCATCCAGCAATTCCTGGATTTGACGCTCGCGGTCCGCTAACGCCGGATCGACGCCATGGTGCAGATCGACGCCAGCTTCGGCCAGCAAGTCGAGCAAGCCCCGCGCGCGGGCGCGTTCGCTAATTTCGAACGCGGCACGGGTATCTTGCGCGTCCATGGCGATCTGGATGGCCAGGTCGTAATACTTGCGTCGGGAACTGGCCAGTTCGATGCGCGACTGCCGGCTTCCGAAATTCGCACGCAGCGATTCGACCAGATCGAGCGCGGCCATGGAATGGCGGACGGCATCATCGCGCGTGCCCGCCTGTCGCTCGAGCGACGCCAGCTCGAACAACGTTTCCGCTTCGCTGGACAGGGCGCCGGCGTTATGCCTAAGCACCAGCGCCTGCTCCAACTCTTGACGCGCAGGGTCAATCCGGCCGAGTTGCCTTAGGGCTCTTCCTTCCAAATGGAGGGCATTCGATTCGGCCAGCTTGACGCCGATCTTGCGGCTCAGCTCAGCGGCCTGCTCGAGCAAGTCCAGCGCTCCGGCCGCGTCGCCGGATCGGATCATGATTTCTCCCAGCGCCGTCAGCGCCTGCGCCTGCTCGGGCTGGTATCCGGCGGATTGAGCAATTGCCAGGGCCTGGCGCTCTTCCTCCATCGCTTTCGAGTTATTGATCAGGCGGGCGTCGATGGCGCCCAGCCTCAGCAATCCATCCGCCTCGCCACGCTTGTCGGAAGCTTTTCTGCGAATTTCGAGCGCCTGCAGCAGGAAGCTCTGCGCCTGGGCGTCGCGGCCCATTTCGAGCGCAACCGATGCGAGGCCCTGGAGCGTGTAGCCCTCGCCCACGCGATGCGATTCCTTGCGGAAGATGGGCAGCGCTTCGTTGAAGCCATCCAGCGCCTTCTGGTACTCGCCGAGATCCAGATGCGCCATGCCCAGGTTGTAGAGCGTGTTGGCATAGGATCCGGGAAATGCCAGCGCCTTGCGAATAGGCAGCGCTTCTTCCAGGTATTGAAGGCTGCGGC
>DATJWJ010000087.1:0-3339 GCA_035501355.1 Bryobacteraceae bacterium | reverse complement strand
CCCGGACGCAGTTCGTCATACAGTCCCGGCAAACGCCGTTCGATAAAACGGCGTCGCCACTTCCCCACGGTGGCCTTGGTCCACTTAAGCCGGCTTGCGATTTCGGTGTTACTGGCGCCATCCGCCGACCAGAGTACGACTCTCGCGCGAGCCACGATGGCGTGGGGCAGCGTGCGCGATCGAGCCAGACTGGACAACTGAATACGCTCATCATCACTTAAAACAAGCTTGGTTTTGGGGCGACCGATGGCCATACCCCAGGTTAAAGCGAATTTCTTATTATGTCAACTACTTATGGGACACGACACAAGCTAGGTTTGCTCTTCGTAGGACTTAAACCATTTTCGTATCACACGGCGTCGGCCGACGCCGTGGGTCAACGCTCCAAACCTTTCGATCTGCTCTTGGAGATGGATGTGGCTTTCTTCCGAAGAGCCTGTTTCGACGCATACTCGGCAGCCCTCTGAATCTCCTGAACGTCGAGCAGATCCCGCGCCCGACCGGAAGCAAGCTTGTTTTGTATCAAGTGTTCCCGAGAGATGACAAATGTTGGGATATCACCTTCGATCACAGCCTGGACGCGCGATCTCCAGGCGTCCGCAAAGGTCACTCCGTCGATCTTCTGCAGGATATCTATGCGGTTAGGCGGCACGCCGATCTGCAGCCCAGTGATCGTATCCTGTAGGTCTTTTGTTGTGAGGCCCTGCAGGGGCGCTCCATACTCGGCGAGCGCCTTGAAAACCGCAGCGCTGTTGCGGGCATCGGAGCGGATGAACAGGTCGAGATCTTTGGTGGCGCGGGGCTGTGCGTGTACACCCATGGCAAAACCACCGATGATCAGATATTCCACGCCGTTTCGGTTGAAGGCGCGAATCAGGTCTTTCATATCCTTAGTGAACATCTCACCGGACTTTCTGGATGGAGTACGCGGCCTCGGTCACCTCACAGACGGCTGCCAGCCTTTCTCCTATAGGAAGGCTCTGCCAGTAACGATAGTTTTCAGCATCTTGGTCTTCAGGATTGCTGATTTTGCGAATCACCCGGTTCGGATTTTCCTTTGTGATGCCTGTTCCCATACAACCCGGGATATGTGCCCGCAATTTGCGCGCGCCGTATGGTGCGCCGCATTTTGGGCAGGGGCGCAAAACCTCTGCGCGGGGTGGGATCTTCTGACGCGCGCGCATGCGCCGTGCGCTTTCAGCGAAGAGGACCTCGTCTGGAACGGTGCCCATATCAAAGCCGTTGGTCCAGTGAGTCATGGCGTTCTCGGGTTTATGGACTCGACGGCGGGAGGTGTGTTCTGCCACGATTCCCATTATCTCACATTGCCGCAAAGTGTCATACGCCACCGGGCGCACGACACAGAAGTGAGAGTTGGTATAGGGTCGCGGAATCGGCTATAATTCTGGCAGTGGTATACGCTTACAGATAGGGAGGCCCTCCATGCCTGCTGATGACACGCAAATCGATCAACTCTTAACCCAGAGCCACACCTTGAAAGCTGAGATTGCCCAGGTGGGCGAGATGCGACCAGGTTCTCTGGTCGAACGCTACCGCAAGTGCGGCAAACCCAACTGCCGTTGCGCCAAACGGGGTGCCGCAGGACATGGACCAGACTGGATACTTACCCGTGAGGTGAACGGGAAGACCGTCACCAAAGGCATCCCGGCGGGACCGGCTGTGGAGCAGACCCGCGCCCAAATTGAGGAGTACAAGCGCTTCCGCGAACTGGCGCGGGAACTGGTCCAGGTCAACGAAAGCATCTGCGACGCGCGCTTGCGCCAGCCCCCATCGGCTGCCGATGGGGATAAAAAAAAACACGCTGGCCGGCGAAGTTCGCGCTGAAATCAGCGCAGAACTATTGGCGCTGCTGGGTCGGCAACCTGTTCCGGAACTGGACTTTGAAGCACTGGAGATGGCGGCGCGGCGGGTGGTGCTGGCCTGGGCAGCCCGCCTGATTGAGAAATGCTTGAATGCCGATACCTCTGACCGCCGGGAGGCGGTCGTGCCTTGCCGCTGCGGACATGCGGCGCGCTACGTGGACGGGCGCAAGAAACGAGTTCGCTCGGCCTTGGGAGAACTCCAACTGGAGCGGGCTTACTATCACTGCGGTCACTGCGGCGGCGGGTTCTGTCCGCGTGACCAACAACTCGGCATCCAGGGTGGTCTTTCCCCAGCCGTCGTGCGGATGATTGCGGCGGTCGGCGCGATGGTCAGTTTTCAAGAGGGCAGTCAGTTATTAGAGGAACTGGCCGGCGTTGCGGTGGACGCCAAGCAGGTGCAACGGACGGCGGAAGCTTTGGGTGCCGACATCGCGGCCGATGAGAAACGCGACCTTGCGCCCGGATCCGATGAAGTCCCGCCTGCTACGCTCTACCTGGGTGTGGACGGGACCGGCGTGCCCATGCGTCCCGCGGAGGTAAAGGGCCGTAGCGGCAAGCAGCCGGACGGGACGGCCAAGACGCGCGAGGTCAAGCTGTGTACCTGTTGGAGCGCGGAATCCCGCGACGCCCAGGACCGGCCTGTGCGCGACCTGGGTTCCGTCAGCTATACCGCTGCTATTGAAAGCGCAGCTACCCTGGACACCAACGAGGTGACCTCCGCATTCACCCAAAGAGTCTTGCGCGAGGCCACCCGCCGTTGCTTCACCGAGGCCACGCGTCAGGTGGTGATCGGAGATGGCGCGGCTTGGATCTGGAAGATCGCCCAGGAACTATTTCCGCGCGCTATTCAGATCGTGGACAAATTTCATGCTAAGGAACATCTGAGCCAACTGGGCGCCGTCCTCTACGGAGCCGGTTCCCAGCCCGCCAGAAAGTGGTCCGAACGGCGCCATCGGGAACTCGATACCGGCCGCTTCGATGACCTGCTACGGGCGATTCGCCGCCATGCGGATCGCTCGGACGAGGCGCGGAAATGTTTCCAATACTTGCATCGCAATCGAGAGCGAATGGCATACCCCAGGTTCGAAGCCGAAGGGTTGTGCGTCGGGTCGGGCGTCGTAGAGGCCGGCTGCAAGGTGATCGTGGCCACACGACTGAAACGCGCTGGTATGCGGTGGACCGTCGCCGGAGCCAACGCCATCGTCGCCCTGCGCTGCGCAAGACTAAGTGCACGATTTCAAGATTTTTGGGAGCGCCGCGGGGAGCGGAGGGCGGCTTGATGCTCACAATTTAGTCGTACGCCCTGACGGGCCGTGCCTGCGATGCGTCCGCCGGCGATACGCAGGGCCGGCGCCAACCCGAAAAGGATACCGTTGACGACCGCCAGCGCGAGGGCGAACAGCATCGTGCTGGTATCCGCGCGGGCGGCCGCCAGCCGCGGAATGCTCACGGGCGC
>DATJWJ010000086.1:0-21311 GCA_035501355.1 Bryobacteraceae bacterium | reverse complement strand
AAAAACACTCTTGCGCAAAGTGGGCGAGGCCGTGGCGCGCTTCAAGATGATCCGCGAGGGGGATCGCGTTGCGGTGGCTCTTTCGGGCGGCAAAGATTCGCTCACATTGCTGGAAGCCTTACTGCTGCTAGCCCAGCGCGCGCCGGTGGAATTCTCGGTCTGCGCATTCACGGTGGAGCAAGGCAAGTTTCTGCGTCCTATCCAGCCGCTGGGCGACTACTTGAAGCAGCGCGGCGTGGCTTGGACCTACGTCGAGGATCGGCCTTCGCTGCGGCTTTTGAAAGAGCAGCCGGATCACGGATGCGACCTGTGCAGCCGTTATCGCCGGCGCGCGGTTTATGAGATCGCGCGCGGCCTGGGCGCCAATGTGATCGCGTTCGGCCACACGGCCGATGATTTCTGCGAATCTTTTTTGCGCAACGCGCTGTTTACCGGCCGCGTGAGCGCGCTTCCGCCCGTCACGCACTCGCGCGACAAGGAGTTTCGCCTGATCCGCCCATTGGCATTTGTGACGGAGGAAATCACCAGCCGGTTCGCAGCATCTTTAGGAGCGCCCATCGTTCCCTGCGGGTGCTCCCAGCGTACAGGCACGGTGCGGAAGACCATCCGCGGGCTGTTCAGCGAGATTGAAAAGGATTACCCGCACTTGAAGGAAACCTTGTTGTCGGCCATGGGGAACTTGGAAACCGACCGGCTGCTGGATCCGCGATATCTGGATCTGGACGGTCACAAGACCGTGGCGCCTCAGAAGGACACGCTGCACGTCTTGACCGATTAGCTTTCACGCCACGCGCAGAAGGCGTGCGCCAGTTTGATGAAAATTTTGGTCTACTTCGTCGGCAAGCCGCGCGACGCGCATGCCAACAGCATGGCGGAAGAGTATCTGAAGCGCTGCAGCCGCTACGCGCGGTGCGAGATGCGCGAGATCCAACCGCAGCGCTTCGATCCATGGGTCAAGCACCCTTCCGCTTCGAAAATCCTGCTGGATCCGGCCGGGAGATCGTTCGACTCGGCGCAATTCGCGGCGCTGATCGCCAAGGCGGAACAGGAATCGCGCGACCTGGTTTTTCTGGTGGGTGGCGCGACCGGGCTTCCCGAGGAATGGCGCGCCCAGCACGGCGTTCTATTGTCTCTATCCGCGATGACCTTCCCGCACGAACTGGCCCGGGTGATGCTGGCGGAGCAGATTTACAGGGCGCTGGCTACGCTGCGCGGACATCCCTATCCTAAGTGAGGCTTGACGGCCAGAATACCGGCAATTCCCCGCGGGAATTGAAAGCGGCCGTAAGCCTTCAACTTTCGCGCGCGGAAACCGCAGCGCGTAAGATCCGTTACCAGGTCATCGGCGGCATACAAGCGCAGCAGGTGCGTCTCTTCCGAACGGCGGAAAGCTTTACGGATTCGGCGAAAGGTGACGATGCGGCGGCGTAGCATCGCTCGCGCGCGCTCGCCCTCGATGGATACCAGAATGGCCCAATCCGGGCCTTCACTCCACTTTTTTTCCGGGTTCTGGGGGATGCGATGCGGCTCGGCGATGTCGAAGATGAAAACTCCGCCCGGGTGAAGCGCGCTATAAGCGCGTCGAAAAAGACGCCTCAGTTCGACACGGCTGTTCCGCTGATCGAAGTTATAGTTCAGGCATTCGCCGATGGAAGTGATGGCGTGGCAGGCGGGCAGTTCGACGGTCGCGAGCGACGCGACTCGAAAGCTGGCTTGTGGCGCTACGCGGCGCGCGATCCGGATCATGGAGAGTGACTGATCCACGCCCTGCACTTCATAGCCGGCGCGATTCAGTTCTCGAGCCCAGAGGCCGCTGCCGCAGCCGAGATCGACCACCAGCCCGCTCCTCACGCCATGACGGCGCAGGATATCCAACAAGCCAGGTGCGGCGTCTCGAGCAAAATCGGTAAAGCCGGAGTCGTGAATATAGGCGACGTCTTCGCGATAACCGCGCATCCTGACATCAATTCAGATGCGCTTGGGTGAGCAACTGCCGGAAGCGGGGCTCACCGCGCAGTGGATCAAGGTAAGGGTCCACTAAAATAGTGCTGGCGGTGTGCTGACGCACCGCTTTTTCGAGCCAGTCCAGTGCTGTTTCTTTTTCACCGAGCGCGGTTAAGATGAAAACGATCTGATAGGGATCGACATACTGATCCGGCGCCGGGTTCAGCAGGTTTGCGAGGATCTGTTTGGATTGGTCGATTCGTCCGGTGAGAGCGTAAAGATGCGCCAGGCGCGCCGAGCCTTCCATATCGCCGCTCGAAGCCAAAGCGACGGTGCGAAACTCGCGTTCTGCGGCTCCCCAGTCATGCTTGGCTTCCAACGCTTCGCCTAGCATCAAGTGCGCTGACCGATAGGCCGGTTCCATAGCGAGCATCTTGTGGGCTTTTTCTATGGTTTCGTCATAGCGCCGGCGATAATAGCTGATCATGCCGTCGGCTGCCAGCAGCGGCATAGACACCGGATCCAACTGCACTGCTCTGGCGATCTCAGGCGCCGCTTCATCCGTTTTGCCGACGTACAAGAGACCCAGCGCGCGCCACTGGTGCGCCGTGGCGAAGGTGGGGTCCAGTTCCTCAGCCTTTTTCAGTTCTAAGTCAGTGGTCTGCCAGTCGGAGTGGATGTTATAGGCCAGCCACCCCAGGGCTGCGTGTGCCTCGGCGACATTGGGATCGAGCGCGAGAGCGGCCCTCGCTGAATCGATGCCCTGGCTGCCGGTTTGCTCGGCCGGAAGTATGCTGTTGGTAGCCAGGACCGCATAGCACAATGCTTCTCCAGCATAGGCGGGTGCGTATCGCGGCCACTGCCGGATCGCTTGCTGGTACAGAGCCAAGCTTGTTCGCAAGGATTCTGCTGTCCGCTTATTCCAAAAGAATCTGGCTTTGATGCAGAGCTCGCGTGCCTGGGGATTGTCCGGCACCTTACGCGGGCCCATGGCGACGCGCCAGGTCACAACTCCGGCGGCCGCCAGCAGGACTGCCAAGCCGACGACCCCCGCGACGCTGGGGAGTGGCCACTTATTCTTGAGCGGCTGGTCGGGAGGCCGTTGGGGTTCAATCAGCGCCGGTGTGTAGCTACGTTTTGGAAATTCCAGCCGTTCGCGATTCCTCTGGCCTTCGCCGGCATAGTAATCGGCCAGCCTGGCGCGAACGCGGCTCATCTCCACCCGCACGGCCGGATCGATGCGCGGGTCGTAGTCCGGTGGCTTATCGAATACGTCAACGCCGATGATGTATTCTTTGACCGGTTCGCCGGCGATGGCCTTTTCGACCAAGTACTTCAAAAGGCGGCTGCGGCGTTCGGAAGCGCTGAATTCCGAGCTGGCGAGAATTCGATCGAGTTCCGCCCGCATGGCGGCTGCATCGGGAAGAGAATCACGGGACGTCGCCGCCGGACTGCTCACAACGAACTAATTCTACCACGTTGAAAATAAAAGCCTGTTACGTAACGTCAGAAGGTGTTTCCTCGTGAAACTTCCATTGGCAGGCGCTGGGAGTCGAAAATCGTGAGAGGGCGCAAGATGAGGTGGAAATTTGGGCTTATTGGGCTGTTTATCCCGGTCCTAGCTTTTGCAGGTGCTGGGACGAATGGGGGCGGGGAAGTAACGATCGATCAGATCACTTTGGATCTGCTTTACGGGACCTTCTCTCTGGGAGCCTCGAGTTTCGATTATCTGGCAACTAACGTACCGCTCATAATCGATGACGGTGGTCTGACTTTGCTCGGTTCGGTTGAGGCGACCACGATGCTCGATCCGAGAATCTATTCCGGCATCACAGCGCTTCTGGCGACGGGGAGTATGCCCGAGACTTTGACGGCGCCGTTCGCGACGTGCATGGGAGCGTCATGCACGCCGGTAGCGGATGGCACGACCACGTTTTCCACCACGGGAACTGGCGGCGATATCGCCTTCTCGACTGGGGGCACCGGACAAATCAGCGACGTTTCGGACCCATCGCAAATTATCGCCGAGGCGGAACTGCTCAATCTCATTACCGAGGGGAGCCTGGCGTCATCGACACCGGAAGGGAGTTTGATGTTCACCGTCACGAGCACCGATAACATACCCGCCGGCAATGGCGATTTCATCGTCGACACCAGCGTGACCGATTACACTATTGACCTTGAGGAGGTGGGCCTTACCGGTACGGCACCGGCCGCTGCGGCGGTTCCGGAGCCATCGAGCCTAGCGCTGGTTTTGGCCTCGTTCGGTTTATTTGCGCTGGCGCGCGTTAGCAAATTCGGGGAAGCTGCTCGACGAATGGGAGGTCTAGCACGCGCGAGCCGCCGATTTCAGTCTTAAGGATCGCCATATTGGGATGAGCCGCCACCACGCGGCCAATGATGCAGGCATCGCGGCCCTGTGGAACAGTGCGCATGGCTTGCAGTACTGCATCGGCGGTGTCCGGGGCGACCATTGCCACCAGCTTGCCTTCGTTGGCGACGAACAGCGGGTCCATGCCGAGGGTTTCGCAGGCCGCCTTGACGTCTTCCCGGACCGGAATGGCGTTGGCATCGATTTCGATTCCGACCGAAGAGGACGCGGCAATCTCGCATAGTGACGTGCCTAAGCCGCCGCGTGTGGGGTCGCGCAGGGTGTGCACAACTCCCGCGGCTGTCATGGCGTCGACTAACGCGTTCAACGCCGCGGTATCGGAAAGAATGGCGCCTTCAAACTCCAGGCCTTCGCGTTTGGACCACACGGCCATGCCGTGATCGCCAATGCTGCCGCTGACGATGATGACGTCGTCCGGTTGGGCGTTGGACGCTGAAATGGAAACGTGTTCTGGAACAACTCCGATGCCCGCGGTAGTGATGAACAGCTTGTCGGCCGAGCCGCGGTTGACGACCTTGGTGTCGCCGGTTACGATGGCGACTCCGGCTTCGGCAGCGGCGGCGGCCATGGATTGCGTGATGCGGGCCAGATCTTCAAGCGAGAGGCCTTCTTCCATGATGAACGCGGCCGAGAGGAACAACGGGCGGGCGCCGGCCATGGCCAGATCGTTCACGGTTCCGTTCACAGCCAGGCGGCCAATGTCGCCGCCGGGGAAGAACAGCGGTGTCACGACAAAAGCGTCAGTGGTTAGAGCGATGCGCGACGTCCCAACCTCGAGCACGGCTTGATCGTCCAGTTTGCGCAGCGCGGGGTTGTCGAAGGCGGGCAGAAAAAAATCGCGGACCAGTTGCGCCGTAAGCCGACCGCCGCTGCCGTGACCCAGCACGATGGTTTTGTGCTGCGTAATAGGAACCGGACAGGAGAGCGCGAAAGCGGTATCCATCAGATGATGTCCTCCTCGCCCAATAGCACGTGGACCATGTCCCAGAGAATATGCAGCAGCGTGGTGTGCACTTCCTGAATGCGGTGGATGCTGAAGGAGGGGACGGTCAGGCAATATTCGGCGATGTCTTTGGTGCGGCCTCCGTCCTTGCCGGAGAACCCGATGGTCAGCATACCGTGCTCGCGGGCGAACTGGAGGGCGTAATTCACGTTGGTGGACATGCCGCTGGTGGAGATGCCGAGCGCCACGTCGCCTGGCTGGGCGAACAGGCGGAGCTGCTCGGCGTAGGTCTGCGAGAAGTCGCTATCGTTGCTGATGGCGGTGAGCAGGACCGGGTCGTTCATCAGCGCGTAGGCGGGGAACGCGCGGCGCTTTTCGATAATCGGGTGCACAAATTCCACCGCGACATGCATGGCATCGCAGGAGCTTCCGCCGTTGCCCATGACGAAGAGTTTGTGGCCGCTGGATAGGGCTTGGGCCAGCTTGCTGCAGACTTCTTCCAGGACGCCCGAGTTGGCTTCGAAAAACTTCTGCTTCATTTCCGCGCTCTCGCGGCATTTGCGAAGCACGGTCTCCTTGAATTTCGCCGAAGTGAGAGGCGATGTTGTGGATGCTTGCGTCGACACGAGTCAGGCCTTTGCTTGGAGCGATCCTGCCAGCGCGTCCACGGCTAGCATGTGGCGCCCATAGTTGTAATAGGCGGCACAGGCGCCTTCGGCCGACACCATAGTCGCCCCCAGCGGAGTTTGCGGCGTGCATTCCTTGCCGAACGCGGGACAATCCAGCGGCTTCTTCAATCCCTTCAGCACCTGGCCGCTGATGCAGATGGCCGGCTCCTTAGCCTGGATGTTGGCCACTTCGAAAATTCGCTCGGCGTCGTAGTCGCGAAACTCGTAGCTTAACTTATAGCCGCTTTTCGGAATGATACCGATGCCGCGCCAGCTTCGATCGGCGATGGTGAACACGCGCGCGATCATCTTTTGCGCCTCGACGTTGCCATCCTGGGTCAAAGCCCGCGCGTATTGATTTTCGACTTCGGCGCGTCCTTGCTCGAGCTGGCGAACGGTCATCAGAGTACCTTCGAGCAGATCCAGCGGCTCGAAGCCGGTGATCACGATGGGAACCTTGTAGCGCGCCGCGATGGGCTCATATTCGCGATAACCCATGATTGCGCAGACATGGCCGGGGCCCAGGAATCCTTGCACGCGATTGTAGGGCGACTGCAGGATTCCAGTTATGGAAGGCGGCACCATGACGTGCGAGACCAGCACGGAGAAATTGCGAATGTTCTGCGCGCGCGCCTGCCAGACCGCCATGGCGTTGGCCGGCGCGGTGGTTTCAAAACCGATTGCAAAGAACACCACCTTCTTGTCGGGATTCGCGGTGGCGATGCGCAGGCAATCGAGCGGCGAGTAAACGATACGGACGTCGCAGCCCTCGGCCTTCACTTGAAACAGATCGCCGTTGGAGCCAGGCACGCGCAGCATGTCGCCGAAGGAGCAGAAGATCACGTCCGGCTTGCGCGCGATGGCGTGCGCGCGATCGATCATCTCCAGCGGAGTTACGCATACCGGACAGCCAGGCCCGTGCACCAGCTCCACTTCCTTGGGCAGCAGATAATCCAGGCCGTATTTGACGATGGAGTGGGTCTGCCCGCCGCAGACTTCCATCAAGACCCAGGGGCGCGTGACGGCGCGCTTAATTTCGGCGATCAGTTTCTGCGCGACGGCGTGGTCGCGATATTCGTCTACATACTTCATGTGTCAAATTTCGGTCCGATGTTTGGCTCGGGCATTTCGATTTCAGCGAGCTGATCCAGCTCGGCCAGGTATTTGTAGGTGCGCGCGGCTTCCTGCTCATCCACCTTGCTGATGGCAAAGCCCACGTGGACCATCACGTAATCGCCCATTACGGCGTCCGGCATGTACTCGAGACAGGCGTCGCGAGTGATGCCGCCGTAATCGATTTTCCCCATCCGGATTCCATCGCGTTCGTGAAACGCTACGATCTTGCCGGGAATGGCTAGGCACATAAATCGACCGCGGACCTCATTATAGCCCCATTGCGCGAACGCCGCCGGAATTTACGTCGAGATGGCATGCTGTTCCTTGCGGTGATCCTCCAGAATTTGGTCTGCCGCCGCTTCACTCGGGCGAAGCACTGCTCCATTTTCCAACTCGACCGTATCCACCTGAACTTCCTCGCCAGACACGATCTCGACGCCGGCCGATGAGCAGCGCTCACATTGAAAGGGCGGCTGACGAGCGATGGTTACGACCCGGCATTGCTTGCATCGCAGGCGAGCGGGAACCTCCTGGATGCGGAGGGCTGCATTTTGAGCCAGCGTACCCTCGGAAGCCGATTGAAATGCGAGTTGCAGGCTCTCCGGCGCGAGCAGCTGTAAAGCGCCTACGCGCACATCCACCCTACGAACCGGCTGGTCTCCAGCTGCATCCAGGACAGCTAAGAGAATTTCCTGCGCCAATGCCAACTCGCGCATGCTGGCGGCCTCACATGGTGCTGATTCGGATGTAGCGTTTGATGTCGGGGAAGAGGTAGATCGCCGCTGCGGCGGCCGCGGTGATTGCGATAGCTTTCAGAAATCCATTCATATTGTTCTCCTTTTTTCAAAATTACGGAGCAGCAATTGCTTGCTGCTCGGCCAAAATCTTGTGCACCAACGACTCGACCATGGCCACTGCCTGGCCGACCGCGCCGGCCACCGGCTCGCTCAGACCCATTCGCTCGATTTCTTCGCTCGCGGCGCCGTTCTCCGGCTCGCAGCCTACGACGAAAAGGCGCTTGGGCTGGCCTCCCATGGCTTTCACCATGGCCAGCACTTTCATCGGATTCATTCCGTGTGTTTCTAAAGTTGCGTCTTCCGGCTCCGCGGGATCCAGTGCGCGGAGATCGGGCTCGATAGTGTACAGCGTACCCGGGACGTCCCCGCGCGGCAGCGCATCGATCAGCACCACGGCGTCATAGTCGTCCATCAAGGCGTACGCCAGATCGAAACCGCGAATGCCGAAATCGACCACACGAACGCCGTCGGCGATGGGGCGCCGCAGCATGCGCTGGGCGACTTCCACGCCGAAGCCGTCGTCGCCCAAGAAAATGTTGCCGATGCCCGCCACTAGAATGCGCGCATTCATCGGGGCTGCTCCGAGATTGTGTCGTCCAGCGCCACAGGTTCCACTTCTTCCGGCGAGAAAAAGAAGCGGTGGCCAGGCTGCCGCAGTTCACCCAAATCGCGGCCGGGATCGTTTTCGAGTACCACGGCCAGATGGATCCTGTCGTCGAAGTCCTGCTCGATGGACTCGATCTGTGCGATCTGTCCGGACAGCGCCATATCTATGATGTCGGCTGATTTCTGAGGCCACAATCGTACACGGTCGCCGCGTTTCAGCTGGACACCGAAAACGCGCACGCTCTCGACCGGCGGTTTCTCTTCGAGCGGATTCCAATCGCTCATAGCTCGCCCATCCGGCTGGTTAGTGCGTGCGGGCTGCGTAAGGCTCCATGCAGCTTTAAGACTTGTTCGGGCGTCAACGATTCGGTGCGTTCGAGCAGATCGCGCAGATGCGGGTCGGTTTGGCGCATTTCTTCTTTTTCCTGGTCGGTCATGGTTAGGATACGCAGCGTTAGGATCTCGTCGATTTCCGTACCGTCGAAGAGATCGCCGGGGCTTTCCGGCGCGATCTGAGGATAGTCGTAGAGGATGATGGGTGAGACCAGCATCCATTCGGCGGAGTTGGAATCTCCGGCCAACACGGGCCAAACACCCTGGTTCACGCAGAGCGAGGCGATATCGCGCAGCGGCTCTGGAGGGTCGGTTAAGGAGACGAACTCGCCGCCTGTGGCGTGGAGAATCGCATGTGACGCAACCAGGGCTCGCATGGACGCTTCGTCGCGCGATATATCCATGCATCCGTGAAACTCGGTGGTGTTGACGACCCGTAGCGTCAGCTTGTGAAGCCCAGCTTCAACGGGCGTGCCAAGGAGTTCAACGAATCCTTCGATCTGTTCCTGACGCCGCACAACACCGCCTTCGAGGTGTTCAGACGCCGGAAAACGGAACTGCTCGCGCCTCGTTCCCGCTGTGGAACACCGCAGGATCACTTCTCGTTGCACGGCCAGTTGCCAAGTCCGCCCGTCCCGCGTTTCCGCCAGGAGATGCAGAAACCGCACTTTGATCTCAATGTCGGGGTGTGCCTGCGGCTGGAGCAGCACCTCAGCTTGCAGGCTGGTTCGATCGCCGCTCGCCTCCGCGCACGCTTCCGGGTACAGGCCGCCAAACGTCCAGCGCTGGCGATTCTTCACATTGGAAGGCCGGTAGGGGTACAGCATGTATCCTTCATAGAGAACGGCGTCGGCGATTTTCTCGACCGCTTGCGCGCTCATGCCGGAGCTCCTTTGCGTGACGCGGCCAGCAGAGCGTCCAAAGCCTCTTCCCAGGTGGCCAGGCCGCTCTGCATCTTGTACTGATGCAGGCGATCGAAGACATCGCGCCGCAGAGCCAGCCACGCGGTATTCGGATAATAGGCGTCCATCACGTTCTTCCACACCTCAACCGGCAGCTTGTAGCGCGCTTCCTTGTCCCAGGGAATTCGTGCCACCTGGACTCCGCGCTCCTGGTCGTCATAGAAAACCGTTCCGCTGAAGAGCAGACATAACGGCACGGTTCCGCCTTCGAGCGCGTGGAAATATTTGGTTGCGCCGACGTTGAAATCGAACGTGCACGGTACGGGCAATTCCGCGCAGGTTTCGCCTTGGAAGGTCGGGACGTTTAGACTGGCGTGCGTCCAGAGCGTGTTGCGCAGCGTTTGGCTCCAGCGTTCCGGCTCGCCGAATAAATCCAGCAATCGCTCTTGTTCCTGCGGCGTGTAGTGCCGGCGCGGTGTCTCGATCTGTATCTGGCTCTGCAGCAGAATGCTGGTGATGTGCTCGGAGCTGTCGTTATTGCGAATGCGAAGTTTCAGCGCCAGCAAGGGCGTGGCTGAATACGGCACCGCCTCCGCGCCTTCCACGGCGAACTGCAGATCAGGCATGGGATGCCTCCCGGCCGTCCGGCGCCTGGCCGCGCAGGCGCTCGAAAAAGGCTGCGATTTCGCGCCAGACATCGTCGCCGCCGGCGAAACCTCGCCAATGACTGCGAATCAGGCCAGTAAGCTTATAGCATTGATCGATGGGAGCGACGAAATAGTCGTAGCGGCCGCGGGTGCGATTGATCAACAGCGCCTCGACATCTGCCTCGATACGATCCAGCACCGGATTGTTTCGAACAATATCGTTCCAGATGTCGAAGTCCAACAGCGACTCGGTAGGGCCGGCAGGGCTTGGATAATACGCGATGACCCGGCGCTCGGTAGAATTCCGCACAAAGAACGCCAGGTCGATGGGCAGGCGTAGAGCGGCCCAGTCCGCGTCGGTGAGGATGAAGCTAGCAAGCGCATAGGCATCACGAGGAATGCGCAGGAATGCTCTATTTTCGCTGCGATGGCTGAACAACACGGCGCAGGCCTGGCAGGCGCAGAGAATCTGCCGGTCGGAGCGCTGTAGCAGGTGCGCGTGTTCGCCGGACAATGCGGTGTGACACAGCTCGCAATGCTCGCGAACAGGCTCCTGGCGGCTGATGCGGCGTAGAGCGCCGAGTTCAGACCTCGTAATGGTGTATGGCGAGCTCAACGTTTACCCCGCGAGCAGTTGCTCGATCGGTACGAAGCCGGCGGAACTGACGCGATCGGGCGCCCCATCGACGATCAGCTCGCGGGCGTCCGGAGCCGCCTCCCATATCGCGCGTTCGACGGCCGAGTGTAGCGCCGGCCCGCCTTCGATGCGAACCCGTACCACACCGTCTTGAACCGAAACCAGCTCGACCGTCGCACCTCGGCCATGGAAGGACTTGTCCTCGAGAGCGCGTTCGACGCGCGCGGCGAGATCCAACGGATGCAGATCATGCAAAAGAAGCACGCTGCCGGCTTGCGGGTCGGCGGCAATCTTGTCGATCAACGCCGGGCCGTCACCGGATTCCGAAACGAGTTCGAGCATCCGTGCCAGTGCGGCAGCGTGCAGGTCCAGGATGGCCTGCGCCAAGCCGAGCGCGGTTTCGCGCGCCTGTGGCTGTTCGAGAGCCTGGACCTTTTGAAGCAGTTCCTCGATTTGACCGCTCACGATTTGGCCTGAAATCCGAACATCGGAGAATGCCGCGTCTCGAGAACCTTGCCGTCGCCCAGATACATGTGGACGCCGCACGGCAGGCATGGATCGAAGCTGCGCACCGCCCGCATGATGTCGATGCCCTTAAAGTTTTCGGGCCCGTTTTCTTCGAAGATGGGCGTGTTCTGGACGGCATCTTCGTAAGGGCCAGGCGTACCGTAGGAATCGCGCGGACTGGCATTCCACGGGGTCGGAGGATAAGGGTGATAATTGGCGATCTTGCCATCGCGAATGACAACGTGGTGCGAGAGAACGCCGCGGACCGCCTCGTGGAAGCCGCAGCTGATCGCTTCTTGGGGCACTTTGAAGTCGTTCCAGGTCTTGGTCCGGCCTGCATGCACCTCGTGCATGGCCTTTTCCGCGAAATGCAGCGCGCAAGCCGCGGCGTAGGCTTGGAAATAAGTCCGGGCGCGGTCGCGTTCGATGGCGTTGCTCCAGCGCGGGATCTTCCATTCGAACTCAACCTCGGGCTTGGAGACGGTCTTGGGCAAGTAGATCTTGACGCTCCTGCCGGTGGACTTGATATAGCCGAAGTCGACCAGACCGGCCAGGGCCGTGGACCACAGGCGCGCGATCGGACCGCCGCCAGTGTCCAACGCCAAGTGTTCGCCAGTGCGCTCGTGGTACCAGCGTGGCGACATCACCCAGGTGTACTTGTCGGAGAAATCGCGGTGTTGCGGCTTGGGGATAGTGGTCTGGTTCCACGGATGGCGCTGATCCACGGGATTGCCGAGCGGGTCGGTCTTAACGAACGTTTCTGCGCCTTCCCAATCCTTGTAGTACGAACTGCCCAGCAGAATTCGAAGACCCAGGTTGATCTTCACCAGATCGTTGGTGACCAGCTCTCCGTCCACCACGACGCCGGGCGTAACGAACATCTTGCGGCCCCAATCGCTCATGCGCTTGTAGGTGTAATCGCACGCGTCCGGATCGTTGAATGAGCCCCAGCATCCCAGCAGTACCCGCCGTTCGCCAACCTTCTCGTAGCCAGGCAGCGCGGTGTAGAAGAAATCGAACAGGTCGTCGTGCAGGGGCACGACTTTCTTCATGAACTCGACGTACTTCATGAGGCGCGTCAGATAGTCGGTGAAGAGCTGCACGGTCGGCACGGTTCCGACGCCGCCGGGATAGAGCGTGGACGGGTGGACGTGCCGGCCCTCCATCAGGCAGAACATCTCGCGCGTCATGCGGCTCATTTGCAGGGCTTCTCGATAGAATTCGCCCGTGAAGGGATTCAATGCTCGCATGATGTCGGCGATGGTTCGGTAGCCGTGCTCGTTGGAATGAGGCGCGCTGGTCTTCTCGGCTTTCGAGAAAACACCCGGATTGGTCTCCTTCACCATCTGCTCGCAGAAGTCGACGCCGACCAGATTGTCCTGGAAAATGTTGTGGTCGAACATGTACTCGGCGGCTTCACCGAGATTGACGATCCACTCTCCTAAGTCCGGAGGCTTGACGCCGAACGCCATATTCTGGGCGTAATTTGCGCAGGTAGCGTGATTGTCGCCGCAGATGCCGCAGATGCGGCTGGTTATGAAATGGGCGTCGCGCGGGTCTTTGCCCTTCATGAAAATGCTGTAGCCGCGAAAAATCGAGGAGGTGCTGTGGCACTCGGCCACCTGTCGATTTTCAAAATCTATCTTGGTAAAAATTCCGAGGCTTCCCACGATCCGGGTGATCGGATCCCAATTCATCTCCACCAGGTTGCGCTTTTTTTCTTTAATTTCTTCCGGAGCATGCGTCAAGGTACTCATCTTTTATGTCTCCTATCGTTCGCAGAATTCTAATGGATCGCCGGTTGCTGATAACCAGTGAGAAGTTTCGAACCCGGCTTGCGCCACTTGGGCTCTTCATTCTGGGTGTGGTGCGTGATGGAGCGCAGGGCTCGAATTATCGGGCCGTAGCTTTGAATAGCAGTGGTGGAGAAGCGCGACCCTGGAGGCTCGTCCATGAACGGCATGAATTTGTCGGGGAAGCCCGGCATCGTGCAGCCAATGCAAATGCCGCCGACGTTGGGACAACCTCCGATGCCGGCCATCCATCCGCGTTTGGTCACGTTACAATCCACCACCGGGCCCCAGCAGCCGACCTTGACCAGACACTCGGGCTTGCCGTACTCGTGCGTGAACACGCCTTCTTCGTAGTAGCCGGCGCGATCGCAGCCGTGGTGGACCGTCATCCCGAACAGCCACTTCGGACGCAAGCGGTCGTCCAGCGGGATCATCGGCGCGAGTCCGGCGGCTTGATAAAGAAGATACAGAAGGGTCTCGGTAAAGTTGTCCGGTTGCACCGGGCAGCCGGGAACATTGACGATGGGCAAGCCGGCTTTAGACTTCCAGTCCCAGCCGAGGTAATCGGCCAGGCCCATGCAGCCGGTGGGATTGCCCTCCATGGCGTGGATTCCTCCGTAGGCGGCGCAGGTACCGGCGGCGACCACGCCCCAGGCCTTGGGCGCCAAACGATCGATCCATTCGCAGGTGGTGATGGGCTGGCCGCTGTCCGGATCCGTCCCCAGCGCGGCCCAGTAACCTTCACGCTTGATCTTCTCGTTGGGAATTGATCCTTCAATCACCAGCACAAAAGGATCCAATTGCCCGCGCGCGGCTTGATACCAATACTTCATGAAATCGTCGCCGACTTCGTAAGCGAGAACGGGATTGTGCAGGTGGACTTTGGGAAGGCCTGGAATAGCGCCGAGCACAACATCTTCAATGCTGGGCTGCATCGCGGCCGTTACGGAGACCGAGTCGCCATCGCAACTCAGGCCCGCGGTGATCCAAAGAACGTGGACTTCCCTGACCGCAGGTTTCTTTTGGGTACTACGGCCATAAGGGATTGTATCTGCCGGCATCGCTGCTTCCTCGTTTCTGGAAGCGCGAATTCTCTGGTTACTCACTGGCCCTGCGGAACTCGGGTAACAACCGGGAAGCGCGCCCGTGTGACCTGCGTTCGGTAGGGCAGAGAACTCGGCGCTTCTTGATTACTCCGGAGTGTGGACGCGAAGAGTTGAACATTGTTTCAGCGTGCTCGGAGTTAACGCAGGTGACAGTGAACTGATGCGGGACGGCAGAAAAGCGGTGTTGCGTTGAACCCGCAATCGTTCCGATATACTTGTCTGATCTGGAGGGCTTGTATGAAGGTGCTGCTGCTGTTTGCGTTGGTCGCTAGCGGTTTCGCCGAGACTCACCGGTTCGAACCCAAGGAATTCTACAACACCTTTTCCAGCGCTCATGCACCGGTGCTTCATATTAAGCCCGGCGACCATGTCATTACGTCCACCATCGACGCGCGCGGCGTAGACTCAGCAGGCGTGCAGCGCGGCCGGGGTCCTAATCCGGAGACAGGCCCTTTCTACATCGAGGGCGCCGAGCCGGGCGACACACTGGTGGTTCATTTGCTGCGCTTGGAGACCAACCGCGCTACGGGTTTTTCCGCATCGCTGCTGGCGCCCTATACCGCCGACCCTGGGTTCTTACGCCTGGAAGCGTCGCGGGATCCGAAGAACGCCAGTTGGCGGATCGATAAGGCAAAGGGCATCGCGTATCTCGATCCGAACGAGTACAAAGGACCACGGATCGAATTGCCGCTGCGTCCCATGCTGGGCTGCGTGGCCACGGCCCCGCCCAACAAGGCCGCGATCCCTACTAGTTTTCCGGACAACTTCGGGGGCAATATGGACTACAACGGGATGGGGGCCGGCGCCACCGTGATGCTGCCGGTGTTCGAGCCGGGGGCACTGTTTTTTCTAGGCGATGGGCACGCGCGTCAAGGCGACGGTGAAGTGCTGGGCAGCGCTATTGAGACATCGCTCGATGTGGAATTCTCCGTGGACCTCATCAAAGGAAAAAAGATCAACTGGCCCAGGCTGGAAAACCAGGACTTCATTATGGTGCTCGGAAGTTCGCGAGCGCTGAACGAAGCCTTGCAGCACTCGACGACCGAGCTGCTGCGGTGGCTCATGGAAAGTTACGGGTTTGACGAACGCGGCGCCAGTCTTCTGTTGGGTCAGGGGATGGAATATGACATTTCGAACGTAGTGGATCCGGAGTTCACCATCGTGGCAAAAATGCGCAAGCGATACCTCGGGCCGCCGCGTTAGCGGGATGTCATTCTGGTTGGTGACGGGGCGGTGGCGACGGCGGCGAGCTATGGCGAAAATCTGTATAGACGCATTTTCGGGCCGGCACAAGACGACGTGACTGAGGCGCCCAATCGTCTCGCGCAATGAGATCGCTGTTTCTGTTTCTCGCGCTTGGTGTACTCTTTGGAGCCCTAGCGAGCGCGTTCGCCTACATCATCTTCTACAAGGAGTACACGCGTCACTTCGTCGACACGAACAAGGCTCGCGCGATGGCTCTCAAGGGCGCCCTGACGGCTTTTCTATTTTTCGTGGCGTTGTCGGTGATCGCTGGCTTGGTGATCATGCATTTTGTAGTTCACGACGGTACCGGCGGATAGTGATTACTTCCATCGATGGGCGCCTGCCGAGGGAAAAAAGCGCATCAATACGTCGATTCGAAGGGGCGCGAACTTGATGTGCGTGCCGCTAACGTAAAGGGGATTACTCGCCAGCTTGCACATCTCAATAATCTGACCGGGATTGCCTTGGGCGGTATCCAGCACCTTCTCCCGGAACTCGTCCAAGTGGAACTGTTCAAGGTTGTATCTCTTCGCCGCATGAGCAAACAGGCGCTCGGAGTCGGCGTGGCTCAGAGGCCGAATATGCAGCGTTTTCCGGGGGTCCCAAAAGAGTCGCGCGAGCACTCCAAGTGTTTCGGTATCGCGCGCGGCCGCGATGAGTGCCATGCCTGGAGCGAAGTACAGCCTTTGAAAGAACCGGTACATCGGAAAGCTGGCGCCGTGAATTCCATCCAGGACGATTGTGAGCGGATCGGCCTCAAGAGAGGTCCACAGCAGTCCTTTCAAGTGGATGCTGGTTTGTTCGGAAAGCCATTTTGCGACGTCCCCGCCCGGCTTCACTCGGTTCCACAAGGCTTTGTGTTTCGCCGCCAGCAAACTTCGCGCCAGGTCCACTAACAATCGGTGAAGGTTAGCCGAGTAGTGGATGCGCACTATTTCTGGCCCATTCGCCTCCTCGGCGATGGCAGTGTCAATCAGCGCCGTCTTGCCGGCGCCGGCCGGTCCTGTTATGAGCAGGGACTCTCGTTTCCGAAACGCCTCTCTTAAACGTTGCTGCTCCGCGCCAAGGCCGAGCAAAGGAAGAACAAGGTTCATACCAATAGCCCCTGTTTCACGAGCCCGGTTCAACAACGATGTCGAACGCCCTGTCAGTGTCACGAGAGCGCTGATGCGCTACCGGGAATTTTTCAAACACTTCGAGCGTCCTTGGCCTTCTGGATTCGAATCACGTTCACATCTGAGATGGCGATTAGGCCCTTGTCGATCATTTCCTCCAAGATGGGCGCAAGTCGTTGGATGTTTTCGGCGCTGTCGACGATCTGCACGATGATAGGCAGATCATGTCTGAGCACATGAGACCGGTGGATCTCGGCGGTATCGCCATATCCCTCCAGGCCGCGAAAGACCGTCGCACCAGCGATCTTGAGTTCGCGACATTTTTCGATGACCGCCTCATGGAGCGGTTTACCTTGATACTGGTCTCGCTCGGTGAAATGCAGCCGCAAAAGTTTAGCGGCTTGGTATGGTTGCATTGATTGGCTCCTTCCGCTGAGTCCAAGATTAATCTGAAACACATGGAAGCCTTGGGTCACGAGCGCCCGCGGCCAGCAGTATCGGCAATCTCGCATCGCAGCGCCTCTATTCTTTCCAGGTCCTGCTGTATTGCCGGGAGGCGGTCACTGCCTCCGGTCTCTATGAGGTGCCCGACTGTGGCCACCAACTCCTCGAGACGGCGCTCGGCTTCCTTCTCCATGTTCAGCAATGCGGAGTTAGTTCGCTCTTCCCACTGCGACGCCAGCCGGGAAATGTTGGTGGAAAGTTTGTAACAGGCTTGCCTTTCGAAATGCCGGCGCACCAGCCCTTCAATCAGCTTCACAGGTACAATCGGCGACAAAGTTCCCAGTTCCGATCGAATATCTTCCCCACATGGATGTCGGGGACCTCAGGTTCTCGCACCTCGATCTCCACTTCCGTCGTTCTCAGCGGGACGCCGAACGCGCGCATCGTTCCGTCCGAAAGCCGGTCCCTGAAGTCCTGAAGAATCCGAACCACCTGTTTGGCAGTGCGTTCTAATGGTTCCGAAAGCTGGGCACGCTCATTCGCGGACATCGCTGCGAGATTCTCTGTCAGCGAGCGGGCGAGCCATTCATCAAACGAGTCCAGCAGAGATGCAAGACTCTTGGTCCATTTCGGAAACTCGACAGCGAGAGCATTCGGCAGGCGACCCTCGATAGTCTTTTGGTAGCTCTGAAAACGGCCTTCGGCGTAGGTGCGCGTCCCCGCCGCGGCATGGTGAGCGATTAACCGGAGCTGTGACTTAACGTCGGCAATGACTTTCTGTTGGCCAATGAGCTGCTCCTTCAACGCCCTTCTTTCCGTAGCGGCCAACTCCGCTAACTTGATGCTCAGCGTGACGTAATCCGCGCACTCGCACAGCAGCGTATCGATCTTCCGCCGGATGATCGCGCCGCGTTCTTCGCCGAATCGTGCCAGCACGGGGCGGAAGACATCTCGTTCCAGCGATACCTTGAGAGCTTCATATCCGGGGCGAATCGAATAGGGGATTACCTGAGGGGCTTTATCAAATGTTTTTCGCAGCTGCTCGTTGACGAAGGCAATGACCTCGGCTCGTTCGTCCGTATCGATCAGATCAACCTTGGTGAGCAGAACCGTTACATTCGGCGTGAACCGGTACAGGCGCGCCAGGAGTTCAATGTCCTGCTGCGAGAGTGGCGGATCGACACTGACGGCGACCAGAGCTAATCCGACACTCGGCAGCCACTTCAGGGCCGCCTCGGTATTGTGAAGCAACGCGCTTGCCAGGCCCGGAGTATCTACGAACTTGAGCCCGCTGAAGCGTTCCAGTCCCGGCAATTCCACGGTAATAAGCTGGACTTGTTTCGTGTTTTCCGGGTCTCGCGCTCTGATACATATTCAGCGAACGATTCGACCGCAAGTTCCGCTGCGCGTCCGTCCATAAAATGAACGGCGGCTCTCTCTACGGGCCCGAACCGGATCTCAGTGACGACCGCGGTCACCGGCACTACGCCGGCAGGCAGTATCGAGCGATTTGTGAAGTGATTCAGGAAGCTGCTCTTGCCGGCTTTGAAGCGTCCGACGACTGCTACGCTGACGTCGCGCTGCGAAACAGCAGAACGAACCGAAGCCAGCAGCGGCGCGAGAGACGAAAGCTCGTAGCGCTGGGCGAGATGGAAGGCGAAATCGATGGCCGGCTCGAATTCCGGGTCGGAACTTGCTCCGTGGTCCAGTGGCAGTGAAAACAGGTGCGATCTCCCGTCGCTGTCCGAATTCCCGCCTGGTGTTGTGTTCAAGAGCATAGGGCCTCTGCAGTCGTAGGAGCCATCGCTCCCGGGAACTAAGCGGGACGGTTAGTGGTAGAGCCCCATCACCAAAGTGCTATCAACTTCTATTGTAGGCGCCGTAGAGCGGATTCGCGACGTGCGATCGAGAGGCACCAGCATCATCGAAAAAAACGTGCGGCCCAGTTGCCGACGGCTGATAACTCATCCCAATCCTGACGGAGGTGCGGTCCGGGAAGGACCAGCATTGGGAGAAGTTGCTCGGCAAACGTCGAAGCTGTAAAGTACCCGGTCCCAGATTGCCTGCCTGTCGATGATCGCACGAGACGAGTTGTTGTGTCAGACCGCCGTTGAGACACCGAGATGCGTCATAGTCCGAATGCCCACGCCACCATCAGCGGGAACTCTTCACGCCAGAATGCGCCACCGTGCGACCCAGCTCGCTCATTCATGACGACATCCGCATCTGCATCGCGCAGCGCGGCCGCCCACCTCCTTGCATTCTCGAGGAAGAACGGCTCCTGTGTGCCAGCGACAAGGTATGTGCGGGGAAGCGGCCTAGGCATAACGCCAGGCGGCTTGTAACCGCCGCCAGGCGAGGCGCACAAGATCGCACCGTAGACATGTGGATGCCGAAGCCCAAGAGCGAGGGCTAGCTCTCCACCCGCCGAGACGCCGAACACAGCGGTACGTCCAGCGGGCAGCGCCACCCCAAACCGCGACTCCATCCATCGGCGAACGTCCTCGACGAAGAACTGCTCGTGCGCCGCGAACCGCTCCGGCACAAAGCCCGGTGAGTACTCCTGAAGCCGCGGCATCTCATCGGTCAGCCCATGTACACCGACGATCATTGTGGATGGTACGTCGGCCTTCTCGAGCAACCGGCCCCACTTCGAGATGCGCTGGCCATCGCCGGCGAAGACGATTGCTTCGGGCAGGTCCGGTGGAACGTACACCGTGACCTGCCTTCCACCGTCGTACTCGAACGTCTCGCTGACAAACTCTCCCGAGACTGCGCCGGTGGTCTTGGCGGACGACTCACTCGGCTTGCCGTTGACGTGATTGCGTGCTTGCTTCTTCATGGCCTTGCTTTGGAACTCCAACATACTGATTGTGAATCACCTGGAAATGATTTGTGCCCAGCTTGGCGATCGGCCGTACGGCCCATTGAGCAAGAACGCGGAAATTGGTAGGAATAGCCGGGGCGCCTCGGACCTCAGGCACAATCTCCAACGGCGGTAACGGATTCATCGAGCGTCCTGGGTCCGTTTGGCGGGGCGGCCGAAAATCCTACGCGATTGACGAGTCGTTAGGCCACGTTCCGGGTTAGTGTGTGTTGGATTGGTTGCGGGGGCTGCAATGCACCAAACGCGCTCGTCGTTCCATCCCGGATTGAGCTTCGGCGGACGGCAGTGTGAGTTGCAAAATACAACACTAGGAATGGAGCTGGCCTAGGCGATTGATTCGGCTTTTGAAACTCAGAACGACGATCGATTGGCGCCTGCCAGGCAAGTACCGCAACTCGTCGAGTTCGGATTCGCCGCGCCACACTGACGGCGCTTATAGGGAGGGGGGTTGGCAAAATCTTCGGGCTCGCGGCCGGCGGCGACCGTAGACTACGCCAATTTTCCCGCGTTGGGGAATTCCCTAAATTTTATTTTTTGTATACCTGGAAGTGGTCGCGCTTCGCTCTCCCAGCCAATGGAGGTTATCTAGAACATCAATCCGATTTTGTGGTTATGTGATTAAGTACTTGCGGTGGCCACTCAAGCTGACAGAACTTTTTGGCAGAAGAACGCAAAAAACAACCGGCGTAAGCACGACGACAACGGTCAACCTGAAGCGGATTCATGTTCCCGATCCGCAACATGCCGGTTCCGGTTCAGTATCTGACCTACCTTGACCCGCTCCGCTACTTCATGGAAATCGTGCGCAGTATTTTTTTAAAAGGCGCAGGAGCTTCGTTGCTGTGGCGAGACATGCTGGCTCTACTGATTTACGGGATTGCCATTCTGGGCTTGAGCGCGGCGCGGTTCCGCAAGAGACTCGACTAGGCGGCTGCGTTATACGGCGCACCTATTCCTGCGTTTGTTTACGCGGTTCCTCCGACCTAAGCCTGCTCTGGTCTGACGATGTCGATGGCCAACCGCATGCAGAAAACAAGGGGATGGAGCGTCAGCAAAAGCATCGCTGGGTGTTTACTGCGCTAAACGTTTTGACCCTGGTTTTAGCCGTTTACCTGGCGAACAGGCTCGTCCAACCGGAAGCCCCCCAGCAAGTGCCCTACAGCGAGTTCCTGGGCGAGCTACGTTCGGGCAACCTGACCGATGTGCAAATCACCGAGCGCGAGCTGATC
>DATJWJ010000085.1:0-2561 GCA_035501355.1 Bryobacteraceae bacterium | reverse complement strand
AATGTCGCGCGCGAGCGGCTGCGCTCGATGTCTCTCGGAGCCGACTTCGTCCGCGCCGATGCCTACCGCCTTCCCTTTCGCGCGAACTCGTTCGATTCGGCTTTCGCCGGATGCTGGATGAGCCACGTGCCGAATGCGCGTTTGTCGGAGCTCTTCGATGGGATCCGCCGCGTGTTGAAGAAAGGGACGCCGATGATGGTGATCGATACCGGCGTGCCCTCGAGCGAGCCCGGCCGCCCCGCGCCCGGCACCGAGTACTACAATCCGCGTATCCTCAACGACGGCTCACGCCATCGCGTGCTCAAGATCGATCACACTCCCGAGTCACTCTGTGCCGCGCTCGCGTCGTTGGGACCGATTCAACAGGCGTGGGAGGTGGGCGGCTTCGTCGGCGCCGTTGTGGAATGCAGTCACTGAGCTCTTTTCCGCGATCAATTTTTACAAGCGGCGACGGAGTTCGCCGGAGCTTAGTTGTTCGGAGTATTGTTCTGTATCAAGCTGACTTTTGGATCGATTTGGCTTGCGCCGTTGAAGATGCCACCGCCCGATGCTGCCGTGTTTTTGGACACAAGCGTTCGTATCAGCGCCGTTAAGGGCTGACCGCGACTGCCAGCAGATATATCGATTCCACCACCATTGCCCTGCGTGGTGTTGCCACTGACAGTGGCCTGCCTAAGAATCAACGAAACGCCGGCGTTCTCGAATCCTCCTCCTCGTACCGCGGCCGTGTTACCGCTCCCCACGCTTTCCTCGATATTCGCCGTACCGAGATTGAGAATACCCCCGCCCATTCCAGCCGTCGGGTCTGCGCTCTGGTTACCCTGCACGACGGTGTGTGTCAGCTCCAAACTGGCCCCATCCGCGTTGAAGATCCCTCCGCCTCCCTGCGTGCCCTGGTTGCCGCTGACGATAACCTTGTCCAGATGCAGCGTGCCGCTGTTCGAGATCCCGCCACCGCGCTGGCATTTCCCGTTCCGTAGAGACACGTTCGAGAGCCTCAGGGTGTAGCCCGCGTCGATTTGCAGCACGCAGTCGCGACCGCCGCCATCGATGGCCGTGCTGCGTCCCCCTACTATCGTCAGCTCCTTCGCGGCCACCGGCGGAAACAGCTGGATGTTCTCCGTATATGTGTGGGTGGATTGGAGCTCGATGGTGTATCCGGTCTGCGCCACGTCGATGGCGGCCTGAATGCTTGGAAAGGAACGGCGACCCTTACCCAGTTTCAAACTGTGAGCATTGGCAGCTGAAAGCGGAATCGAGACCGCGGCCGTGTCCGCGAACAAAAGAAAAGCAAATCGCAAACGCATACCACTAACTCTCTCTCCGAAACGTCTTCCGATGCGGCAAAAGACGTAAAGTCCGGCCATTTTTTCATATGCAACCTTCATCGTTGGCAATAGCGTTCCAGAACGACGTCGCAACTGCCGCCGCAACCGGCGTTTCTCCGGTTCGGAAGGTGCCTGCTCCTTGGTTTTATTCGAGAGCAGCCCTCTATCGGACGGGGAGTTGTGAAAAAGTTGTTAAAGCGCGCGGAAACCGCACCAGGCACGGTCAATTCAGATGATTCATCATGTCGGCGGGCTTCACTCTCGCCGTCAGACGCTTCCACAAAGAAGGCAGCTCGATGGGATTTCCACTCGCAAGAGCTTCCGCCTTCACGACGTGCTTGCGGCCCGGGACCATCGAACTATCCGCAACCGATGCGCAGTCTGGCGCCCGCTTTCCGGGTCAATTGCAAACGCGCCGAAGAGGGTGCCGGTCCGGAGGGTCGAAAATCGCTCGCGCATTCTCGCCTGATCGCACGCTCCGATTTCGTCCAGCACCGCTCCGACCAGGACGCCCGCGGCGTATGCCTGCGCCGCGACCGAATCGCATTCCCCACTCCGGGACTGGGTGCGCATCCGGTGGGCGAATTCGCGAGGGTCGGGACCCAGCTCCGGAATGGCCTCGGATCCCGGTTCCCATTGACTGGCGCCCATGATTCCTTCGACCTCGTGTCCCAGGTCCTCCGGAAAACGATTGAGACCAGCGGCCGCGCAGGCCAGGACCGGGATGTCGAGGCCGGATTGCTTGACCGCGCGAATCACCGTCAGATCATGCGTGTAGTCGCAGGCGCTCAGCAGCGCACTGAGCCGGTTTCGGCGCAACGCTTTTAACAGCCCGCTGCCAAAGTCCTCCGGATCAAACGCGTCCCACTTCATCCGAATCCGCACTCCCTTGCGCCGGGCGGACGGCTGGCCGGCGGATTGTTCCACTCCGTGTGCAATCGCGCTGGAAAGGAGCGTCGGCTCCGTCACCATCCCCACGCGTTTGCGCCGGATCTTCAACTCCGCCAGCAACTGGATGAAGTCGTCCATGTATTGGCTTGCGGGAGTTTGCAAACCCACCATCATGCGGTAGCCGCGCTCGTAGAGCTGGTCGGCCGGCCCCGCGTGATTGACGAACAGACAACCGCTCGCCTCGGCATTGGGTGCGGCGGCCCAGGTGAGTTCGCTGGAGCATGGCCCCAACAGGACGTCTACTTTGCCGCTCGCACACAGCTCCCGATAGATCAGCGCGCA
>DATJWJ010000084.1:0-6919 GCA_035501355.1 Bryobacteraceae bacterium | reverse complement strand
AAGGGGAGTATTATGACGCCCTCGGCTCAGGATGCCATCCGCGAGCGAGGCATCAAGATCGTCGAAGTCGCCGACGATCAGCTGGATACGGCACCTCCAGAAAAAACCGTCGCCCTGGGATCCGATCACGGTGGGTTCGTTTTGAAAAAAACGCTGCAGCCAATCTTCGCCGAGTTCGGACTCTCCATCAATGACATTGGCACGGACAGCGAAGAGCCGGTCGACTACCCTGACATCGCGGCCCAAGTTGCCGAAATCGTCGCCAGCGGCAGAGCCACGCGCGGGGTCATCATCGACGGCGCGGGCATCGGCTCCTCCATCGTCGCCAACAAATTTCCAGGCATCCGCGCCGCGCTGTGTTATGATAAAGCATCGGCGCGGAACAGTCGGGAACATAATGATTCTAATGTACTTACGCTTGGCGGAAGGCTGTTGACGCCGACTCAGGCCGAGGACGTTCTGCGCGTCTGGCTCAGCACTCCTTTCGCCGGCGGACGCCACGCCAAACGAGTACAGAAGATCGCCGAAATCGAAAAGGCCACGAAAAATTGGACGCCGCGGAGCTAGATCGATTAGTCGAACAGATCGGAGAGGAGATCCTCGCGCGCACCGGGCGCCTGGCGGGCCTCCCGCGCGATGCCGAAGGCCTTAACATTCCCGATCTGGTGTGTCCCGGTTGCACGCAACGCTGCCCCCAGACCTGCGAGCACAAGGCCAAGGAGATCGTGAAAGCGGGCGCGTGCCGGCTATCGTGCAGCGACAAGCTGACCGGGATCGATCCCTCCATCGCCTCGCTCATAGACCACACGCTGCTGCGCCCGGATGCCACGCGCGACGACATTCTCAAGGTCTGCCGCGAAGCGCGACAGTATTGTTTCGCGAGCGTGTGCATCAACCCCTACTGGGTGCCGCTGGTTTCCGCCGAGCTGGCCGGGGCGCCTGTCAAGGTCTGCACCGTGATCGGTTTTCCCCTGGGCGCGACCTCCACCGTAGCGAAAGTCGCTGAAACAGAAGCAGCCCTGCGCGTAGGCGCGCAAGAAATCGACATGGTGCAAAACATCGGCGCTCTGCGGAGTGGCGATCACGATGCCGTTCGAGCTGACATCGCCGCTGTTGCCGAGACTTCGCATCGCGCCGGCGCGATCGTGAAGGTGATCCTGGAGACCGCCTACCTCGATGACAACCAAAAAGTGATGGCCAGCATGCTGGCGAAAATGGCCAAGGCCGATTTTGTGAAAACTTCCACGGGCTTCGGCCCTTCCGGCGCGACCGCGCACGACGTGGAGTTGATGCGCCTGGCGGTGGGCGCCGAAATGGGCGTCAAAGCTTCAGGCGGAATCCGCACGCTGGCCGACCTCAAGAAAATGGCAGCAGCGGGCGCGACGCGCATCGGCGCTAGCGCCAGCGTGAAAATCGTGGAGGCCACCGCCGGCGCTCCAGAAGAACGGGGCACGGGGTACTGATGGCCACCGCCCCCCGCAAATCCGCCGTCCGCTTCCAGGAGCGCGCCGAGCTGCTCGATTTTCTGCTGGATGTCGCAGCCGCCACCTCCGAAACGCTGGACCTGGAGCGCATCCTGGCCAATGTCGCCACCATCGTCAAGGAAGTGGTCCCGTACGACCTGTTCGCGATTCTGCTCTACAGCGAACGGCGCGGCGGCTTGACCATTCGCTACGCCATCGGGCACCGCGAAGAGATTATTCGCAGTCTGACGCTTCCGCTCGGCGAGGGCATCACTGGAATTGCGGCCTCCACGCGACAGCCCATCCTGGTTACCGACGTTCGCAGTGATCCGCGTTACCTGTCGGCTCTGGATGCCGTGCAATCGGAATTGGCGGTGCCTATGCTGGCGCGCGGCAAGCTGGTGGGAGTGATCGATCTGCAATCCACCCGCTTGGACGCCTATCGAGAGCAGGATCGCGCGTTGCTCCAGTTGATTGCCGGCCGCGTGGCCGTTGCCATCGACAATGCGCGCCTGTACCGCCGCGTCGACCGGCAAAACAAAACGCTCAAGACGCTCTCACATTTGTCGCAGGAGTTCAGCTCGATCCTCGATCTGGACGAGCTGCTGGGGAAGATCGTCAAGATCGTGCACGCCCTCGTTGCTTTCGACGCTTTCAGCATCCTGCTGGTGGACCCGGCTCAAAAAGTGCTGCGCCACCGCTTCAGCCAGCGCTACGACCAGCGCGTGAATCTGGATAACATCCCGCTCGGCCGAGGGCTCACCGGCGCGGCCGCCGAATCGCGTGAGATCGTGCGCGTCGCAGACACGCTGGCCGATCCGCGCTACATCGCCTCCCATCCCGACATACGTTCGGAAATCGCGGTGCCATTGGTGGTCCAGGATCGTGCCGTCGGCGTCATGGATCTGGAAAGCGAAAAGATCGGTTATTTCACCGAGGATCACTCCCGGCTGCTGGCGCTGCTTGCGCCGCAGATCGCCAGTTCGGTGGAAAACGCCCGGCTCTATGAAGAGTTGGCGCAGCGCGAGCAGCGCATGGAACAGGATCTCAAGGCCGCCCGAAACGTCCAGTCCGTGTTGTTGTTGCGCGAGGCCCCGCCGATCAAAGGCCTGGAAATCGCCATCCGTTCGCGTCCGGCGCGCGAAATCACCGGCGACGTCTACGACATCTTCGAGCACGGCAACGACGCTGTGTTCGCGTTGGGCGATGTGAGCGGCAAAGGCGCGGCCGCGGCGCTCTACGGCGCCATGGTCAGCGGGCTGCTTCGAACTCTGGCTCATCGCAAGCGCAGCCCGGCGGAATTATTGCGGCTTTTGAACAACGTGTTGCGCGAGCGGGCCGTGGAAGCGCGCTACGTAACGCTGCTGGTCCTGGTTTGGGAGCGCGCGCATCGCCGCTTCGTCATGGCTAATGCAGGCTCCGAGCCTCCCCTCATTTGCCGCAATGGCGAGATCCTCAAGCCGCGCGTGGAAGGCATTCCGGCGGGAATGCTGGATCATCGCGAGTACGAAGAACTGGTTTTCGATGCCCAGCCCGGCGATCTGTTGTTGCTCACTTCCGACGGGATCACGGATCAACTCAACCCGCGCGAGCAGGAGTTCGGGCACAACCATTTGGCGAAGTCCCTACGCCGCTTGTGCGGTCAGAGCGCGCAAGCCGTGGCGGATCAGATTCTGGCCGATCTGGATCAATTCACCGCCGGTGCGCCCGCCTTTGACGACCAGACTATGCTTGTCCTCAAGGTTCGTTGATGCAGTACCGCCACCACACGCTGTACTTGGAAGACGTGCCGCTGGCCGACATCGCCAGGCGCGAAGGCACGCCTTGCTATGTTTACTCGCGCGCCAAAATCGTCGAACGCTTTGAAGCTTACGAGCGAGCCTTCGGCGAGGTGCCCCATCAGATCTGCTATGCCGTAAAAGCTAACGGAAACCTGGCGATCTTGAAGCTGCTGGCCGATGCCGGAGCGGGTTTCGACATCGTTTCAGGCGGCGAACTATTTCGCGTCCTCAAAGCCGGGGGCCACCCGTCGCGCGTGATCTTTTCCGGCGTGGGCAAATCAGAGCAGGACCTCGAGTATGCGCTCGAGAAGAAAATAAAGGCCTTTAATTGCGAGTCTGTCCACGAGCTGGTCCTGCTCAACTCGCTCGCCTCGCGCTGGGGTGTCCGGCCCAGCGTCGCGCTTCGAGTCAATCCAGATGTCGAAGCTGCTACGCATCCTTACATATCTACGGGACTGCGCAAGCATAAGTTCGGCATCGATATCGCTGAGGCCGAATCGATCTATGGACAGGCTTCGGAATACCCCAACTTGACGCTGGAAGGCGTGAGCTGCCACATCGGTTCGCAGATCGTCGACCTCGATCCGATGCTGGAAGTCTTCGACAAAATGGTCGCGCTGGTGGAGCGCTTACGCGGGCGCGGGTTGCCCATCCGGACGCTGGATCTGGGCGGCGGCCTGGGCGTCCGCTATAAGCCGCAAGACACAGCCCTCTGCATCGGAGAGTTCATCCACGCCATGTGCGAGAAAGTGGCAGGCCACGGCCTGGAAATACTGATCGAGCCGGGCCGCTCCATCATCGCCGAAGCGGGCCTGCTGCTGACACGCGTGCTGTATCGCAAGGCCAACGGCGAACGCGAATTCGTTATCGTGGACGCCGCCATGAACGATCTGATTCGTCCCGCGCTTTATCACGCGCATCACGAGATCATCCCGCTGCGTGAAACTGACTCGGGCACCATCACTGCCGACGTGGTAGGGCCGGTCTGCGAATCGGGCGACTTTCTGGCGCGCGGCCGCGAAATGGCCAACGCCATGCCCGGCGATCTATTGGCCGTCTGCACCGCCGGCGCCTACGGATTCGTGGCGGCATCCAACTATAACGCGCGCCCGCGGCCACCGGAAATCCTAGTAGAAGACAACCGCTACCGCGTGATCCGCAAGCGCGAAACATACGACGATCTCATCCGCGGTGAATAAGTACGACTGCTTTCGGCCAGCGTCACGCTGTATCATGGAACTTAGATCAGCAAAGGAGACAAAAGAATGAAGCGTTCCCTTCTGCTCGGCGCGACTCTGGCGCTGGGAGTTCTGCTCGCGCACGAAGAGCCAAAAGGAAAAACCATCACCGTAACGGCCAGGTGATCGATACCGGCTGCTATCTGTCGCATGACAGCAAAGGGCCGGGACCACGCCGCTTGTGCCGCCGTCTGCGCCAAGAACGGCGTGCTGGCGATTCTGGATGCCAACGGCAAGATCTACATGCCCATCGCAGCGGACCACAAGAATCAAAATTTAAAGCTCATGCCGTTCGTCGAGAAAAAAGTCAAGGTGAGCGGCATAGCGCTCGATAAAGGCGGCGTGAACGGAATCGCGATCAAGACGATAGAAGCGGCTGACTAACGTCAGTGACGGTCGTGGTCGTCGTGATCGTGCCAGCGGTCGCGATCCCGGTCATGGTCGCGGTCCCAGCGGTGGTCGTGCTCCACGCGGCCCCGGTTGCCTTCCCAGTAACCAGCGAAGAATCGTTCCCCATCATGGTGCGGCACAACCCAGCGCGCACCCGGATAAGGCGGCCGTGTCCAGTACCCGGCGTGCCATCGATAGCGTCCCCCATCTGCGTACCAATAGCCATCGATCCAGATGAAATCAGGGCCTGGTCTGGGCGGCAAAACCCGGACCACGCGCGGCGGTGGCGGCGGGCCGATCCGGATCCCAATCGAGACCTGACCGAAAACACACCCCGCGGCCAGGAGAGCCATGCAAAGCAGTTTTGTTTTCATAGTTAACGCAAAGTTAGCACGCCTTGGTCCAAACGTCATGGCCTTGAAAATCAACTGAATGGCAGAATGTTCCGCCAGTAAATTTTGCTGGACGGGCGGTCATTTTGCTCTAGGTACAGAACCTTAAGGAAGCTAACAGCGTGCGCGCATAGCGAATGCCCTAATTCGACAACTTCCGTACGATCGCATCGAAGGGGGCAGGCGGCGCGCCCGGATTGGGGCCACTCGGCTTGGGCGTGGCTCGAAACTGGGCGATCACAACGTGCTTGGCGGGATCCACATAGATGGTCTGGCCGTAGATTCCAATCGCCCAGAAAGCGTGGTCGGGACTCTGGGCATCCAACCACCACTGATAGCCGTAGCCCGGATTGAACGCCGGCGCCGTGGTCGACTCGTGCATCCAGGCGTCGCTCACCACTCTGGTACCGGCGAGCTGGCCGTAGTTCATCGCCATCAGTCCGAACCTCGCGTAATCACGCAGCGTGGCGTTGAAGCAGCCGAACGCGCAGATCTCCGGCTGGTTCTTGCTCTCGTAAAAGAACGCGTCACTCTGGGTTCCGATCTTCTTCCAGAGTTTCTCTTCGGCATACTTGTTGAGCGGCGTGCCGGTGGCTTTCTCCAAGATCTCGCCGAGCACCTGCGTGTTGATGCTTTGATAATGAAAGGCGGTTCCAGGCGGGCGCTCAGACTTGACTGACTCGGCAATCGCCTCGAACGGCTCCCCGCCCCGAATGATGTCGAACAACAAACGGTGCACGTCTGCCTTCGGGTCCAGGTAAGCTTCGTTAAAATCGATGCCCGAGGCCATCTGGAGCAGGTTCTTGATGGTCGTGTCTTTGTAAGCGCTGGATTTCAGAGCGGGCAAATATTGGGTGACTGGATCGTCCACGCTATGAATCTTACCCTCGTCGCGGGCGACGCCCAAGAGCACGGAAACCACCGATTTGGATACCGACATGGACAAAAACCGGTCTTGCGGGGTGGCGCCGTGCAAATACTTTTCAAAAACGATCTGATTGTCTTTGAGCACGATGAAGCCAAGCACATCGCTCTTCACCAGATAATCATCCAGCGCATAAGTCTTTTGGTTAACCGTGTAGTTCACCGAGAATGGCGCTACGGCTTCGCTTAGAGGAAACGCCCGGCTCGATTTGTGAACCCAGTCCAGCCGCTGCTTCGGAATCTTGTCCATGTGGTGGAAGTAGTAATAGCTGTATGGCTGCGACCAATAGCTGTAGGGATCGATCAGCATGCGGTGGGGATCCACCTTGGCGAAATCGAGCCTCGGTGTGGGTTCATCGGAGGCGAATCCAGCCAGCAACAATACGGCGGGAACGAGACAAACGACGCGGCGTAACATTGAAATCCTTTGGGTGGTTATTCCAGCGTAAACAGCCACACCGCGCCGCCCTCGGGCACTTCCGGATATTCACCCGGGAAGACTCGGTTCAAGTTGGCCTGCATGCCTCGCGAGTCTCCGCCCCAGCCGGTTTGAATGGCGATGTATTGCTTGCCGTCGATGGCGAACGAAGCGGGCGGCGCGAGGATTCCGGAATTGGTGGGAAATTCCCACAACAGCTTGCCGGTGGCGGCGTCGAAGGCGTGCAAGTGGCGGTCGTTCGTACCTCCGCTGAAAACCAGGCCGCCGGCGGTGGCGAGCATTGCGCCCCAAT
>DATJWJ010000083.1:0-17333 GCA_035501355.1 Bryobacteraceae bacterium | reverse complement strand
GGTTCTTCTCTGAAGAACTGCGGCGTGGGCGGCCCGGTCACGACGCTAACCAATCCGCGCGTTCTGCGGTTGGCGCTGTTGTTCCGGTTCTAAAACTCAGCCAGAATCTGTTCCCGACGGGTGGGGCTTTGCTCCACCCGTTTTTTATTGCCTCCCGCCGATGCCGCACAAACCCTATAATTCCTACAGGGCCATGCGAAAACCAATTCTGTTCGGCTCCGGCGTCGTGCTGCTCGCCGTCCTGGTGACGCTGGTGGTGTGGCAGGGCTCTTTCACCTTCGGTTCTTTCGCTCCCTCCAGCCTGCAGCAAACGTTTCTATTCTGGGCGCTCTCCACGCTCATCTTCATCCTCACCATCACGCTCGGTTTCATTCTGTTCCGCACCGGCCTGAAGCTGTACATCGAACGGCAAAGCAATCGGCCCGGCTCGCATATCAAATTCAAGCTCATCGCCGGCGCGGTCGCCCTCAGCGTCCTGCCGGTAACCTTCCTGGTCTTGTGGAGCGTTTCCGTGCTCAATCGGAACCTGGAAAGCTGGTTCAGCCGCCCGGGCCGGAACATGAACACCGGCCTGATTCAGGTGGCCAATCAATTGAATCAGGAGGTGCGGGACAAGCTCACCGCCCAGGCCCACTGGCTGGCCTCCGAGCCGGCCGCCCAGAGCGCGGACTTTTATGAGCGCTTCTGCCAGACCAATCAGATCGCGCGGGCGGAGATCGAGAGCCCCAAGGGCGTCCGGCGGGTTATTTGCTCGGTCCAAACGGCGCGCACGGCCGATCTCGTCACCGTCCACGTAAACATTGGCGACGGCGTGCTGACGCTTTCCGCGGTCATGCCGCTCGATCTGGCGGCCAAACAGCACGAAATCAACTCGTATGTCTCCGAATACAACCGTCTGGCCGTGGATCGAAAAGCATTTCGCAGCGAATACCTGCTGTTGCTCACTCTGATCACACTCTTCATTTTGTTCTTTGCCACCTGGATCGCACGCTACATGGCGGGCCAGATCAGCACGCCCATCACCGCCTTGCTCAAAGGCGCCGAGCAGATCCGCAAGGGCAACCTGGGGTATCGCGTGCACGTGGGCGCGATTGACGAGATGGCCACGCTGGTGAAAGCCTTCAACGAAATGACCGAGGCGCTGGAAACCAACAGCCGGGAGCTGGAAGCCCGGCGCCGCTTCACCGAGGCGATTCTGGAAAGCATTCCGACCGGCGTAATCTCGCTCTCTTCCGACGGCCGCATCCAGCGCGTCAACCGCGCGCTGCTGGGAATCTTCCCCGAAGATCAGGTGGCGCGGGCAGCGCGCTTGAGCGATCTGTTTTCCCGCGAGGACACCGCCGAGATCCGCTATCTGATGAACCGCGCACGCCGCACCGGCGCGGCCGGAATGCAGCTCGAGTATAAAGCCGAGCGGCGCGTGCTGCATCTGGCGCTCACCGTCGCCGCGCTCGACGAGCAGCGCAGCTCGGGCTTCGTTTTAGTACTCGAAGATACCAGCGAGCTGCTGCGCGCCCAGAAGGCCGCCGCCTGGCACGAAGTGGCGCGCCGGGTAGCGCACGAAATCAAGAATCCCCTCACCCCCATCGCGCTGTGCGCCGACCGTATCGCGCGCCAGTTGGAGCGCGCCGGCCCAGCCGCGGAGACTCGCCGCATTTTGCTGGAATGCTCCGCCACCATCGCGCGCGAAGTGGAAAGCGTGCGCACGCTGGTGGATGAGTTCTCCCAGTTTTCGCGATTCCCGGCCGCCCAGCCCGTTCCTTGCGAGCTGAACCAGGTGGTGGAGAATGCGCTGGCGGTCTTCAACGGCCGCCTGGCCGGAATCAGCGTGCATCGCGATCTCGCCTCCAGCCTGCCCTTGGTCAAGGTCGACCCGGAGCACTTCAAGCGTGCCGTGATCAACCTGGTCGACAATGCCGCCGAAGCCATGCAGGATTCGCTCCTTAAGGAACTTTTCATCGTCACTCGCGCCACCGACGCGGATTCGGTGGAGCTGATTGTCGCCGATACCGGTTGCGGTGTCTCCCGCGACGACAAGGAAAAGCTCTTCTTGCCCTATTTCTCCACCAAGGGACGCGGCACCGGTCTGGGCCTGGCGATCGTGAATCGCATCCTGGCCGACCACGAGGCCACCATTCGCGTCGAGGACAACCAGCCCGTGGGCGCCCGCTTCATCGTGGAATTGCCCACCCCGCTCGCCTCCGATCAGGACGCCATTGAAGGGGAGCTGCGCGCCGCCGAACTTTCGGTGAGAGACAGCCGCTCGTGAAAGCCGCGCGCATACTCATTGTTGACGATGAGCCGCTGATCCGCCAGTCGCTCGCCGGCGTGCTCGAAGACGAGGGCTATCAGACCCACTCCGTCCCCACCGGCGAAGAATGCTGCGAAGAGCTCAACCGCTCCTCCTACGAGCTGGTCCTTCTAGACGTCTGGCTTCCGGGTATGGATGGTTTGGAGACATTGGCCCGCATTCAAGAATTGCCCTTTGCCAGCCGCCCCGTGGTAGTGATCATATCCGGCCACGGCACCATCGAGACCGCGGTGAAAGCCACCAAGCTCGGCGCGTTCGATTTTCTGGAAAAGCCGCTCACCATCGAAAAAGTTTCGGTGGTGGTCAAGAATGCGCTCCAGCAGCATCGCCTGCAACTGGAGTTGGAGCGCTTCAAGGAAGATGGCCGGCTCAGGCTCCAAATCATTGGCGAAAGCGTTCCCATGAAAGCCCTGCGGCAGCAGCTCGCGTTGATGGCGGCTACCAATGGGCGGGTGCTGATTTATGGCGAGAGCGGAACCGGCAAAGAGCTTGTCGCGCACGCCATACATTCCCTCAGCGCGCGAGCCTCCGAACCATTCGTCGAAGTGAATTGCGCCGCCATTCCCGAAGATCTGATTGAAAGCGAATTGTTCGGCCATCGCAAGGGCAGCTTCCCGGGAGCATTGGACGATAAGACCGGCAAGCTCCAGAAGGCCGACGGCGGGACGCTGTTTCTGGACGAAGTTGGCGACATGAGCCTCAAGACGCAGGCCAAGCTGCTCCGCTCGCTGGATGAGCAGCGTTTCGAGCCGGTGGGCGCCGCTACCTCCATTCAAGTCGACGTACGGGTCATCGCCGCTACCAACAAAGATCTGGAAGAAGAAATCGAGCGCGGAAACTTCCGCGAGGATTTGTTCTACCGGCTCAACGTCATTCCATTTTATGTTCCGCCGCTGCGACAGCGCCTGGAAGACATCCCGCTGCTGGCTGATCATTTCGTCAAGGAGTTCACCATGTCCTATGGGCGCAAGCCCAAGGAACTGACGCCGCAAGCTTACGCCGCCCTGCAGGAGCATCGCTGGCCAGGCAATGTCCGCGAACTGCGCAATCTGATGGAGCGCATCGTGATCATGAATCCCCAGGTGCGCGTGGATGCCCGCCACATTCCGCTGAATCCAGCCAAGCGCAGCATCGGCGAGCGCGCGCCGGAACGCTTCGGCAGTTTGTACGAAGTGCGCGCCGCCGCCGAGCGCGAATATATACTCAAAACGTTGGATGAAACCAAGGGCAATGTAACCCGGACGGCGGAAGTGCTGGGCCTGGAGCGCAGCAATCTGTACCGCAAAATGAAAGCGCTCGGTATCGCGCCTAAGGAATAAGCAACCTCGATGATGACCTGGAACCGAACGGACTAAGCCGAGCGGTCAAACGTCTATTGATTCAAGTAGAGCCTTCGACGGCAAATCAGCCCTATGATTAGGGCTAATCCTAGGATGCCCGTCATCGCCGGTTCAGGCGTTGCGACTGTCCCGCCTGTAATGGTCAGCGTCCCTCCGGAATTATCGAACGCGATTTGATTACCGAGGTCATCGGACAGCGATGTGGCCGAGCCGAAATCGATGCTCACCGGTCCTGGGCTTGCGCCAGGCGCGATCGTGAACAGCACGTGTCCGAGTCCAACTTCGCCGCCCTCTGCGATTGCCGCGGCCGTGAAATCGGCCGGGTAATCGCCGGCTTGAGCGTCTTGCGCGGTGGACGGCGGATTTTCAAGGATGCTACCAGTCACTGGCGCGGCCAGCAGTGAATCGCCTGCGAAGATATACGACGCTGCCACCGTATTGATGGTGATATCGGTGAAAGTGACGTCCGTATCGGACGTGGTGACTTCAAAGTTGAACCCCGCGACATTAAAATCGCCGCCAGTATCCATCAACACCACATCGAACGATCCACTACCCCCAGCGCTGGCGGAGGCCGGCGTCATCGAAAAAACCAGGTCCGCGCGTGCCGCTCCTGTCCCCACCACGCACGCCAGGGCACATGCCGCCGTGAGCCATACTCGCCTCAGCCGAATTGAATGCATTCTCTCGCCTCCTCAATCCCGATCGTTTAGGGCTGGTTCGTCCCGTTGCGCCGAGCTACAATTTGCACGTCCAGGACACTTACAACCCCGTCGCCGTTCATGTCGGCCAACTGATTGTAGGGCAGGGCCCGCGCCTGATTCACCAACACTCCATCTTGCGCATTGACTGTACCGTCGTCGTTAAAATCACCCCAGAGTATTTTCAAGTTCTGACTGTAGCCCGCTCCTAATCCCAGCGCGTTGCCCATTGAGTCCTTCAGAGAATTAGCGCCCGACCCGGCCACTGTAGCCGTGAATTTGCCGAGCGCCAATGGACTAATGGTCCAGGTAAGGGTGGTGGTACCAAGCCCGGTAAAGCTCGTGGTTGTAATACCGGCGCCGCTTAGACTGTTGATGTTGCCGGTGGTGATGGCTTCCGAGAAAGTTACCCGCACTCCCGTGATTTCCCACGGCAAACGGTTGCGCGTGGAACCAATCATCGCGTAGTTGCCCACCGTACCGAATAGAACATTAAATGAAACCACCGTTGGCCCCGAGCTCAAGGTGAGCGTTGCCGCCGTGGTGGTGGCCCCGCCGCACGTATCGGTGAACACGGCGCGGTATTGGTATCCGTTCTGGCCGGCGCTGGTGGTGAAGCTCAGCGTCGTGGACGTCGCGCCCGTAATGTTGCTGAACGTCGTCCCGCCGTTGGTGCTCACCTGCCACTGCACGGTGGGCGTTGGTTGCCCGCTGGCCCCCGCGGTGAATGTTGCGGTTTGCCCGGTGGTCACCGTTTGGGCTATCGGGTTCAACGTAATCGCAGCCGCTGTGTTTACCGTCAGCAGGGCAGCATTCGTGTTCGATGATCCCGCCGTGTTGGTAAAGACCGCGCGGTACTGGTTTCCGTTCTGGCCGGCAGACGTGGTGAAGCTCAGGGTGGTGGACGTTGCGCCCGTAATATTGCTGAACGTCGTCCCACCGTTAGTGCTTACCTGCCATTGAACCGTCGGCGTGGGATTTCCGGTGGCCGCTGCGGTGAAGGTCGCCGTCGTGCCGGAGCAAACTGTTTGCGCCGCGGGCTGCAACGAAATCCCGGGTCCTGTATTCACCGTCAACGTTGCCGCCGTAGTGGTGGCCCCGCCGCACGTATCGGTGAACACGGCGCGGTATTGGTTTCCGTTCTGGCCGGCGCTGGTGGTGAAGCTCAGCGTCGTGGACGTTGCGCCCGTAATGTTGCTGAACGTCGCCCCGCCGTTGGTGCTCACCTGCCACTGCACGGTGGGCGTTGGTTGTCCGCTGGCCCCCGCAGTGAAGGTTGCGGTTTGCCCGCTGTTCACCGTTTGGGCTATCGGGTTCAACGTAATCGCAGCCGCGGTGTTTACCGTCAGCAGCGCTGCATTCGTGTTCGATGATCCCGCCGTGTTGGTAAAGACCGCGCGATATTGATTATTGTTTTGCGATGCGGCGGAGGTAAACGACAGGGTGGTCGAAGTAGCGCCTGTTAGATTTGTAAATGTTGCGCCACCATCGGTGCTCACTTGCCATTGCACGGTAGGGGTGGGACTCCCGGTGGCCGCGGCCGTGAAAGTTACGCTCGCGCCTGAACACGCGGTTTGTGCCTGAGGCTGCGTTGAAATGCTGGGCCCCTGCAGCACCGTAACAGTATCCGTACTCGATCCCGTTACGATCGATCCGCCGCCACCGGTGACGCTGGCCGTATTCTGAATCGATGTCGACGTGGTAGTCACGCTGACGGTCAACGTGATGACCGCATTTGAACCTGCTGCGATGGGAGCGGTGTTGGTGCAGACCACGTTGCCGCTGCTGTTCATGCAGCTCCATCCCGAACCGTTAGCAGATACGAATCCCAGGCCGCTCGGAAGCGTATCGGAGACCGTAATCGTGGAGGAAGTGGCGGCTGTGCCGCTATTGCTCACGGTGATGGAAAAGCTGCCGTTCTGATTGACCGTAAAATTGCCGGTGTGTGTTTTTGAGATGCTGAGCCCCGGCGAGCCGCCGCAGCCGGTCGCGTTCGCATTGACAGTGGTGGTAGTGTCGGCCGTAGTCTTTTGCTCCAGGTTGCCGGCCGCGTCGACGGCCTCGCTGTAGAATGCATACGTATGCCCAGCCACGCCCGTGTAAGTTGACGAAGTGAGCGTAGTGTCCACGAGCCAGCGAGTGAATGCACCACCGTTATCGGACGCAAAGACGATATAGCTCTGAACGCCGGAACCTATATCGGTGCCGGACCAGGAAACCGTGAAGCAGGCCGAGCTTTCGGTACTGGGTAACGCCGCCACTGCGCTCACCGGCACATTCACATCCAAGGTGTTCATCCATGTCGAAGTGGGAATGGGCTGGTTGAAATCGAATACGATGGTCGCCTGGTTCTGAATCACGGTTCCCGTCGATTGGCTGGGATATGGGACAGCGGTGAAATATACGTATCCTTGCCCTTGCGGCGAGGTGACGTTTGGAGCAAGAAATCCCAGGGAAGGATCGTTGGGAGTGGTGCCGGTCTCGGGATCGATGGTCAGGTACTGCCATGTGATCGTGTTCGACGGCGCATCGTAATGCGCGGTGACCTTGACTTCGAACGGCTGCGTGGGCCGCAGATCGACTAGGGCGTTGAAATCGTTGAGCCCTCCCGGAGGACTTAATACCCGGGTCCCGAAGCCGATCGCGCCAAAGCTGATCGTGTTGGGGTTCAGGCCCGGATCGAGCGTGTCGGTTATCGTGACATTCTGAGCAGGCGCCGAAGCGGTGGACTCATTTTCAAAATAAATGTAATACGGAACCACATTCTGCCCCGTAATCCACTGAGAAGCGCCTCCGCCACCGGTTGGCCCCACTTTATCGTTTGGATCGCCTGGTTCCCGGATGTCTGTGTCGCCGCCGGCGTCGGCGTCGCTGCCGCCCTCTAAGCAGCAGGGCGCATCTACATGGATTTCATTGTGGGCTGGCGTGTGGGCCGGCGTACCCGCCACAGTGGATTCTATTCCTTGGATTACATAACAAGCGCCCGCTGCGAGCTTGGCTAAGCTGATCTCGTAATCGTTCAGAGTCCCGCTGAGTCCGGTCACAGTGGCAGGCACGTTCAGAGTAACGGTCACGTTCAGAGAGATCAGAAGATCGATCGTCAGGCTCAGGGCATCCACAGTCCCCACGTTGCATGCCGAATATAGATAGGTTTGCGTATGGCCCGCGCCATAGAAGGCCGGCCCAGTCAAGTTCGCCTCAAGTTGAGTTTGTCCGCCGGTCGCCACCGTGAGCCCGCCCGGGCTGACCCAGAACGTGCCGTCGGGATTGTTGACGGTGAGCGTGTACATTCCAGTCGGCGCCCCGTTCATGTTGAGGGATATCGAAATTCCCGATCCATCCGCGTTGACCGTGGTCGGTCCGCTCACGATGGTAGTGGGGCCGGTTAATTTCACTGTGGCGCTGCTCAGGAAAGCGCCGGTCGGGCCTAGAACGGTAGGCGTTACCGTGCTTACGTTACCCACCGCGCTCGGGAAACTCAGAACCGTCGGCTCAACGGTAAAACTCATGGGGAGCGTAGCGGTCGCACCGCTTGGATTCACGATCGTAACGTCATAGACCGTCTGCGTAGCTCCCACCAGGTTGAATAATGCCGTGATGGACGACCCGTCGAGGGCGGTCGACGCGCCGATTCCCGAGATCGTGCCGCCCGACGAAACGAGGTTGATATTGGCGCCGGTCACGATCCCGAAACCCTGCACCGTGACCCTGATGAAATCGGAACTACCCCCGCGGGTCGGCGATACCGCGCCGATCGCCAGAGCTCCGCCTCCTCCATTGGTAAGTTTCGCGAGGAATGCATCCGAGTTTCCCTTGAGCGCCGATTGATAAGCCCCGAACGTGGCCGGGAAACCCGCGGCGGTAGAGGTTTGGCCGGCAATATAAACGTTGCCCGAAGGATCGGCGGCAAGAGATTGTATTTGTGGACCGCTCGGTAACAGAGTCGAATACGTCAGAGCACTCCCGGCCGAGTTCAGCTCCAGCACGAACTGCGACCCTGGGGAGGCCGTGGGAGGAAGAGTGTTGATTTGGGGAAAATTCGGCGATTGCGTGGTGCCAGTCAAATAGACATTTCTGACGCTATCGATCGCCATATCGAAGATTTGATCGGCGCCTGTGCCGCCAATATAAGTGGAGTACAGGCGAGTCTGCCCGTCCAAGCTGAGCTTGGTGACGAAACCATCCCCAGTACCGCCTCCTCCTCCGAAAGCGGTTTGGAATGCGCCGGAAGTGGTGATGAAGTCGGTGGAGGCCGTTGACCCCGCGAGGTACACGCCGGTTGTATCAAGCGCGACCTTCTGGACATAATCGAGACCGCTGCCGCCCATGTAAGTCGACCAGACCAGGCGAAACGGCGCGGTTGTACTGAATTTTTCAACGAAGCCATCCTGGGCGCCACCGCCCGAGCTTTGAATAGCATTCACAGCCGGAATGGTTCCCGCGCCGGAGCCCGCGACGACAAAGAGCTCTCCTCCGACATAAGCGTTTCCGGAGTTATCCACAGCCACCGACACGCCTTCGTTATTAGAGCCGCCAATGTAACTGGAATAAGCCAGCGAGGCGGTGCCGGAAAGAGTGGTGTTGAACTTACTCAAAAAACCGAGAAAGAAATTGCCGAAGGTAACTCCAACGCTGGAATATGCATTGGCGGTCACCGGCAGTGTGTTGGATATAGTCAAACCGGTAATGTAGGCGTTCCCGGCATTATCGGCGGCGATTCCCAGCGGATAGCTGGCGCCGATGGTATCGCCCAGATAGGTGGAATAGAGGAGGCTGGAACCGCTTGGGCTGATTTCTGTCACGAAAGCGTCTTGCGTGGCCGAGCTGGCTAGTGTCTGCATATACGCATTCGTCGTGGTTGGAAAGTTCGCCGATGTCGTGTACCCGGTAACATACGCGTTTCCGGAAGGATCAACCGCCAGGATTCCGGTGTAGTTTGCGATTCCGCCTATGATTCCCGGGTTGCCCGTTTCATTTCCACTGCCTCCCAGGTAGGTTGAATAAACTAGGGCCGTCCCGGTTGAGTTGAACTTCGTCACAAAGTAATCGCTGGTCCCGCCGCCATATGAGGCGTACGCAGCACTCAGAGTGGGAAGGTCCGACGCCGAGCTGGTGGTGCCGGCAATGTAAGCGTTCCCCCCGCCATCGACCGCGATCCCAAAAGCCGCTTCGTCTCCCGACCCGCCGAATAAAGTCGCGTAGGAGATTTCTAAAGCCGGATCCACCACCAGCGGCTTGCTATCGTCATACTTGGCCACGTTAAACGCAATCTCAGTCTTACCTGCCCGCACGAATCGGCCTTCGATCGGAATCCTTCCCCTCGCGGACTCCTGGTACAGAACCGGCTTATGCAGAATTAAATGTCCTGCACCGGCTTCCAGGCGCACGTTACCCTGCCCATCCACGCTGAGCTGGTCGGCGCCGTCGAAGGCCAGACGGATCGAATCCGGTTTGGAGCCTGGTCGAACAATGAAATCGAATTCGAGCTGTCGCTGCGAACCGCGGTAGACTAGATCGATCCCTGGGTAAACGTCCCGATAGGCGATCTGAGCGTAACCGGGCACACTGCTGTGCCACTTACCCGGATCGTTGCCGATGAAGTAGTTGGTTGTACCTGGGAGACGGTCGCGCGCCTCGAGGGATGTCTTCGCGCTTGAACCAGGCAGGCGCATCTGGAGGGCCGGGGACAAGTTTGGAACGCCGGCTGCCTTCAACTGAACGGCCATTGCCGTGGGTGTCAGGAATAATGTATACCCGTTGCCGTGCGCCAGATATTTCACCTGGGAATCGGTTTGTCCCTGATTTTCCTCAAAGCGGAGAGGCAGCTTTGCGATGTTCTCGCGGACTTTGGCTGACCCAGCTGGTGGGGCGCCGAGCAGTGAACTTCCGGCTAGGGCTCCGAGGAGCGTCAGGGTGGACGCCATCTTATAACTCCGTCTTAATTTCATTCCGTCCTCCTGAAGGTTCAAAGCTCCCGCAGCGCCGCCGAACCAAGATTCTCGCTGGTGTTCCCTTTTATACAGTCCGATGGCATAAAATGTCCTTAGAGTCGTGCTGAAAATTTGTGAGAGCCGGGTTTTGCCATGAATTCGGAAATCGTCCAGGTAAGCCGGTCGCACAAATATCGATTCGCCGACTTCGAACTCGCTCCCGGCCAAGGGGCGCTCTGGCGAGACGGCGATCGAGTACCAGTGATGCCCAAGCCACTCGCGGTACTCACAGTACTCGTCGAGTCAGCCGGGCAAATCGTATCGAAGGAAGAACTGCTGGAGCAGGTCTGGAATGGCGCTGCCATCGAAGACAACAACGTCACCCAGACCATCTCGACGCTACGCAAAATCCTGGGTGAAAAACGCGGCGAGAACCGCTTTATCGTAACCGAGCCGGGTAATGGTTACCGCTTCGTAGCCCCCGTAACGAGAATCGATACCGCCCCGCTGGCTCTTGTCGAGCCTCTCATCGCTCCAGTTCCTTCTCTCTCCAAGCCGCGCCGGAAAGTTCTGTACGCGTTTGCCGCACTAGCCCTGTTGTGCGTAGCCGCCGGCGCCGCGCTGTGGTTTCATCGATCCTCCGCCGGCGGTTTTCGGCGGAAATCCGTGGCCGTCTTGGGTATCCGCGATCTTTCCAAGAGCTCCTCGGAAACGTGGCTCCAAACCGCTTTGGCGGAGATGCTTACTTCCGAGCTCGCCAGCGCGGGCAAGCTACGCACCATTCCGTCCGACGATGTGGTCCGATGGAGATCCGGTCTCGGTAACCGGGCGGGAGGGGCCGGCGATACGGGCCTGCTCAAGTTGGCGCACCGCAACTTCGATGCGGACGCGTTTGTTCTTGGTTCCTATGTGACCATTGGGACGTGTCCGGAGTGCCGTGTGCGCGTGGATCTTGGGGTCTTCGATGCGCGTACTGGCGAACGCCTGTCCGCGATTCTCGATGAAGCCCCAGCGCGGGAACTCCTCGACCTCACCACCCGCCTGGGTGCGAAGCTTCGCGCGCATTTTGGAATTGATGGACCACGAGCCGCGCCGCCACCCTGGCCCGTTTCCAGCGCCATGCGCGAGTATGCCGAAGGATTGAGCGCCTTCCGTCGTATCGATCCGATGGCCGCCCGAGACCATCTCCAGGCGGCCGCGAATGCCGATCCTGGAAACGCCTTGATCCATTCCGCTCTAGCTGATGTCTGGACGATGCTGGGATATTCCTCGCGCGCCACCGATGAGAGCCGCCGGGCGTATGAGCTTTCCTCTTCCCTCAGCCGCCTGGATCAACTCGCCATTGAAGCACGCTATCGCGCCAACGCTCAACAACGGGACCGCGCCATTGAAATCTATCGCAGCATCTTTCGGCTCTTCCCCGATAGTTTAGAAGATGGCTTGAACCTGGCCCGCGCCCAATTTCGCGGCATGAAATACGCAGATGCGATTTCAACTTTGACCGTCTTGCGCCGGTTGCCAAAACCTGCCGGAAACGATCCCCGCATCGATCTCCTGGAAGCGCAATGCTTCGGCGCCGCCAGCGATTTTGTGAAGACGCGGGATGGCGCGCGGCGCTCAGCCCTCGAAGCGAAATCCCGCGGCGCCATGTACCTATATGCACGCGCTCGTCTCTTGGAAGGCGGAGCCATGCAGACCATGGCCGAACCTAGATACGACGAAGCCCAAACCGAAGCTCGAACCGTTTGTGAACAGTTGGGTGATCGCCAATGCGTCGCCACCGCCTGGCGGATTCGCGGCAACGAGCGATTTTACATGGGGAAATTTCGCGAGGCCCAGGAGGCCTATCTTCAGGGTGCGGTTGTGGCGCGGGAACTTGGCGACAACACCGAGCTATCGGAAATTTTGAATGGTCTGGGAGTGGTGGCTGAAGCCAATCTCGAATGGGATCAGGCCGAGAAAAGTTTCCTGGAAGCGATTTCTCTCAGGAAGGAGGCCGGCTACAGTCCCAGCGACATCCAAGTGCAACTCGCCGACTTCTACTTGCACACCGGCAGGCTGCGGGAGGCCGCGCGTGCCGGGGAGGAGGCTTATGTGGAGGCTGAAAAGACCAGCGCCCGGCTAGAAATCGGCGAGGTCTATTTGCTGCGCTCCGAACTGGCGCGCTTGGACGGAAGCCTTCCGATGGCTCAGGATATGGCAAGCAGGTCGATCGTCGAGTCCCGCGCGACGAAAAGCAGCAGCGATCTCACTTTGGGCCTCGCCTCCCTCAGTTCGATTCAAACTGCTCGCGGCGATCTCCAGCAGGCCGATGTCAGCCTGGCGGAAGCAAGCAAGAGTTATGCTCCCCTGCATCAATCCGTCGCAGTTCCGGAAGTCCAAGGAGCCATCGAACTCGCCCGCGCCGAGTTATTGCTCGCGAAAGGTGACTTTCAGCATGCGGCCGATGAGGCCCGCCGCTCCGCCGCCGACTTTTCCGCCGCTCACCTGCACCAGAACTCGGGGCAAGCGCTGGTGGTCGAAGCGAATGCTCTCGACATTCTTGGCAGGATCCCGGAAGCGCTCCAGGCCTCACAGCTGGCCCAACGAGAGGCCGCCCAAACGCCCGATCCTACGACCGCCGCATCCGTCCGTCTCATCGCCTGGAGACTCGGGTCCGATTCTCAGGAGCCCCCGGATCTCCGCGCTAGCATCGCCGCTCTGAAGAATCCCGAGCTAACGCTCGAAGAAGACCTGGCTCGGGCCCTGCGAGCCAAACGGTCCGGCGCGTCCAATGCCCAGCCGCTATTTCAGGCCGTCGCCCGCCGCGCCGCCGGCGCTGGTTATCTCACGCTCTCCCGCCGCGCCCTGGCTTTGGCGCAATAAGCGCCGCCTGAATTTGCCGACCCGTACCTGGCGCTCTCTATCCGGGTATAATTCCCGCATAAGCGAGGAGCCATATGTTCCATTTCAAGCTAGCGACCATCCTGTTGTTGTCGACAATTCCGCTGCTGGCCCAGCCTGAAAAGACAGCTTGGGATGTCCTCAAGCAGGGCTTGGCGGAAAAGAATCTCGACAAGCATCGGCAGGCTCTCACCGCGACCGGCTCCATCGGCTTGGCGCCGGAGGCCGTCCAGCTAGTCGAGCAGGCGCTCAAGGATCCGGATCCGTTAATCCGTCAAACTGCGGCAGCCGAACTGGGGCAAATGAAATCCCAACAGTCTATTCCAGCGCTGAAAGCGGCCATGGACGACTCCGATGGTCAAGTGGCGTTCGCCGCCGCAAAGGCCCTCTGGGACATGGGCGACAAGAGCGGCCGGAGCCTGGTCGAGGACGTAATAACGGGCGACGAGAAAACTTCCGAGGGCTTGATCGGCGGAGCAAAGCGCGATGCCAAGCGGAAAATACACGACCCCAAGGCACTCACGCTGATGGGTCTCAAGGAAGCCTCGGGCGCCCTGCTTGGCCCGTTCAATATCGGGATTATCGCCGCCGAACAAGCCTTCAAGGATGGTTCTGCGGGCGGGCGAACTCTAGCCGTCGCCCTGCTCTCTGAAGATTGCGACGCTCAAACCGTCCGGCTTCTGGATTGGTCCTTTACCAACGACAAAAGCTGGACCGTCAAGGCCGCAGCCGCGAAAGGACTCGGAAAATGCGGCGGCATTGACTCGATTCCTAAGCTTGAAACTGCCCTGTCCGATTCGCATGAGGCCGTTAAAGCGATGTCCGCCGCCGCGATCATCAGGCTCACTCTCAAGCCCGAGCAAAAGCAAGCGGGCGGAGAGTAACCTCGACCAGCGACGGAATACCACCAGGCAGCGTTTTCAAGATCAAAACCCCCCACCAATGGTGGTGCGCTGGCTAAATCGTTCTTCAGCCTGACCTAAGTTATAAAAAGTGCTTGCATCTTGTTGGCGTCTCGTGGCAAAATCCTTTCAAGGCCAAAAGTGGTCGAAAGCGGACTAAAGTGGAAGGTCAGCCCAAAACGAAGCCGGTCGAGCCTCCGCGCGGCTTCTTTGCGGCCACCGTTGACGAAAAAGGCAGGCTTAAGCTTCCGGTCGACATGCAGACTTTCCTGGGCGGATTCGGAGAGGACCAGTTCTTTGTGACCAGCATGGACGGCCGCATAGCTAAAATCTATCCGATTTCGGTGTGGAAGGGAAACGAAAAAGTTTTGGAGGAGCTGGCTACCGAAGATCCGGACGCGGCCGAGGCGCTCGCGTTTGTAGCCAACGATTACGGCGCCGACGCGAAGCTCGATCCGCAAGGGCGAATTACGCTGCCAACCGATTTGCGGCGGGCCTTGGCTCTTGAAAATCAGGAAGTGCGCCTGGACTGTTCGCCGAGTGGGATCAACGTATACTCCAACGCCGAGTACGAAGCGCGCAAGCGCCAGGCAAACGAGCGGCTCTCCGACAAGTTGAAGAGCGCCAGGTTGAAGGGTTTCAAATAGCGGCTATGTATGCACGTCCCGGTGATGCTGGCGGAATGCCTGGAATACCTGGCGATCCGGCCGGACGGGATTTATCTGGATGCCACCGCTGGATTGGGTGGGCATACCGGCGCTATCGCCGAGCGGCTGAAGAGCGGATTCGTGATTGCGAACGATCGAGATGCGGAATCGTTGGAGCAAGCCAGGCGAAACACGGCCGATTGGGTGGATCGGATTCGCTTTCACCACGGATCGTTCAGCGATCTTGCCGCCGCGCTGAAGGATGCCGGTGTGGAGCGCGTGGATGGGCTGCTGGCGGACTTAGGCGTCAGCCGCTATCAGCTCCTGGAGCCGGAGCGCGGATTTTCGCTGATGGCGGAAGGCCCTTTGGACATGCGCATGGACCGCAGCCAGCCTCGCACGGCGGACGACATTGTGAATCTTACGTCAGAAAAGGAACTAGCCGACCTGATTTATCAGCTCGGCGAAGAAAGGAGGTCGCGGAGAATCAGCAGAGCAATCGTTCGGGCACGGCCGATCCACTCGACACAGCGACTGTCGGGCGTGATCGAAGCGGCCGTGCCCCGAACGACCAAACTGCATCCCGCCACGCAGACTTTCATGGCGCTGCGCATGGCGGTCAACGACGAGCCGGCCGAGTTGGACCGGCTGCTCGAGATCGCGCCGGATTTAGTCCGAAGCGGCGGACGCATTGTGATCCTCACCTTCATGTCGCTCGAGGATCGAAAAGTGAAACAGAGTTTTCAGGCGCTGGCGCGTGCGGGCAGAGCCACCATTCTGACCAAGCACGTCCTCAAGCCCACGCCGGAAGAAGTAAGGCGTAACCCTCCATCGCGGAGCGCGAAACTCCGCGCCGTGGAGATGAGCTAGTTGGTCCGCAAAGGGCGCGCGGGCGTCCTCATTGGAAGGACGTAACTGCCCGCGCGCTCCGTTTTGCGGGCGGCTATAAGTTAGGTTAGGCGAGAACAATGGCAACCCTGGCAACTATTTTTGACCGATTCACGTCGCCGAGAACCATCGAGCTGCCCGCACCGCGGGCGCGCTTTCTGGAACCCGAGGATCCCTTCGCGGTGCCCGCGTTTCCGAATGAAGACATCTACTTCTACGTGAAGCGCATAGCCAATTCCAATGTGGCGCGCGTGGCCGACCCGGCCGCCCGCAAGACCTGCTGGCGCATGATCGGCTATTCCTTTGTTCTCGCGATGCTGGTGATCAGCCTGCTTCTCCCAACCTTATATGAGCGGATGGCCGGTTATCGCATGGAAGCTCTGCGCCAGGAAAAAGAGCGCTTGGAGCTGGACCGCGCCGCTCTCGAACTGCAGGAAACCAAGCTCGAAAGCCCGGCGCGTTTGGAAGAGCTGGCGCGAATGCAGCGCTTCGTGGACCCCGCGCCTGAGAGCGTCGTGTACCTGGACACGAAGTCGGATCGCATCCTCGCTAAGAAATAGCCGGGGCGCGATTGCGGGAGTTGGTTCTGGACGTAGCACATGGATACCTTGGCGACCAAGCGCGTGCACTTGCTGGCTCGGCTGGCCTTCATCTGGGCCGCGCTCATCGCCGGCCGTCTCATTCAGCTTCAGATCGTTCAGCACGGCGAATATAAGAAGTTGGCGCAACGCCAGCAGGAGCGCGTGATCCTGGTGCGCGCCCCCCGCGGCATGATTCTGGACCGGCATGGAGAACGGCTGGCCATGAGCCTGCCGGTTGAGTCGGTGTGCGTCGACCCGCTGCGAGTGCCCGATCTTGGCGTGGCCTCCGGCATTCTTTCTCAGATCCTGGGCCTGGACTCGGCCGAATTGCTGGCGCGTTTGAAATCGGCTGCCGATAATCGCCGCGGTTTTCTCTGGATCAAGCGCAAGGTCACGCCCCAGGAAGCGGGACGGCTGCGCGATCTCAAGCTGGAGTGGATCGAGTTCCGCACCGAGAGCCAGCGCTTCTATCCCAATCGCTCGCTCGCCGCGCACGTGCTGGGCGGTGTGGACTTTGAAGAGAACGGCAACGCCGGCATCGAGCAGAGCTTCAACGAGCAGCTCCAGGGCCATCCCGGTGAACTGGTGCTGACCGAAGATGTTCAAAAGCGTGGCTTCAAGTCCACCATGGAGACCGCGCCGCAACCCGGCCGCGACCTCCACCTCACCATCGACTCCAGTATCCAGTTCGTGGCCGAAAAAGAACTGAAGGACATGGTTCAGCAGCAGCACGCCCGTTCCGGCAGCGTAGTTGCGATGGATCCGCGCAACGGCGATATCGTCGCCTATGCCAACTACCCCACTTACGACCCCAATGAACCGCCCAAAGGGCAGGAAGCTTCCTCGCGCGAAGATCTGGCCATCGCGGCGCCTTTCGAGCCCGGCTCGGTCTTTAAAGTGATTACGCTCTCGGCCGCCCTTGAAACCACGCACTTGCGTCCGGAAACCATGATCAACTGTGGCGGCGGACAAATCACGCTGTTCGGGCGCACCATCCATGACGACCACCGGTATGGAATCTTGTCGATGGAAGATGTACTGGCCCGTTCGAGCAATATCGGCGCGATCAATATTGGACTAACGGTTGGGCAGGAAAAACTCTACGAGTACGTTCGACGCTTTGGATTTGGCCAGAGGACTGGAATTCCTC
>DATJWJ010000082.1:0-10229 GCA_035501355.1 Bryobacteraceae bacterium | reverse complement strand
CTCAGCCCTTGGCGCAGTTGATCCGGATATTTCGACGCGTCGCCCGCCGCGTAGTAGGCTTCCCGAACCAGAATCGTCGTGGCTTCATGGGCACGATCGCCGCCGCGCCCCTGGATATTCATCGTCACCAGAACATCGGGTCGAAGCGTTCGAATGAGCCGGACATAATCGCCGACAATGTCCTCGCGGCCCCATTTCTGAATCACTTCCTGAGGGTCAAACGAATATCCGTAATCGATGGCGCGCGTGAAGTACTGCTCGGCTCCATCGATGCGGTGAGCCGAGAGCAGCTCAGACGTTCTTAGGACGGCAATATCGCGGAACAGTTCAGGGCCGATTTCGTTTTGCCCTCCGTCGCCGCGGTTGTTCTGCAAGTCGATCGAGCGCAGGCCCATGCCATAAGTAAACATGGCGAACAACGAATTGTTTTCGTCGTCGGGGTGCGCTGGGGCCTGCATGAACGTACCGTAAACACCCAGCTTCCGAATCGCAAGACCTAAAGTGACATGGCCGCTGTTGGCTCCCACGATCGAGTAGGCCATGCGATTTTGCGCCAGCACGTGGACGCGGGCCGGCAGCATGGCCATCACGGCGATCCCAAGGATCGCGATCATGCAAAAAATGTTGGGCAGACGTTTCATAGGCTGGCCTGAGCCTAGTCGTAATACTCGGGCGCGTGCTTCTGTTGATCGCTTTGCACCTTGTCGTGATTGATCCACAACTGCGCGTGGTGCTCCGCCATCAAATCCGCCAATCGCTGCATCGAAGCCACCGTCTTCTCTTTGTCGACATTCATGGACGGAACGCGCCGGTTGTCCCAGTTGTCCTTCAAATGCGCCGCGTCGCCAGTTAGAATCACCCATCCTGTCTTGGGAAGATGAACCAGCAGCGACTGATGACCCACCGTGTGCCCGGGCGTAGAGATGATGGTTACGCTGCCGTCGCCGAAGACATCTTTATCGCCCTCCAGCTTCATCACCGGATGCGTGGCCGCGATCGCGGGGCTCTTGGCCGACATGGCTGCCTCGTACTCAACTTTCTGGATCATCAATGTCGCTTGAGGAAACAATTCCACGTTGCCGGTGTGATCGGGATGCGTGTGCGAGATCCCGACGTATTTTATATCGGATGGCGAAACGCCCAGAGCTGAAAGCTGCGCGGCCAGTGTCTTGGAGCGCCGCACCACGGTAGCGCCTCCACCGCTAACCTGCCCGTCGGGCATGTCCGCGACTTTGTCCGGGTACCCAGTGTCCCAGAGAAAGTAGCCCTGCGCGTGATGAATCAGGTAGCAATTTTCGGACATGTCGATGGGCTTTCCGACATTCAAGCCGGGCGTCCAGCGCGATTCGTCGGCATTGTGCGACCAGCCGCAATCCAGCACGTATAGCTTGTCGACGCCTTTTCCGGACTGCGCCCAGACCACGCTTGTCCCGAATAAGGCCATCGTCACGGCGAATAGCACGCGTAACATTCTCATGGGGCACCTCGTTGCATTATCTTAGCGAACTCAGTAGGCTTTGGGAGTGATGACTCACCCTTCAGCAAGTGACGGCTCATCGCAAGGGCGGCGCGTGTCGCGCCGTGAATTCGTGGTTGCCGCTGCCGCCTCTACATCTTTCAAAGTCCTGGGGCAAACCGCTGCAAGAAAGCAGATGGACTCGTCGGATCTCTTAAACTTGTCCGCTGTGGCTGCCGTTGCTGCTATGCGCGACGGCAGCCTGGCGTCCGAGCGCTATGCTCAAGCGCTGCTGGAACAATGCGAACGCGGCAAGGCGTTGAACGCTTTTATCACGCTCGATCGCGAACAGGTTCTTGCGGCCGCGCGTGCGGCCGATCAGCGGCGCAAATCCGGTGCGGCTCTGGGCCGGCTGCACGGACTTCCTATTCCCGTCAAAGACAGCGTCAACACCAAGAACCTGAAGACCACCGCCGGCACTCCCGCGTTGCGCGACTTCCATCCCAAGGAAGATGCGCCCATCGTTCAAGCGCTGCGGGATCAGGGAGCAATCATTCTAGGCAAGACCAATTTGCACGAGTTGTCCCTGGGATGGACCAGCGATAACCACGCTTTCGGCGCCGTACATAACCCGTACGATCCCGCACGGATTCCCGGCGGCAGCAGCGGCGGCACGGCGGCTGCGGTCGCGTCCCGCATGGCTCCCTTGGGCGTCGCCGAAGACACTGAAGGATCCATTCGCGTTCCCGCGGCCCTCTGCGGCATCGCGGGCTTTCGACCCACCACATCACGATATCCATCGTCGGGTGTGGCGCCGATCACGGCCTTGTTCGATCAAGTTGGACCCCATGCCCGCACGGTAGCCGATCTCGCTCTATTCGATGCCGCGGTGACGCGTGACTTTAACCCCCTCCGTCCCACTGCGCTCCGGGGCGTCAAGCTCGGTGTCGCTCGCAGTTATTGGTTCACCGGCCTGGACGTTGAAGTCGAGCGCATCGCCAACGCGGCACTTCGTACGCTTCAGCATGCCGGCGTGGAACTGGTTGAAGGCGAGATAGACGATCTGGCCAATCTCATCCAGCGGACAACCGGGCCGGTTCAGGTGCATGACATTCTGTACACCTTGCCGAAATATCTCCAGGACTCGGGCGCTCACGTTACGTTCGAGCAGGTGGTCGCACAGGCCAGTCCCGACATCAAAACGTTTTTTGAACGAACCAGGAAAGGCGCCGACGGCTTTGTCACTGATGAGGTTTATGTTGCCGCCCGCGACACCTACTTACCGAAGCTCCGTAAGAATTTCGCCGACTACTTCGCGCGCACCGGCGTAACCGCGATCGTATTTCCGGCGACCAGAATTCCCGCGACAACCATTGGCCAGAATGAAGTGATTCTCGATGGCAAAAAGACTTCGTTCTCGGCCGCCATCTCGCGCAATATCGCGCCTGGCAGCACAGCCGGCCTGCCAGGCCTGGTGCTCCCCGCGGGACTGACGCAAAGCGGATTGCCGGTCTCTCTGGAATTCGACGGCCCAGCGGGAACGGACCGCGCGCTCCTTGCGCTCGGGCTTAACCTGGAATCTGCGTTGGGCCGGCTAACGCCGCCGAAGCTCTGAGGACTTTGATCTCCGCCTCGAGATCGAGCGGCCGCTTGTGGAATTGCGCAGAAGGGCACTTCAGATTGTAAGTCAAGATGCGCCGGTTCAATTCCGCACCGCGCTCACGAAATTCCGCGATCGCTTGCGGCGTTCGAGCTCTGAGACCAGCGCGCAGACGCACGGCCGCCTGATCGATGTCGCGCGCTTCCTCAACCCAAGGCGGAGCGAACCCATTCACGCGGAGCAGGTGGTGCGCCATCCAGAGCGACGGGTCCTCGAACGGATTCGCATCCAGCGGAATGGGCTTACCCTTGCACGCCAAGTTGTCGAACACGCCCGCTTCCATCGCCTCCCGGATCTTGCGCTCGGCGATTGACTCCCACTTGTCCATGGATAACTTCAGCTTGACATGGCGCGGGTGACGGTCGCCACCCGCGCAAACTGCGTGACCGGCTTCTGGCCGGGGCGGGGCAATGCTACTTGCCGGCGACAGACCCCTCTGGCTTCGCGCCGCCATCGAACAACAACTTCAGCGTGGTCCCGGCCAGCCGCACGTCGTGAAGCTGGGTGCTCGATCCTTCATCGTAGCCAACCGAGGTCAGCGTGAATTTCTGCGGCGCATTCTGCACCGTGACATTGGCTTCCACGGTGGTCTTGCCTTGTTTGATGACAACTTTGTCACCCTGAAGCTCGAGCTTGCAATCGCCCGGATTGAGTTGGGTCCCACTGATCGTGGTGGTCTTGTACAAAGTCACATGGTACGAAGATGCGGCATAAGCGACGCTGGCAGCCAGCGCGAACAGGACGGCGAGTGTCTTTTTCATTTCAGTGATTCTCCATTTTCGGCTTAGATTCGAAAGTACACTCATACTACGAGAGAAGTTCGTCAAAAGATTCAGAATTTCAACGACTTAGACGAATTTAAACGGTTGCGAAACGGTTGGCTGCCCCGATGGCGCTCGCCATTCCCTACGCGCCAACGGTTGTGCGGACCTTGATTTCAGCGACTTGCTGGAGTCGCCACCACAGACTTCGCCAAAACGGTTTCCGCGCCCGTCTAAGACTGATAGGAGCGAGTCAACACGCTACAATGTCAGTAATGCTTGCGGCGCCGGTGGCGCTTTCCAGGCTCGCTGAGCTGGAAGTGGCCCTGAATTCCGCGATTCGTGGGAAGACGGACGTAGTCCGTATGTCCGTGGTGTGTTTGTTGGCGCGCGGCCACTTGTTAATAGAAGATGTCCCCGGAGTGGGCAAAACTACGCTGGCGCAGGCCATGGCGCGTTCGGTGCACTGCCGTTTTCATCGCCTGCAATTTACCAGCGACATGTTGCCGAGCGATGTGCTGGGCGTCACCATTTACAACGCTGCGTCTCAAGCATTCGAATTCAAATCCGGGCCGGTGTTCACGAATTTTCTGCTGGCGGACGAGATCAATCGCGCTACGCCGAAAACCCAGTCGGCGCTGCTGGAGGCGATGAACGAGCTGCAGGTGACCATCGAAGGCCACTCTTATCCGCTGGAACAGCCCTTCATGGTGCTCGCTACGCAAAATCCGGTGGAGCATCACGGCACTTATCCGCTGCCTGAGAGCCAGCTCGATCGGTTCCTCATGCGCATTCGGATCGGATATCCGGACCGCGGGGCTGAGCGCGAGATCGTGCGCAGTAAGGACGGCGTGCGTGCCGAGACAGTACATGCTGTTCTCTCCACCGATGAGTTACTGCAATTGCAGGAGCAGGTGGAACGCGTGGCTGTGGACGACGCGCTGGTGGATTACATGCTGGCCATCGTCGATAAGACCCGCGAGCACGAATCCCTCGCCTTGGGAGTCAGCCCGCGCGGCGCACAAGCGCTCTACCGCGCCACCCAAGCCCTTGCGTTGGTGGAAGGCCGCGACTACGTGATTCCGGACGATGTGAAGCGGCTCGCGATTCCCGTGTTCGCGCATCGCATCTCTATCAATGCCCGGGCCTCGCTGGCGCAGCGCAGCACGGAATTGAGCGAACGGATTCTTCAGGAAATCCTCACGCTGGTTGAAGTACCTTTGTAGTTCGAAGCGGACTCGCCGCACGAACTTGTTTTTCTTATGAAAACCGCGATTATCGGACTGCCCATGGTGGGCAAGACATCGTTATTTACGATTTTGACCGGCGTGCATGAAGCCACCCGCGTCGGCATGATGGAGGCGCGCGTGGGGGTCACCAAGGTGCCCGATGCGCGGTTGGACGCGTTGGCCAAGATTTTCCAGCCGGAGAAGATCACGCATGCCACGGTCGAGTACCTGGATTTCCCGGCCATCTCCAAGGAAGCTCTGCGCGATCCCAGTTATCTGGCCAGCATGCGCGTAGCGGACGCGCTGGCACACGTTCTGCGGCTTTTCCAGAGCGACACCGTGCCGCATGAGAAGGGTTCGGTGGACCCGATTCGCGATCTCGAAGACGTGGAGATGGAGCTGATCCTGAGCGACCTGGTGGTGGTGGAAAAGCGTATGGAACGGTTGGAAAAGGATCGCAAGAAAATCAAGAGCCCGGAGCTGGACCGCGAATTTGCCCTGCTCGAACGCTGCAAGGCCGCCCTCGAAGCCAACAAGGCGCTGCGCACGCTGGAACTGACCGCCGAGGAGGAAAAGATCATTCGAGGTTTTCAATTCCTTTCGCAGAAACCGATGCTGTTCGTCCTCAACATTGGCGAAGAAGACGCTGCGCGGATGCACGAAATCGAGCAGGAGTATCGCAACGGGCCGCTGGCCGGGCGGACCCACACCGCGGTGACAGCCATCTGCGGCAAGATCGAAGCCGAGCTTTCGGAACTTTCCCCCGCCGATGCTCGCGAGTATCTTTCCAGCTACGGTCTGAAAGAGTCCGGGCTGGAGCGGCTGATCGCCGCGACATACGCGCTGCTGGGCTTGATGTCGTTCCTGACCGCCGGTGAAACCGAAGTGCGCGCTTGGACCATCCCCATGCACAGCACCGCAGTGAAAGCCGCGGGCGCGATTCACAGCGACTTCGAGAAGAAATTCATTCGCGCCGAAACCGTGAATTGGCAGGCGCTGGTGGATCACGGCGGCTATCCCGGTGTGCGCGAAAAAGGGCTGCTGCGTCTGGAAGGCAAGGAGTATATCGTCAAGGACGGCGACGTGCTTGTGATTCGGCACGGATAGGTGGTCTGTAGTGCGGCAGTTGTGAAAAGAACAGCGCGATTACCGCCGCAACGAGGCACCCCCACGCGAACCAATCGCCCACCGACGTGTAGAATGTCAGGCCGTCTTCGTACTCATAGCTAGCCCGCGCGTCGGCCAGTTGGTACATCGGAAGACGCAACGTGATCCGGCCACCCGGATCGATAACGGCCGTGATGCCGTCGTTGGTCACGCGCAACAGCCAGCGCCGGTTCTCGACTGCCCGCATGCGCGCGATTTCCAGATGCTGTTCTCGCGCCGCGCTGTGGCCGAAATAGCCATCGTTGGAAATGTTGACCAACAACTGGGCGCCGGCTTTGGCGAACTGGCGAACCTCGTGTGGAAAGACAGCCTCGTAGCAAATGAATGTGCCCAGCTGGTGGCCGTCGATTGGAAAGACAACGATGCGATCGCCTGGAACGAAGTCGCTGATTTCTGGTGTGATGCGATTCACCCAGCTAAAAAACTTGGGCGTGTATTCACCGAATGGAACCAGGTTGATCTTGTCGTAACGACCCTCGAGATCGCCATCCGGCCGCAGCAGCACGGCTGAATTGAGCGGGCTGTGTTGCGGCGTCCAGGCTACGGTGCCGAACAGGAAATAGGCTTGCGTGGTACGCGCCAGCAGCGCGGCCTCGTCGCGGAATGTTGGATCGTCGTAATAATAGAGCGGTCCGGGAACTTCCGGCCAGATGATGAGGCGGGCCCCCGATTGGCGCGCCGCATCCAGGCTGAACCTGACCAGCGAGTCGCGCGTTTGAGCAGCCTCTTGCTGTGTCCAGTCGTCCTTTTCCGGCATGTTGGGCTGAATCATCAGCGCGCTTTGAGAGCCGGCTTGGCGCGCGGGAAGGCCCGGGATAAGCAACAGCGCAGGTACTACCGCGAGCCAATATACCGGACGGCCGCCGCGTCGCAAAAGGATCATCGCCACCGTCGCCGCCGTCAACGCGAACACGAATGAGATGCCGTACACCCCCGTGAAGGGAGCCAGGCGCAGCGGCAGCGGCATGTCGATACCGGCGTTTCCGAGTGCCAGCCAGGCGAACCCGAAGGTCGCGTGCGTGCGCTCGATACCTGTCCAAAGCGCCGCTATCGCGGGCACCGCGAACGGCGTGTCTAGCAAGACGGCGGCGAACAAACTAAACACTCCCAGATGAATCGCTTTAGCCACCGCGAAAAGCAGGAAGGTCGCCCAACCACCCCAGCGGCCCATGCCGCCGTGCACTTCCAGTACGAACTGAATCCAATAACAGATGCCGAACCAGTACACGATTCCTGCAAACTCGCCCAGCACGAAGCGCCACAGGGGTCGGGGTTCGCGGGCCAGCGCGATCAGCAGCGGAGTGAGCGCCACCGGAGCGAGCCAGGGAAGGCCGTGGCTGGGGAGCATCCAGTTTGGAAATACGAAAACCAGCAGCGCGGCCGTCAGCAGCGCCAGCGAGAAATTAAGCAGTGACGCCGGAGGCTTTTTCATTCACCTGGTCCGCCATGTAAGAACTGCGGACCAGCGGACCGCTGAATACCATTTTGAAGCCGATCGAAAGCCCGAAATCGCGATAGGCATCGAACTGGGCCGGTGTGACGTACTCGGCCACACGCAAGTTGCGCCGCGTGGGCTGCAAATATTGACCAATGGTGGCGACATCGACATCGGAAGCGCGCAGGTCGCGCAACAACTGCTCCACTTCGGCCGGCTTTTCGCCCAACCCCGCCATCAAGCCGGACTTGGTGAGAATCTCGGCACGGTATCGTTTGGCAAATTGCAGCACATTGAGCGATTGCCGGTAATCGGCTTGCGGCCGGACACGGCGGTACAAGCGCGCCACAGTTTCCATATTGTGATTAAAGACGTCCGGACGCGCGTCCAGCACCCGCGCCACTGCATCCAGCGAGCCGCAGAAGTCGGGAGTCAGCACCTCAACGCGCGCATTCGGCAGCGACCGGCGCACGGCCTGCACCGTTTCCGCAAAGTGGTGCGAACCGCCATCGGCGAGATCGTCCCGGTTCACCGAAGTGATCACGACATAGCGCAGGTTCAAACTGGCGGCCATGCGGGCGACGTTGGCGGGCTCATCCGGGTCGAGCGAAAATTCTTGTTTGTGCGGCGAACCCTTGGGAACCGAACAAAACCCGCAGCCGCGCGTGCACAGATTGCCGAGAATCATGAAGGTCGCAGCGCCACGATGAAAACACTCATGCATGTTGGGACAGCGCGCGGATTCGCAGACCGTGTGCAAGTTCAAGCGGCGGAGTTCAGTCTTGAGCGCGTGGACGGATTGGAAATGGGTGGCGTTCTTTCGCAGCCAGTCGGGCAGCCGCGGACCGGCGGGCGGGGGCGTTGCGAGTTGGACCAGGGCGTCTTGAGACAACTCAGTATTTTCGCAGAAGCGGATTTTTGAAACCGGCCGCTTCCAATGAGGTGCGCGTTTGGGCCTGCGTTGAGGCATCCTTCAGTGGCCCCACCAAAACCCGGAACACGCCCTCTTTAGGAGCGGGAGACATCACAGTGTGGAAGCCTTTCTTGTTCAGGGTCTCGGTAATGATCTCGGCGTCCGGGCGCGCGGTGGCCACCACTTGCCAGTATTGCCCCGGCGCTACGTCAGCGCTGACCGATGCAGTGGGCGCTGCGGCGGGCGGAAGCGGAGACGATTTTGCTTTCTGCGGAGGCGCAGGCGCCGGAGCGGGAGCAGGCGCGGATTGCGCCACGTCTTTGGCCGGGTGTGTGCCGGTGTCGCCGTGTGCAGGTGTCGTAGCTTCTGGTGCTGAAGGCGCCGGCTCGGAGGTCTTGAAGAGCTCCGGGTTACTTGCGTCGGAGGACGGTGGTGCGTGCACAATGCCGGGCTTGCTTTCCCGCGCGCTCTCTGCCACTACCGGCGCCGAATTTCGGCCCACGATGTAGCCCATGGAGAAAAATACGCCCAGCAGAATTACTACGATGAGAAAAACGCTGATGAGCTGACGGTTGCCAAGGATTAATTCGAATTCGCCGTCTTCGTTCTTCACCACTCTTAGCCTTCCTGGCGTTTGCCTGCAAAACGATCGAGAGCCATGCCTAATGATGAGAATATATCGATGGGCAGCGGAAACACAACCGTCGTGTTCTTCTCCGAACCGATTTCGACCAGCGTTTGAAGATAGCGCAGTTGGATAGCGGCGGGCTGTTTTTGGATTAGCTCGGCTGCCATGGCGAGTTTCTCGGCGGCCATGTATTCGCCCTCGGCGTGAATGATCTTGGCTCGGCGTTCGCGCTCGGCCTCGGCCTGCTTGCCGATAGCGCGGATCATCTGCTCAGGCAAATCCACCTGCTTCACTTCTACCACCGTCACCTTCACGCCCCACGGCCCGGTGTGTTGATCCAGCACGGATTGCAGGCGTAGGTTCAGCTTTTCGCGCTGGCTGAGCAGTTCATCGAGTTCCACCTCGCCCAGAGCGCTGCGAAGCGTGGTCTGGGCCACCTGCGAAGTGGCATACAAAAAGTTGGCCACCTCGATCACGGCTTTGGTGGGATCCACTACGCGGAAGTAAACCACCGCGTTGACCTTCACCGTCACGTTATCGCGGGTGACGACGTCCTGGGAGGGAACTTCCATGGCTTCGATTCGCAGCGAGATGCGCGCTATACGATCGATGGGCGCGAACACCAGGATCACTCCCGGCCCTTTGGGCTGCGGAAGAACGCGCCCCAGCCGGAAGATGACGCCGCGCTCGTATTCGGCCAGGATTTTGATGGAAGAAAACAAGTAGATCACGATGATCAGAATAGGGACGAGAATAGTGAGGTCAGGCACAAAAAGCCTCCGGAAGTGTTTTCACTATAGCGCGTCTATGAATAGGGCGTACGTAGGCTGCGGAACGGCCTCGGAGACCCGCAGGGCGGCGTCGGAATGACCTGCGACGCCGGCGCTTACTGTGGTACTGTAGTTTTTCTGGTCTGATGAAAGATTACCTCGCGTTAACTAAGCCGCGAATCACCTGGCTCATCCTGATGAGCACCGGCA
>DATJWJ010000081.1:0-3662 GCA_035501355.1 Bryobacteraceae bacterium | reverse complement strand
TACCTGGCGCTGCTGCCGTGGACATATTTCGCGGGCGCGCTCACCGGCGCCACGAACAGCGTGGTGGAAAACCAGCGGGTGATCACGAAAGTGTATTTTCCGCGGGTCCTTCTGCCGCTCTCCGCGGTGATTTCTGGCCTGGTGGATTTTGCGATTGCGCTTGTGCTGCTCGTTGGAATGGCGATCTATTACCGGGTGACGCCAGGGCCATGGCTCGTGCTGCTGCCGGTGTTCCTGCTGCTGGCGATTCTGACCGCGTTCGGCGCGGGACTGTGGCTTGCGGGATTGAATGCGCTCTATCGGGATGTGCGCTATGTGGTTCCATTTCTGGTACAGTTCTGGCTGTTCGCCTCGCCAGTGGCGTATCCCTCAAGTCTGGTGCCTGCACGGTGGCGTGCGCTGTATGGGTTGAATCCAATGGCGGGAGTGATTGACGGCTTCCGATGGGCAGTGACGGGCGAAAATCCGCCGAGCGTCGGACTGCTCGCGGTGTCAACCGCCGCGGTGGTGGTGATGCTTGTGGCGGGGCTTTGGTTTTTCCGGCGGATGGAAGCGACGGTGGCGGACGTGGTGTGAACTGAAGTGCGGGCCGGAGGCGATGTCCGGGCCGCGACATTTTGATGGCAACAGCAGCCATTCGCGTTGACGGGTTGGGGAAGCGCTTCCGGCTGGGCGAGCGGGAGCGCTACGTAGCACTGCGCGATGTCCTGGCGCGCGCAGTAACTGCGCCGTTCCGGCGGCCGGCGGCCGCGAATGGAAACGGGCGCGCGCACATTTGGGCGCTGCGGGACGTCACTTTGCAGGTGAGTGAAGGCGACACCGTAGGAATTGTGGGCCGCAACGGCGCCGGAAAATCCACGCTGCTCAAAATCTTGGCGGGCATCACGCTGCCCACGGAGGGCAGCGCGGAGGTGCGCGGGCGCGTAGGGAGCCTGCTCGAGGTGGGCACAGGCTTCCATCCCGAACTGACCGGGCGTGAGAACATTTATTTTTCGGGGTCCATCCTGGGGATGAAGCGGCGCGAAATCGACCGGAAGTTTGACGAGATTGTGGCGTTCTCAGGCGTCGAGTCGTTCCTCGACACACCGCTAAAGCATTACAGCAGCGGGATGCAGTTACGGCTGGCGTTCTCCGTCGCGGCGCATCTGGAGCCGGAAGTGTTGCTCGTGGATGAAGTGCTGGCCGTGGGTGACGCGACGTTTCAGAAGAAATGTTTGGGGAAAATGAGCGACGTGGCTCGGAGCGGGCGGACAGTGTTATTTGTAAGCCACCAACTGAACCAAATCCGCCGCTTGTGTAAGAGTGTCATTTGGCTGGAGGGGGGCATTCGAAAGAGTGGAACCGCGGCCGAGGTGACAGGTTCGTACGAATTGGCTATGACCAGCGGTGAGGGGGAGGGCGCCGCACGCGACGCGGACGACAACTTTCGCGCGCGTTTCCTCCGCTGGGGTATCGGGAAGCCAGGCAGGGAAAACACTCACTTGCTAGCGGTCCTTGGACCCGTAGAGGTCCATTTTGTCCTGAAAGTCTGCCAGGAAATTCACAACGGTGTGTTCGGTGTCGCCCTGTTCAATTCCGAAAACCAGTTGATCTGGGGCCAGTCGAAACAAAACCTCCAGCTTTCTCCGGGGGTTTCGATGTTTCGTTACAGCTTTCCGATGCTGCCCCTCCGGCCGGGCCCCTACACCTGGCAGGTGAGCCTCTGGGATGACCATGGGATGGCCGACATGTGGCACGCCTCGCCGGAGATGATTATCGCGACGGAAAATCACCAGCATCCCCTCGACGAGTGGAACGGTGTCATGAATATGCCTTCGGAATTCTCGGCCGTAAGGGGAGAGGAACGTTAATGAACCCGTTCTCGGTGTTTGATCAGGAGCACTATGAGGCTCTGAACGCGGCCCGGGAAGCTGTCCTGCGCCCGTTGCTCCAGGGAATCCAGCGGAATTTCCAGATTGAATCTGCGCTAGACGTGGGTTGTGGTTCGGGACATTTCACAGGTCTGCTGCATGGCGAGGGATTGCGGGTAGTCGGGCTCGATGGCAGAGCGGAAAACGTGGCTCTTGCAGGGAGTCGCCATCCTGATATTCCATTCTTCACCGCTAACTTGGAGGACGACGAAGTTCGAAAGCAAGGTCCCGCAGATGTTGTGCTGTGCTTTGGACTCCTGTACCACCTGGAAAATCCATTTCGTGCTGTCCGAAATCTATTTGCGCTCACCGGGAAAGTCCTGTTCGTCGAGAGCATGTGTCTACCTTTGGATTTCCCGGCCATGGAACTTCGTGACGAGTGCTCCACGGCCGATCAGGGCCTGCACTTTGTGGCCTTTTATCCGTCCGAAGCCTGCCTCACCAAATTGCTGTACCGCGCAGGGTTTACGCGCGTTTACCGCTTGGGGAGACATCCGGAACACCAGGCTTACCGGAACTCTGCGCGCCAGAAGAAATCACGCACGATGCTGGTGGCTTCTGGTTTCGATCTCAATCTGCAGCAATTGGAATACGTGCCGGAGCCGGCTGCGGTGCCAGACCCCTGGGGAACCGCATGGGAGAGGCTGGGAGCGCCGCTGCGGAGGCTGCAGAGTCTGCTTGCTAAGCCTTGGCCGGAAAAAGTCGCCGCGGTGCGGCGGCGTCTTTCCGGATCGCTATGAAACGTGTTCATTTCCAAGTCCCCCTTTATCTGCCCGAAGGGATATACGGCCGTCTTCGGGAACTGCGAGATGGGCCAAGTGGCCGTAGCCGTGCCGCAGCAGGCCTCGCGGGGGATCGGGAGGTGGAGTACACGTTTATCGCTGCGGAACTACCTCCGGGGCCGGGCGAGGCGATGGACTTCGGCTGCGGGCCCGGGCAGTTGTCGCTCCTGGCCGCGCAGCGCGGCTATCACGTGCTGGCTCTTGACCTGGAAAGGCAAGTCTTTCCCTGGACCCATCCGTCAGTGGAGTTTCGGATGGCAGATATCCTTCGGGACGAACTGCCCGCGAACTATTTCGACGTAATCCTCAACTGTTCGGCTGTGGAACATGTGGGATTGGTTTCGCGGTATGGCGTGTCGGAGGCCGATGCCAACGTGGATGGCGACCTGCTGGCCATGGGTTACATGCGCAGACTGTTGAGACCCGGGGCCCGGATGTTGCTGACAATTCCCTGTGGCCGTGATGCAGTGTTCGCTCCCCTGCACCGAGTGTACGGCGCGAAGCGGTTGCCGCGCCTGCTCGAAGGCTTTGAAGTAGCTAAACAGGTTTATTGGAGCAAGAACCCGCAAAATTTGTGGGAAATTGTAAACGGGGAAGAAGCGCTCGATTTCACCGCGACTGTGAACTATCGGCAGACGAACCTCTGCCGGTATGCGATTGGCTGTTTTGTGCTCCTGAGACCCGCGTCGGGGAATCTCGACGAATGAAACGCAGCAACGATCACCCGTGCTGACAATTTTTACTACCCCGAAGCCGTTTCGCGGGCATATCGGCACGATTCAGCGCAACGCGCTGGCGAGCTGGACCCGGCTGCGTCCCGGCGTGGAACTGATTCTGTTCGGCGACGACGAAGGAGCGGCAGAAATCGCGCGCGAGCTGGATATCCGCCACATCCCTGAAGCACCGCGGCATCCCTCCGGCTTCAAGTATCTGAACGCATTCTTCGCGCACGCCCAGCAAATCGCGCGAA
>DATJWJ010000080.1:0-12422 GCA_035501355.1 Bryobacteraceae bacterium | reverse complement strand
CGGGCGATATCGTTCACATTCCGGCAGGCATCCCGCACAGCTTCCTGGTTCCGCCGGGCAAACACATTACTTACGTTCTGCTGAAATTCCCGTCGAAGGAGCAGTGATACATTAACCTCTCGCCGCCGCGTTCCAATGATTCCTGTGAGAACAGCACGCGGCCTCGCATCGCTTCAGGTGGCTCGACGCCGGCGGCCTTGAGGACGGTGGGTGCGACATCGTTCAGCGTGGCGCGTCCCAGGTCCTCGCCCGCTCGCTCTCCATATCCACGGGCCAGCAGAAATCCATGCGGCGTGTGGCTTCCGCTGCGGCTGTCTTGCATGCGGATCTTGAGCTGCCCCAATTCCGGAGACTCAATCTGATCCCAGGCGAAGCTCTGGTCCCACAACACGGTAATATCCGGAAGACCATCCGTATGCGGGCCGTCGAATTCTTTATGCAGCAGGGAAACCAGCAGCACAACCTTGCGGCCGGTAACAGGGTCGCGCAATGTGGAGAGTGCTTGGGCGATCGCATCGCAGGTCTGGTCGTAAATGGCCGGCGGGATCACGCCGTAACGGTCGCGGCCTTCCACCAGCAGGCGGATAGCTCCCACCGAATCGTTGTTCGGCACGGCGATCGCCCGGCAACCGGCCCAGTCGCGCGGCCCTGCGTACCAGCGAAAAATCAGCTCGTTTTGAATGGCCGCCGGCAGCAGCGCCTTCACAGCGTATTGAAACCTGCCAGGCAAAACTCGTTTGATAAAGCGCCAGGGATTGGCGTCGGCCACGTGAGCGTCTCGAGCGCGCGGCTGCACTCCGCCCTTTCCGAATCCGAGCGAATCTAGAATCTCTTGCAGATTCCAGGAGGCGTGCCAGATCGGACCCATGCCGTGGCCGGACAAGATGAGACAGCGGGTATCGGGACCGGCCGACTCGATAATCTGGCCCAGTTCGCGATCGATGGCCCGATAGACTGTTTCCAGCGTGTCGCGCAGCCCGTGACGATCCGAAGCGTCGTAGTTGGGATGACTCGAATCCAGGTACTGCCAAAAATGATGGCCGGCGCAATGCGGTTCCGAGAAGGCCGCAAAGAAGACATCCCACGGCTCGCGCGTCAGCATCCAACGATACAGCTCGCCACGAAGGTGCACGCCTTCCAAAATGCGGCCGCGGAGCTTTGCCAATGCTTTGGGATTCGCGTCCACGGCGTCGCATTCGCCAACCGGGTGGGGACCGAAGCGCTGGTTGATTTCGCCAAGTAACTCGGGAGGGTGCGACGCCCGCGCGGTCTTGGACGCGTGCGCGCCCCAGTTAGCCAGATACGCGCCTTCGCTGCGAGTGACCGGGAACTTGGGAACATCCAGAACACAGACTCGCCGGCCGGCCTCGGTCAAGTAACGCCAAAAAGGCGTCGCGCCGATGGAATCGTCGTCCATCATTTTTAGGCCGCTGCTCTGCGCGTCGTACTGCACATAAAAATATTTCACAAAATGCCCGGGGTTCATTCCGGTATAGATTGCGGACCACACGGTATCCGGCAGTTGGGCGGCGGTGCTGTCCAGTTCGACGCGCGCGCCTTGCTCCAAGAGGCGCTGGAAGGTTGGCAACGCGCCAGTCCCGGCCCAGGATTGCACCAGAGACCACTCCATTGCGTCCAAACCGATCAGCAGTTGCCGGCCGGAACCACCACTCGCCTCCGAACTCGAAAGCACACTCACTTTTGATCCAGTTTTCAAAAAGTATACCGGGCAAGCGCGGACCCGATCAAAGTAATGTGTCCGTATTCTATCGAAATACCGCGCTATCGGTCAAAAGATCAGGCGCGCGGCAACGCGCTAGGTCCGCGGACCACGCTGGGCTGGGCCGGGAATCTTGCCCGCAATCGTCATCGAGGAGTCCTCCGCAAATTCGATCACTCGAGGGAATTTGTACTCGGCTAAATGCCGCCGGCATTGTTCGATTATTTCACGGCGCCTAAGATCGAACCCTTCCCGCACCACCACTCTGGCACGAATGACCTCGCCCCCCAGGGCCTGCATAACCGCGTCCACGTGGCAGGATGAGACCCCCGCAAGCAGCTCCACCGCCCGCTCCACTTCCACTGGATCCACTTTGACGCCGGCGATATTCATCACTCGCCCCATCCGGCCCGTGAGATAAAGCGTGCCGCGAGAATCCAGGAAGCCCAGATCGCCGGTAGGGAAGAACCCGTCTGCCAAAAGGCCGAGCTGCGCTTCGGATTCCCCAACGTAGCCCGCCATCACCGCCTCCGATCGCACTCCGAGCTCGCCGATTTCGCCGCTCGCTAGCTTCAAACCGTCCGGCCCGAACACAGCAACTTCCACCCCGTGAATCGGCGGCCCCACGCAAGAGGCGCTGGACGGCTCTGGAGCGCGTTCTGAAGATTCGATCGCAATCACGCCAACCTCCGTCATCCCGTACAGTTGGCGAATTCGCACGCCGAAGCGCTCCTGCCATCGATCCACCAGGCCCGTGGACATGCGTCCACCCGCGCTGAAGCACCGTTTCAGGCTCGAGAGCTCGGCTTCGCAGCCCACTTGATCGAGCAGCGACGAATAAATGAACGGTGAACCGAACAGCGTATTAACTTGCTCGCGATGCACCAACTCCGTACAGGCGCGCGGGTTGAATTTCGGCATCATGACGGCTGTCGCACCGTTCAGCAGGGGCACCAGCAAGCTGTTGTTAAATCCATTCGCGTAATGAAAAGGAACCACGCTCAGAAAACGCCAATCGGGTCCGACCTCAAGCGTATGGGCCACGTTGGAGGCAATGGCCCCCAGATTCCGGTGGCTGCGGGGAACCAGGCGCGGAGCGCCCAGCGTGGCGGAGGTGGACAAATACACCACAGGATCGTCTAAACCGGCCCCACTCCTGGCCGGGAGCGAAGAGCAGGCCGAGCCCGAATTTTCGGAGGGCATAGTATCGCGAGTCATGAGGCGCGCGCCGGACATCTGATCCAGAACTTGATTCCACTCCGCGCTCAATCGCGCCTCGACGATCGCGTTGCGAAATCCCAGACGCTCGATCAAGCCGTGCAACTCGGCCGCACGCCATTGCGGATTGCAAGGCAGGAAGCTGCAATCCAGCCCGGAAGCTGCGAAAAAGCACGCGACAAACTGCCAGGAATTGTCTAGCGCCGCGGCAATGATCCCAGGCCGCGAACCGAGTGAATTCCGCAGCCATCCGCGGACGCCTTGCACTCTCTCGGATAATTCGCCGTATGTAATTCTCTGACCGCCGTCGATGATCGCAGGCCGATCGCCATACCGCTCGGCTACACCGCGAAATAGCTCAGGAATCATGCCGGGCTTTCGAGCGGCGGCCGACCTTGCGCGGACCGTTCGTCTATATACGCGGCCAGCTGTTTCAGATCCCCTACCACCTCGATGGTCAGCATCTCGGGTTCCAGCCTGATATCGAACTCTTTCTCCAGCGCAGCGACAAATTCGAGCACGGCCACGGAATCCAGCCCGGCGGCTTCCTTCAGCTGTTCTAGGTCGGCCAGATCTTCGCCTTGAACATTGAGATGCAGCGACTCAATGAAAACCCGCCGTATGCGGTCCAGCGTTTGGGGGGATCTTAAACCCGCCATGCCAGGGAGTGGTTCCATAGCCTCCATTCCTCGGGATTCGCTATCACTTGCTTTTCCACGATCGTCAAAAACTGTGAGAGGTTAGCGCTGACAAAAGCGTCGCGCGAAGAGCCGCGTACGATCTCCAGCATGGGATCAAAGCAGATTCTTAAACCGTCGCTCCGGCCAAGACACAATGTAGGGACCACGGCGCAATCCGACAACCGGACGATCTCAAAAACCCCGGAGGCCAGATGACGGCGTCGTCCCAGAAACGAGTGTTCGATCGGGTTGGTTCCGGCACGCCCGTCCATCTGGAGCATCACCAACCCGCCGGCGCGCAATCTTCGCATGATCTTTAAAGTGCACTCCGCATCCTGAACGAAAACATGCTCTGGAAATGCGCGCCTCTGCAGCCCGATCCGGCGGGGCTGCAAGAACTCTCTGCCCAGCCGGCCCTCCGCCACATTAGTGGGCTGCCGGTTGTGGACCGTTAACGCTGCATAACCCCGCATGGCCAAGTATCGCAGTGCGATTCGATTGGCGCAGAAGTGCGCAACCAGCAAGATGACTCCCTTTCCCCGCGCAAGGGCGGTTTCAAGGTGATGCAGGCCCTCCACTCCGTCGCAACACAACATCGAATCCGACCCTGGACGAACCAACAGAAGATCATCCAAAGTTCCGAACAGGTTATGGGAGAGCGAGTCGGCGGCAATTTTTCTGGCGTGCTCCGCGGTGGTGCCGCAGGCTGCGGCGATCCAAGCTGCGGCCTTAGCTCGGCGATCCCGCGCATGGAACTGGACGATGGGGTTGGCCAACCTGCCGATGGCGTACAGAAGCGAGCGCGGCAGCACTCTGGCCAGCCAGCCGATGGGATAGAGGTAAAGCATCCACAACAGATCGTTGAAGGTAACCAGAGGCATCCGGCGCGGCTTGGAGCTCACCATCGGCGCCGCGGCAGCGCCGGTTTCAGGAGTTCCCATATCACGGATTCGCCGCTAAAATCGAGCGGCGCTTTCCTTCCACCACACTCCAAGGCGTAGCGGTGGGAATGATCCTAGTCAGCTCCAGGCCCGCGGCTTCGAACAGCCTCTGATACTCCATTTCCGACCGCTCGTGTCCCCCCGTGTTCACAAGCATATTCAAATCGCTCGCGGCAATCACTTCGCTCCATGCATCGCCCGATTGCGGCGGGACCACCATCTCCACCACCACAACCGTCCCGTCGACGGCCATGGATTGTGCGACATTGCGCAAGATCGCCGTGCTTTGCCCATCGTCCCAATCGTGAATAACACTCTTTAGAATATATGCGTCCCCATCGCGCGGCAACACGCCAAAAAAATCTCCGCTTATCACTTGGCAGCGGTCCGCCAGGCCATCGGACCGCACGAATTCCCGGGCTCGATCCGCAACGGCGGGCAAATCAAATAGAACGCCCCGCTGGCCTGGGTTGGTCTTCAAAATCGCCCGCAGCAGCGATCCATAGCCCCCGCCAAGTTCCACGATGGTTGAAAATCGCGAGCAATCGTAAGCAGTGATGAAAGCGCCAATGACAGACTCCGCCTTCTCAGCCATGGCAGCGTTAAAGATGGCGGCCTCCTCCGGGTGCTTCGTCAGAAATGGGAAAAAGGCGTGCGAGGTTGGGTGCTTCCCAGTCTGAACGATATCCAGCAATCGGCTCCAGGCTCTCTGCTGGTGGGGTCCGGCGAACAAAACCGCTTGCGCGCGCAGCGATCCGGTTACATCGGATCGCAAACATTCCCCGATCGGCGTCAGGCGGAAACATCCGGCTTCGGTTTCGGCGAAGACTCCAGCGCTCGCAAGCAACCGCATTAACCGGTTCAGCGGAGCCGCCTGGGAGTGCGTGGCAGCCGCAAGGTCCGCACTGTTCCGCGGGCCGTCTTTGAGCAAATCCGCGATTCCAAGTTTGGCCGCGACATACACCGCACGCGACAAGTAGTGTCCCGTGATCAATCCGTACAGAGTCCAGTATGGTTCGGCTTGCCGTTGGTTGGGCTGCATCTCGATAGGCGCGGGTGAAGTGGAGTGGCCGCGGCGCGAAATCTCATTGTGCAACGGAACGCTAACCGCGTGCACATCATAAGATGGGATAGGCTCCGAACATGCCGCTATTCTCGCGCGACCGCATCGCACCCCTGGTCCATCTGTCCAACAATTGGATCAGCCTCACCGGAGTGGTGATTGTCACCACCGCCACGGTGTTCTGGCTCTTTCTTCTCCCTTTTACTTTGCGCGGAGAGATTACCCATCCCTACATCGGGATCCTGGCTTTTCTTCTGCTGCCGGGTCTATTCATCCTGGGACTCATCCTGATTCCAGTTGGGATCGTGCTGCGCCGCCGGCGCGATCGCGAGCGCGGACAGGTCCCGGCCAGTTTCCCGCCGCTCAACTGGCAAAATACTGATTTCCGCCGCTTGGCTATTTTTGTCGTTGCGACCACCGTATTGAATCTGATCATCACCAGCCAGTTCGCCTACGGCGCTGTGAACTACATGGACACCACGACGTTTTGTGGATTGACGTGCCACCGGGTGATGGATCCGGAGTACACCGGCCACAGGAACTCCGCCCATGCGCGAGTGGATTGCGTGGCATGCCACATCGGGCCGGGCGCCTCATGGTTTGTGCGCAGCAAGCTCTCTGGAACCGGCCAGGTCTTCGCCACGCTGTTTAACACTTATCCGCGGCCCATTCCAACTCCAGTGCAGAATCTCCGTCCGGCGCGCGAAACTTGCGAGGTTTGCCACTGGCCGCAACGCTTCGAGTTTGATCGCCTGGAAGTCATTCCTGAGTACGCTGAGGATGCCGTCAATACGCCGACCAAGACGGTACTCCTGATGAAGATCGGTGGAGGTGGCGGTACGCTGGCCGGCATTCACGGCGCACATGTGGGACAGAACATCCATATTCGCTATGCGGCCTCGGACGCTGCCAGGCAAACTATTCCGTGGGTAGAGTACACTGATGCCCGCGGGAAAGCCACCGTTTACACAGTATCCGGCACCAAGACTCCCGACCAAGCGAACATCCGCGAAATGGATTGCATTGATTGTCACAACCGGCCTTCTCATCCTTTTCAACCGGCGGACCGAGCCTTGAACGCCGCCATGGCGGCCGGTAACATTCCGGCAGCGCTTCCATTCATCAAGAAGCAGGCGCTTCAAATCGTCCAGCAGTCTTATTCCAGCAAAGAAGATGCGGACCAGAAGATTCCCGCGGCAATCGAGTCGTTCTACCGCACCAATTATGCCGGCCTGTATCTGCAGTATCGGAATCAGGTCCGCAAGGCGGCCGAAGGCGTGCTGGCCGTATACAACGACAACGTCTTCCCCGATATGCGCATCACTTGGGGAACTTATCCGGACAACATCGGGCACATGGACTCGCCGGGATGCTTCCGCTGTCATGACGGCAACCATGCCTCGGCCGGAGGCCAGACGGTTACCCAGGACTGCGGCGCCTGCCATAATGTGGTCGCGGTTCAGGAGCCGAACCCGAAAATCCTTACGGACTTGGGGATCGGAAGTAACGAGACCTCAGTGCCCGACCCGCGGTGATTATTGATGCACCGCGATGTACAGCTTCTGTGTGCCGACCACGCCCCCCAGATTAAACGTCAGCGGCACTAGATCGCTATCCGGTACAGCAGGCACCACCACGTCGAACTGATACAGCCCCACGAATCCCGGTGCCAGGCCGAAGTAGGTCAACTGCGCCGATGTCTGGCCGAACAAGATCTGGAATGATGCGGCTAGCTGAGTGGACCCAGCCGCGATCTGGCCGGCCGGAATGTTCGGCATTACCGCCCCGAAGCCGATCCCGTACATCGTAACGATCTCGCCCGGATGCGCCGGCCTGGACGTCACGCCCGCGATCGCGCCGCTTGGAAGAATGTAAGTCGCGCCATCCGGCAGCAGTGCCACCACATATTGATTTCCACCGATGTTGAAAGTTGCCGGTGCGAGCAATCCCGGCTCGGTGCTGTTCACCATGATGTCGTAGGCAGCGCTGGTTTGGGTGCCGTTGGTGATAGTGAGCGGGAGCATGCCTCCGGTTGGGATATTGGACGGCAACTGCGCGTTGATCTGCGCCGGATTGGACGCGATGTATTCGACGAAAGCTTTCTGGCCGCCAATTGTCACTTGAACGCCACCGAGGGAAGTCGGGGCATTGTTGCCATTAAAGTCCGACCCCGCCCATTCCTGCGTGCTCGGCGCCAGATTCGATCCGTAGATTTCAACCCAGCTCCCAGGCGCCACCGCGGAAAATCCTCCGTAGCCGGATGCGCTGATCACCGAAGTGATCTTCGGCAGGTTTGGCGAAGCGTTCGATCCCACCCAGGCCCATGTGTCGGACAGCGCGGTATGCATGCGCGATCCCCCGAACATGACAACCTGGCCATGCGTGGAATCAAACGCCATACCTTGCGAGTCGCGCGTCGATGGGTTGGTGGCGGGCGATTCCTGGGTCCAGTTATTGCCGTCCCATATCCAGGTGTCGTTCAGGTCGCCGCTGTTTCCCTGCCCTCCAAACATGACCACTTGGCCATGGACGCTGTCAAAGGCCATGGACTGATAAATTCGCGCCGGCGGAATGTTCGCGGGCATTTTCTGAGTCCAACTCGTGCCGTCCCACACCCACGTGTCGTTCAGCAGGATGTGACTCGAGTTCACGCCGCCGAACAGAACAACCTGGTGGTGGACTGAATCATAGGCCATGGCATGTGAATCACGAGGCTGCGGGCTGTTGCTGGAACCGCTCTCGGTCCAGGTAGTGCCATTCCACAGCCAGGTGTCGTTGAGATCACCCGAGTCGGGACTATAGCCGCCGAACAAGACCACCTGATTGTGCACGGAATCGTAGGTCATGGCTTGCGAATCGCGAGTTGGGGGATTCGTGGCGGGCGTTCTTTCGCTCCAGTTCGACCCATCCCATAACCAGGTGTCGTCCAGATCCGTGTCGCCGCGACCAAGGCCACCGAAAACTACGGTCAGGCTGTGCTGCGCGTCGTAGGCCATGCCGAACAAATATCGCGCGGGCGGGCCACCGAATTGAGATACCTGGCTCCAATTGGTCCCATCAAATACCCAGGTGTCGTTCAAGGAATTGAAGGCGGCATCGGCTCCGCCGAACAGGACCGCTTGGCTGTGAGCGGAGTCGTACACCATGCCGAAATTCTGGCGGCCCGGTGGGCTGTTTTGGGGAGATAACTGCGTCCAGTTGGGGGCCGTCTGCGCGCCGGCCAAACCCGCGAAAAGCAGCAACGCCAGGGACAGGTACCTAGTCTTAGCCAACTCAAGTCTCCGTTGCGGTCCCTAAGAAAATTGTAAGAAAGTTGCAAAAAGCGCGTCAAGTTAATCGGGCTCGCACTCTAGAGAGGCCTAGGTCCGCATAGCAGTCATAGAACTGATTTACGTTCTTAGCGTTGTATAAACAGGCTGATTTTCGCGTCTTCGAGTTAGCATGGTTGAGGAAGAGTGTCGCTCGACAGCATGGGCAAAAGATCGTCTTCTTTGACGCCGCTCGTTATTTGCGCCATCAATCTGGCCTGTTTTTCCGGCCTTGCCCTCAATGCTCAGACCGCTGTTTTCATTCCCCAGAACCAGATCGCCACGGGCGCAAACCCGGATGTGCTGGCTCTTGCGGATCTCGGCGCGGATGGTCAGCCCGACCTGATCGTCGCCAACCAGGGATCTGCGTCACTCAGCGTCCTGCGCAACTTGGGGAACGGCTTCTTCGGGGCACTTCCAACGCAGGCCACCGGCGCCAGCCCGCGCGCCATCGTGGTAGCAGATTTCAATCGAGATGGAAAGCTCGACGTCGCGGTCGCCAATTTTGCTTCGAATAACGTAACGGTGCTGCTGGGAAACGGGAACGGAACATTCCGCTCCTTCACCACCCTCAACGTGGCAGGCCCCATTGCGCTTGCGGCCGAAGATTTCAACCGGGACGGAAAGCTTGACCTGGCGGTGGTGTCGAGCACTTCCAACAACGTTTCGATTTTCCTCGGCAACGGCACCGGAACCTTCATCTCATTCTCCACGGCGGGCACCGGAGGTGGTCCCGTTTCCATCGCCGCCGCCGACTTCAATGGCGACGGCAAGCTGGATCTTGTGGTGGCGAATTCCAACTCGAATAATGTTTCCATTTTGCTGGGAAACGGAAACGGAACCTTTCAGACAGCGCGGAACTTCGCGGCCGGACCATCGCCCGCCTACCTGGCGTTGGGCGACTTTAACGGTGATGGAATAATTGACCTGGCAATCGCCAACGGTTCCGCTTCGTCAGGTTCCATTTCCCTGCTGCTGGGCCTAGGCGGCGGGATCTTCGTGTCGCCAAGAACCTTCCCGGCAGGCAGTAACCCTTCCTTCCTGGTCGCCGGCGATTTCAATCAGGATGGCAAAGCGGATCTGGCCGTCGCTAACACCGGGTCCAACACGATCTCGATCTTCCTGGGCATCGGCGACGGGACCTTTCTGGCTCCTCTGGACTTCACCGCCGGCAGCGCACCGGACTGGATCACCGTGGCCGACTTGAACGGCGACGGCAAACCGGATCTGCTGGTCGCCAACAGTGGATCGAACAGTGTCTCTGTGCTGATCAATCGCACCGCTTCGCTGGTTCGTCCGGTTGTCAATTCAACTGGAAGTGCGGCCACACTCCGGGCTGGACCGGTCGCGCCTGGCGAACTGGTAACCATCTTCGGGTCCAACCTGGGACCTGCATCGCCGGCCGCACTACAGCTCAGCGCTTCCGGAATGGTGTCGACAGAATTGGCACAGACGCAAGTGCTGTTCGATGGCATCCCGGCGCCTCTTCTTTACGCCGGTTCAGGACAAATCACGGCTGTCGTTCCCTATGCGATCACGGGCCGCAACAGCACGCAGTTAGTGGTGACAAATGCGGGCCAAGCATCCTCCGCGCTGACCATCGGAACAACTAACAGCGCCCCTGCCGTGTTCACGCTCGACTCCACAGGTCAGGGGCAGGGCGCCTTCCTCAACCAGGATGGCTCGATTAACGGCAGCATGAACCCGGCGGCGCGGGGTTCCATCATCGTGCTCTATGCTACCGGCGGCGGTCAGACGAATCCCGCTGGTGTCGATGGCTTGCTCGCCACGAACGTGCTGCCGGCCCCCACGCTTCCCGTTACGGTCAGCATCGGCGGCCAACCAGCCGAGGTGTTGTATGCCGGTGCAGCACCGGACCTGGTGGCCGGCGTCCTGCAAGTCAACGTTCGGCTTCCGCAGGGCATCGGCTCTGGCGCGGTTCCAGTGACGCTGCAAGTGGGGGGCGCCGCCAGCCAGCCCGGCGTCACACTCAGCGTCCAGTAGCGGCGTTCACTCGCCCTGGCCTGCACCCGGTCATAATAGTTACGCATGCGAGCGAGCATCGCCGTTGAGCCCGGCGTGGACGCAGAAACTGGCGACGAAGAACAGACCGGCGGCTCGACGCCGCGCATTCGCTGCCCGTTATGCGATTGGTCGCCCGGCCCGCATGACACGTGGTCGTGCACCTGCGGCCACGCCTGGAACACTTTCGATACTGGAGGCGTGTGCCCCGCCTGCCTGCATCAGTGGACGTCCACTCAGTGTCCGGCTTGCGGCGGATGGTCGGCTCATTCAGATTGGTATGAATAGTGAATCGACCTGGAACTGAGGAGCCACATGTTTGACTTTCTCAACAACGCACCGGCGTACTGGAAAGACCTGCAACAAATCGGGATTACTTATTTGCTGACCGCCTTGATCGGCTGGGAGACCGAGCGTGAGGCGCACAGCGCGGGTCTTCGCACCTTTCCCCTGGTGGGCATCGCCAGTTGCGGGTATTTGATGATCCTGGGCGCGCAGCCCAATAGCGCCGATCAATCGCGCGTCCTGCAAGGGCTGATCACCGGCATTGGATTCGTCGGAGGCGGCGCGATATTAAGGGAAGGAACCACGGTAAGAGGAACAGCCACGGCGGCCAGTGTGTGGAATGCCGGCGTAATCGGTGCGTCGGTCGCGATGCAGCATTATGGCATCGCCATCACGCTGGCGCTGCTGAATCTCTTTACATTGCGGGCGCTGTTGCCGCTCAAACGTCGAATCGAACGCTCGGCGGATGACCAGTCCCAGGCCGAAATAGAAACGACGAGCAACAAGTCGGCATTACCGCCCCAATCGTGATCAAAACTGCCGCGGCCGGGGTTCCATCGCCGCGGCGCCAAGGAACGGATTCTTTCCCACCAGCTCCAGCCCCTTCGGCCAGCGTGCGCCTTCCGCAATCCACCTTCTTAGCGTCTCCAGTTGCGCGGGCGTGAGTTTTTGCGGACCGGGCGGCATGGCACCGATTTTCGCGATGTTATAAAGCAAACTGTCATCGGGCTTCTTGGGGACCACCGTCATGAGGGCGCGCTCTTTCTTGTCCAACCGAATACCGCGCATCGCACCATCCTGGCCGTGACAGCGCACGCAATGATTCTCGAGAATCGGCTTCACGTCGCGCACAAAATTCACGCGCGCCAGAAGAGGGGTCGCCCAGATCATCAGCAGAACCGGCAGCCATCGCATCGCCCCAGCCTTTAAGCTCTGGCGCCTCTTGCAGCAACTTGCGGGATTGCCGGCTCGGAGTCAACTTCAGGCTGCTCGCGCGGTGGAGCTTCGCATTCCGTTGCGCAACCGTTGGGGCAGACCAGCCACTCGCAGCCATCGCGATCTTCGGCTTCCATCGGACCAAGGCAGAACGGACATTCAGCGGCTTCGGTCAAGGCTCCTTGAAAATAGCACCATCCGCCGGCGATAACAAGGCTACGTTAAGTTACTAATCTGTCCGGCTTGACA
>DATJWJ010000079.1:0-29822 GCA_035501355.1 Bryobacteraceae bacterium | reverse complement strand
CCGGTCAGCGCGGTGCCAAGATATTCGCCTGTCGCCGGATTGCCTTTTTTCCCGCTCATGGTCCCGCCCAGCATGAGCGCGCCTTCGCCGCTGTGGACCATCACGACGTCGACGATGTGGTCGTGTTCTTCGGGGCGCCCGTCGGCGTCGCGATAAAGCAGGCGAAACCGGTGGTCGCCGTAGTCTGCCAGCGTTTCGCGCGAGGAATGGTCCGGCGCGACGTGCTTCATCAAGGCGGCTTCGCGCTGGTCGATCGCGGACGGCGTCCAGAGAGCGAAGCTGGATTGCTCCGCCGCAAACGAGGGAGCGAACAAAACAAGGAACAGGCACTTGCGCATCATAGGTGCCATCCTATCATCTGGCCGCTGCCGGACTCGGGCCAGCATTGACTCGCGTAAAGCGAAGATCCCAGACGCGATCGTCGCCTGCGCTGAGGCCGGTCACGATCCCGCTCGAATCGCGGAGGAAGCGGATGGATGTCGCGCCGCGGTCCCGCAGCATGAACGCGTCTTGAAAGGTGGGCCGCAGGACTACGGGCGGATTCGATGCGACCACGAGGCTTAGCTCGCCGGCTCTCGCGGCAATGGTCAGCGTAGTGGCGGTCTCGGGACTCGCGTATTCGCCTGCGAGCGAGGCCAGCTCAGAATCCGACGGATGCGCGGGCTGGACGCGTTCGTACACGGTATCACCGTCAGGCGTTACCTCGCGAAAGCCGTCGGCTTCAAAGACGAATTGCCGTTCACCCGCCGAGAATCTGCCCGCGCCCGTGGGGTTCAATTGCACCCGCTGATCGATGGTGAGTTCGCCATCCTTGACCTTGAGCTCGACTACGGTGTTGTCGCGAAGCTTGCGGTACATGCCTGTCATCTCTTCGAACTTCGACGGGTCCACTCGAAATGGAGCAGGCTTCGGCGAGGCGGCGGCGCCGGTCCACAAGCGGGCTGTCTGGCGTCCGAGCTCAGACGGATCTGCTTGCGCCGAGTTGCACATCACAGCGATGGAGACGCCCCGATCCGGATACCGCCCGATCCAAGTCCGGTAGCCGCCCGTCGAACCGCCGTGCGATACTTCGCGCAATCCATCGAAGGTGTCGACGGTGAGTCCGAAGGCGTAGGCGATGGTCTTGCCGTTGCTAAGCGTCGCGGGCGTCTGCAGCGCCTTGACGAGCGCCTGCCCGCCTACCTTCGCGTGTGTGAAATTCTCATTCCATAGAAGCCAGTCGCCCACGGTGCTCAACATACCGCCCGCGCCGATGATGTTCTCGATGGGAGTATCTTGAATCCAGCCGCCGCCGGCGGAGTCGTAAGCCAAGGCTCGATTCGGCACCACGACGCGAAAATCATCGCGCCAACGCGTGTGCGTCATCCGCAAGGGTTCAAAGATCGCTTCGCGCGTGAAGTCCTGAAATGTTTTTCCATTGCCGAGCGCCCGCTCGATCAGAATTGTCGCGATGTTGAATCCGGTGTTGGTGTAGCTGTAGGCAGTGCCCGGATCGAAGTTCAGGGCCCGCTGCCTGGCGGCGATCCGCAACAGATCCTGATTGTTGAGCACGTAGGCGCCCTCGGCAATACCGGAAAGCGAAGCCACCAGGCGCCATTCGCGCAGGCCGCTGATGTGGCTCAGCACCTGGCGAATCGTGAGCGCTTTGCCGTAATCGGGCAGTTCGGGCAGATATTCCCGCAGCGGATCGTCGAGCGAGATCTTGCCTTGCTGGGCCAGCAACACAAGCGCAGTGGCGGTGAACTGCTTGGCTACCGAGCCGCTCTCGAAAACCGTGTCGGCGGTGATGGGCACGTTGCGCTCGAGGTCCGCCATGCCGTAGCCCGACCTCAGAGCAACCGTACCTTGATAAGAGACTCCCACGGCGCAACCGGGCGTGTGCGTGTTGAAGGCGGAGAAAATGCGGTCCACTTCAGACTGTTTCGATTTTGCGGGCTGGCCCGGAAGTGCGGTAGCGATGGAAAGCGCAAGGACGAGTGTTCGCATAGCTGGGGTTGAGGCAGTATAGCATCCCGTGGCCAAGCGATTCTTGCCACCAATTACATTGTGGATATGTCAGGAGTTATGGTGCGCCCGGACAGATTCGAACTGCCGACCTTCTGGTTCGTAGCCAGACGCTCTATCCAACTGAGCTACGGGCGCGCAGACTCATTATAACAAGCAGCCGCGCTGAATCCGAATTGTCGGCTCCCAGAATTCAGACGATGCGCCCCTGCCGGTCCAGCCGCAACTTTCGGCCGCGCCACTCTACCGTGTTGCCGAAAAGACCCGCCACCCAGACCGCGACGCCCCACAGGTCGCGCAGCGGAATAGCGTAGCAATATTTCCAGACTACGGCGCTTTGGAGCACGAACCATCCGCAGGTCACCGCCATGGCCAGCCGAATCGCCAGCAGCGCGAGAGCGGTCCACCATAATCCGCCGCAGGCAGCAACCACGGCCCATAGGGTCGCGAAGGTGACCGGTAGGCCCAGGTATCCGCCGCCCCGCGATAACCGGATGGTGCGCGCCCATCGGAGCTGATGCCGCCAGGCCGCCCGCCACGCGCCGTCAGGCAGGCGCGTGCTCACCACCACGTGCGACAACAGGTTCTTTCGCCCGAGCTGGTGCAATCGCCGGCCGAGCTGGTAATCGTCGGCGAGATAGTCGGCGATCGCGGCAAAACCGCCGATCGCTTCCAGATCCAAGCGGCGAAATGCCAGCGTCGAGCCCAAACCAAACTCGGAGACGCCGAACAACGGCGCGACCAAAGTGCTGGGCGCGAATTCGGTGGCGATGGCGAGCGCTTCGAAACGCCCCGGCCAGTTCGAGGCTTCCGCGCGATAGAGGCACGTCACCAGGCCAATCGCTGGATCCGCCAGCGGGGCCGTCACTTCCGTCAGGTAACCGGGAGGGACGGTGATATCGCTGTCGTTGACGATCAGAATGGGGTATCGGGCTTCGCGCGCCAGATCGATCAGTACGCCCACCTTGCGGTTTGGCGTCTGGGTGTCACACACCACCAGCCGGATCGAAACGCCGGGGAACTCGCGCATCAACCGTTCGATCTCGCCGCGTGCTGGATCGCCGGGATGGGGAATGCCGAAGAGGATCTCGAACCCTTCGAACTCTTGCGCGGCATGTGAACGGATGGCTTCGAAAAAACCGGGATCGGCTCCGTACACCGGTTTCAGAATTGACACGGCCGAAGCAGCGTGTGCCGGCGGGGAGGCGCGTCTACGGTGCGACAGGGCGGCGATCATCGCCAGAATCTGATACGCAGCCGCGGCGTAGGCGAGAGCCAGCAGTACCCAGATCACATTGCCAGCAGTACAACCCCGCAGGCCACGCAGAAAGCGCCCGCCCAGCGCAGCGCCGTCACGGATTCTCCAAGCAGCACTCGCGCCAGCAGAGTTTCCAGCACTACGCTGGCCGCGGTTGCGGGCACCGCGAAGCTCAGATCGGCCAGCGAGAGCAGCTTCATGAAGGCGAAAAAGGAAATGGCCATCAGGAAAACTGCCAGCAACAGGGGCCAGCGGCGCGCCAAGCCACCCAGCGTTCGCGCCCAGTGTTCCGGGCGAAGTTGCTTGACCGAGACGGCATGCCGCTTCATTTCAAAGCTCTGCAAAACATCGCCCAGCGCGGTTGCGCCGACGATGATGGCCACCATTGTCCATCTCATCGCGCTTCCTCGGGTTCGGCCGTAGTATTGGCCGCCGTCAATCCGACCAGAGCAATACCGACCACGATGGCCGCTGTTCCGAGCCAGCGCTGCCAGGAAATGGCCTCGCCGAAAATGTATTTGCCGAGAATTGCATTCAAGACATAGCCGATCGAGGTGACCGGCAGAACATAGCTCAAATCCGCCCAACCGAGCAGCGTCATGCGCGAAAGCAGCCAGAAGATGAGCAATGCGGTTCCCAGCATCACCCACGGGCTGAAAATGAGCCGGATATACGGCAACGGCGAAAGCCCCAGCGCCGCGCTCTGATGTTTCATACCCCAGGACATGGCCAGATTCCCGAAAACGTTAGTCAACACCACGAAGATGGTCAGCAGCTTGACTTTGAGATCTGGACGGCGCACCGGGAGACTGGCCGGTTCGAGTTCGGGCGCCACCGCCCGGCCTTCGGTCATCTTAGGAAGCGCTTCCCTCAGCGCCGCGCAATGCGTCAGCGGAATCCTTTTGTTCCTTGATGAACTTCTTGCGCTGCGAGCTTACGAACAGATACTCGCGCGCTTCCTTGTACAGACGGGGCAGATCGTTATTCAGAAAAGCATTCTTCACGACGCGCCAGGCGGCCTTTGGACGGAAATAGTATTCCGAATAGAATTTGTCCACCCATTCCATCAGCTCCCCGCGATCGAATCCCGGATACACGGCGTTGGGAAGCTGGTGGCCGGTATTATCGGTCATTCCATCGATGCTGACCAGGCCGTTGGCCTTGACGTGTTCGTAGAACTCAGTCCCGGGGAAGGCGTGGCCGAGCGAAACCTGAATGGTCTCGACGTCCAGTTTCTTGGCGAATTCGATGCTCTTGCGCAGCGTCTCGCGTGTTTCGCCCGGCAGCCCGACGATGAAATCGCCGTGAATCACCAGCCCCAGCTTGTGGCAATTCTCGGTGAAGCGCATGGCCATGTCGATGGTGGCGCCCTTCTTGATATTCCTCAGGATCTGTTCGTCGCCGGACTCGTACCCCACGATCAGCAGCCGGCAGCCGGCGTCTTTCATGGCCTTCAGCGTGTCGTAATCGGTGGTGACGCGCGAAGTGCAGCTCCAGGTGAAATTCAGCTCGCCCAGCTTCTTGGAAAGCTCGATGGCGCGCGCCTTGCGATAGTTGAAGGTATCGTCGTCGAAGAAAATTTCCTTGAGGCCGGGGAAATTCTCAAGCGTCCACTTGCACTCCGCCGCCACATCGTCGGCCGATCGCAGCCGCCAGCGATGCCCGGAATGCGTCTGCGGCCACAGACAGAAAGTGCACATAGCCGGACAACCGCGGGTGGTGTAAAACGAGATGAACGGATTCAGCAGAAACGGCACGTTGTAGCGCCGGAAATCCATGTCGCGCTTGTAGACCTTGGTCACCCAGGGAAGCTCGTCCAGATTCTCGATGACGCCGCCCTCCGGATTGTGAACGATCTGGCCGTCCTTCCAATAGCTGACGCCGGGCAGTTCTTCGACTGGCGTGCCCTTGGCATAGTTGGCGATCTGATAATCGAACTCGCGCCGCACCACGAAATCGATGGCCTTGGATGATTTGAGCGCCTTATCGGGCTCGACGGTGACCGGAGGACCGACGAACGCCACTTTCAGCTTCGGATTGACGTCCTTCATCATTTCGGTGATCTTGACGTCTACCTGGAAGCCGGGGCTGGAGGTGAACAGCACCAGCAGCTCGAAGTCGTTGGCCATCGCGACGGTTTCCTCGATGCCTATCTTATGGGGCGGTGCGTCCAACAGCTTGCTGTCTGCAAGCATTCCCGCCGGATAGGCCAGCCATACTGGATACCAGTACGATTCGATTTCGCGCGAGGCCGGCCAGCGCGAACCAGCGCCGCCGTCGAAGCCTTCAAAGGATGGGGGATTCAGGAATAGTGTTCGCATTTACCCTCGGCCCTTCCGAGTCCGATCTCCGAGGCCTGGAGGGAGACACACCCCACGCCTTGGTGCCAGTGTATCAAGTTCAAACGAAGCCAAGCTCAATACGATCACTGTTGATCGCTGGCGGCCGCAGTGGTCTCCTGGTCGTCTTTGGAGTACCGCAGGTAGTTGATATTCAGCTCCACGGGGCCGATGAAACGAACTTCAGCCTTGCTCTGCACCCGCTGGGGCACCGAGACGCCGTCCTGGAGCTCGTATTCGCGGACGAACTGCATCTTCTTGAGAAATACCGAAGGGGTCTTGACGAACGACCCGGATTCCCGGACGGGCATGTAGGTCTGCGAATCCAGCCACAGCTCACCTTTGAAGAGGCCAACTTTCTTATGGCGCGGGTTGACGTGCAGGACGTAAGCTGACCGACCGTGAAAGTCTTCCGTGCCCTTGTACTTGAACTTGTAGTTCTCCGGAGTCAACGCAACGTCAGAGCCGGTTTGGGAAGCGTCGATCTCGGCTTTCAGATAACGTGCGATCACCTCGGTCTTCACCGTGTTGTCACCGGTAAAACCGAGGACGTGAAAAGTGATCTTGCCGAGCTTGGTGATGTTCTTCAGCGCGTGCAGCTTACCTTGTTTCTGGAGCTTGGGGAGCGTGGCGTCGATATCCATTTCCACGCTGCCGCCACGCATTGTATCTTGTTGAGCCTGCGTGGCATCCAGGTAGTGCCCGACGATTTCTTCTTCCGGGACTGGAGCGTGGGAGGGCCCAGGATCACCAAATGCAAGGCTGAGGCCAACCACCGCCATCAAGCCAGTCGAAAAAAAGATCCTCAATAGACTCCTTCGACCCGCGCGCGGCCACACACTTAGCCTGACGCGTGGATCCGCGTATTTTCCTAATGTACCAGTACCTGTAGTCAATTACAATCCTCTTATCGTCTGGGATGGAGGTCCACACTTTAGATTCCTCGCGGACACGTTGCGATGCCCGGAGTTTTGTATTACTTTTCAGCCGCCAGCTGGGTCTCGATGGCAGCTGCAACTTCTTCAATACTAAAGGTTTCTATGAATGGCGTCCCGTTCACCAGGACAGTGGGAGTGTGGGCGATGCCGCGAGCCACAGCATCGTCCAAATCCTTCTGGACGAGGCCAGCTAGATTCCGATCTTCCAAAGCTGCCAGTGCCTTGGCGGGGTCAGTCCCATGTGTCTGGGCGAATTGGCTGAGCTGATCATTGAAGTTGTCCGCAGTGATCTCGCTTTGGTGTGCCATGGCGTATTTCCGAAACTCCAGGCCCAGCCCAGGCTTGGCCGCTTCGAAGTAGCGTGCCGCGATAGCCGCCCTACGAGCCCAGGCGTGCTTGGCCAGAGGAAAATCCCGATGTTCGAAGCGGACGGTGGCGGCGTAGCGCGGCAGCAGCTGGGTGTCGAGCATGGTCCGGAAGACGGCGCAGTCCGGGCATTGCAGATCCTCATAGATGAGGACGCGCACCGGGCTTTGCGCCGCACCTTCCACCATATGTTGATCGGCAGCAAGCATAGGCCAGCTTGCCAGCAACGCAGCCAGCGCCGCGCGCTTCATAGCTGGACGGGTTGCTGGAGGGTAAACGTCAGCCGTGTTTCGGACGGAATCTTCACCACTTGCCCCTTGGTTATTTCCTGGGCTCCTCCGCCCACCGCGGCGCCGGATGCGGCGCCGATGGCCGCGCCTTTGCCGCCGCCGGCGAGCGCGCCTACGATCGCTCCTAGAGCGGTTGTTCCACCCACCACCTTGGCAGTGCGCGAGCCACGCGAGCTGCTGGCCTCGGAAACGTCGCCGGTGGTGATGTCCAGCATGCGACCGTTAACCATCACTTGTTGCAGCACCAGCGTAAGAACCGTTTTGCCTTCGAACTTACCCGATTGCTTGTCCTCCACCAGCTTTACGAACGCATCGGCGCCGCGCGGCACTACGGTCTGCTCATTCACGATGACCGGTTCGTCCACACTGGCACGGAAGGTTTGTCCCAGCCGGGTTTGTTCTGAATTGACGCTGTCAATCATCCGGATGGTAATCTGCGTTCCAACAGGAATCTGCATACCGTAGGAGGGAGCGGGCTGCGCTGGTTGCTGCGCAAAACCGGCCGCCGGTGGAGGGGCCTGCGGAGCAACCGAGGACTGCTGGCCGCCGCCTCCAAACTGCAGGCTGTCCACATCGTCGACCGAAAATGTTTCCACCCGGTCACCTACGGTGAATTTGATGTGGCGTGCATCGCCACCAATGTACTCCCCATGTACAGCCCGCCCATTGCGGAGCGTCAACGTATCGGCGTGGCCCAATACGGCAAAAACACACAAAATAAGCACACTACCAAGTCGCATTGGAACTCCTTTGGCTCTTAGATTAACACCACTTCCCTTTGCCTTTAGATTCGCGGGCGCAGGGCTACGTTTCTTTAGACTTGGTTGAAAGGGGAGGCGAAGTTCAGGGGCGGCCAGGGCTTTTGCGCTTGACTCCTTCTAATAAGGAAGCCGCAACCCTCCGGCCGCGTTCCAGGGCTTCTTCGTAACTGCTGCGCCGTTCCTGGCGCGTGTAGGCGGCTCCAGTCCGGTAGAAACGCTCGAGCGACAGGCCCACCACACGAGTGCCGGCATAGGCGATGGCCGCTTTGGGAATCAATCCGCCGCCCAGCGGGATCTTTCCCACCAGCTCGCGGGCCAGCGCGCGCCAGCCGAAGGCTCCCAGAATAATGGAGGCGATCTCGCCGCGCTGCTCGCGATATCCGAAGTCGCGGTCGCCGGCGGCGGCCAGCAGAAACGCCATGCGGACCTGATTAGCCGTGAGCACGGCAGTGTCGGATGCGAACTCGCCCACGGCCCAGGGCAGCGACACAAACGGCATAATGTCGGGGACCGCGGTGGCCAAAGCGAAAAGCGCATTTTGCCGCGCCACCTTTTTTACGATGCGCCTTGAGACCTCCTCGCGGAAGGGCAGAATATGCATGGCCAGCGGGATGGCCATATCCGGACGCTGCTTCAGCACGGAGGAAACGACGTGGGCTGGATCGTGGGCGCGATATGCGAACAGATCCTTGGTCGGGGTTAGTTCATCGGGAGGCGAGTCCTCGAAGTAAATTTCAAGATCCTCGCGGTTGGCGGGCGAAAATCCCTCCGAGGCGCGATGGATGCGGTGCCTCAGGGCGGCGCGCTTGGCCGGGGACAATTCCGGCGGCGCCAGGAAATCCTCCATCTCGCGGTAGGCAGCCTCGGAATGAGCGTAGAGAAACAGCCGCAGCGGCCGTTCGGTGTGCCGCTCGATTTCTTGCGGATTTAAGCTCGAGATGGCTTCTTTTATGTTTTGAAAAACTGGGACGGGCATGGCGGAACTCCGGTAATAAAGCGATGCGCGGCCCAAACTATTCTGCAGAGGATGGCCGCTTAGGAGCGAGAGACAACTTTCAGCTCCCTCCGCCATTGTAAGCCCAGGCCCACCCTCTCCACCGGAATGCCCGGTGAGAAGAACCGCAGCACGCGCTCATTGGAGGGATGAAAATCGAGCGCGGGCGAGACCAGGAGCAGGCGTGGAGGCTCGTTCGTCAACTCCAGCCCGGGAAAATAGCCGCGTCGAGTGAACTCCCGGGCGTCCAGGTGCCACTTCACACGGATCCAGTAATCCAGGGCTTGCAGGGGAAGGTGAATATCTTCGGAGGCCTTCAGCTCGAGTACCGCCAGGCGTCCGGTGCGTTCCACGGCCAGCAGGTCGATCACGCCACGGTCGGCGGCCGTGAAGGCCGGGACCTGGCCGTAAACCGGCGCCGGATGCAACTGGGCGTCGATCTCTTCCACTTGCGCGCGCACTCGCGATTCGAGCCAGGCTTCCGGATTTGCCAGATACAGCGGGTTCAGACGATCGACGGCGTCGGCCGAGCGGAGCCGAGCCAGATTTTGCGCCAGAGCCCAGGCATCGTTCAAAGACCCGCCGCGCTTCCCGTGGATGCCTACCAGCAGCTCATGGCCGGCGGTGCGCGCGAACTCCATTCCGTGCACTCGCAGGCTGAGCTCGCCATCGGGCCGCGCGATCGATTCCACGTCAGGGATTTTGAGAAGTGTCTCGATTATGCCATCCAGCTCGCCCGCGAGACGCCGCGAGCATGGTTCCAGGCCGGTGTCGAGATTCCCGTAGTCGCGCAAATCGATGCGGCCTTCGCCGCCTTGAGGGTCGTAGAGGAAAGCATCGTATTGAGCCACGTTCGGATCGAGAAATAGCAACCGCAGGCAGGTGAGCTTCTCCTGCCCGGCCGGGAGATAAAGAATTAGGCCTCGAATCACCGCATCCGGCTCCCGGCTTCGCAGATAGTCCAGCCAAATCAAGCCGAAAGTGAGGACATGCTCGGCATGCAGCAGGTCCGGTGAGGCTCCGATGGCCGCCCAACAGTTGCTCCCCTGGCGAAGCAGGGCGCGCGGATAGGCGGGTGAGAGGCTATGCTCGAGGTCGGCTTCGCTGCTGAGCTCCGCGATCCGAAAGAGTGGAAACTGGCGGCGAAGAAAACGCCGGAACTGCTCTCGAAATTCCAGCCGGTCGCTGCGCAACGTGGCGTCCTGGCCGGCCGGAAGCTTGAGATCCACCAGGGCGAGCGTTCCCGGACGTTTACCGAAGCGTTCAGTGGAGAGCACCAGTTTGCCGCGGCTCTGCTGCACGATTCCGGTTACGCGGCGCACCAGGTTGCGACGCTCGCTCCAGGCTTGCAGGCGCAGCGAACCCTGGCTGGCCTCCAGGGCGAAGTTGTCCGCCGAGATGCGGATCAGCTCCTCGCCCGGCTCGGAAAGCACCGGCTCGAGGCTGGCCGCGAGAAAGCGTTCGATAGTCTCGCGAATTTCGGTCACTGGGGGCGTAAATGGGGATAGCCAAGCGCAACGGCTTCCAAGGCGTGGCAGCGGCGGACCCTGCGCTACCCTATTAATCGTCAGTGCTCCGAGAAAAATTAGAGCAAGTGGAGACCAGGATTGCCAATGCCGCCTCGCGCTCGGGCCGGCGCCGCTCCGATATCACGCTGCTCGCGGTAACCAAGAAATTTCCAGCCAGTGTCATGCGGGAAGCTTACGACCTGGGCCTGCGGGAGTTCGGCGAGAATTACGTGCAGGAGTTCGAAGCTAAGCGCGGCGAACTCGCCGATTGCGCCGGCGCGCGTTTCCACCTGATCGGGCATTTGCAATCCAACAAAGCCAAGAAAGCCGCCGAGATTTTCGACGTCATTCAAACCGTCGATTCGGCCAAACTGGCGCACCGTCTGGATGAAAGCGAGCGCCCCGTGGACGTCATGATTGAGGTGAAGCTCTCAGAAGAATCGGCCAAGGCAGGCGCGGACCCGGGAGAGCTGCCGGCGCTGGTGGAGGCGATTGGCGCGTGCACTCATCTCCGTTTATTAGGTCTGATGACTATGCCGCCGTGGTCTGAGGACCCTGAGCAATCCCGCCCTTACTTTGCGCGGCTGCGCACTTTGGCCGAGCAAAACCGGCTGGCGCAGCTTTCCATGGGAATGTCGCACGACCTGGAAGTGGCCGTCGAAGAAGGCGCCACCATGCTGCGTATCGGCACGGCTTTGTTTGGCCCACGGAGAAAGGATTGAAGGCCGGATTCTATTCCCCGCTGCCGCCCGCGCCCACCGGCGTCGCCGATTATTCCGCCGCGTTGCTCCGCGCGCTGGAGCCGCTCGGCCGAGTAGAGGTGGACGCTCGCCAAGCCGATGTCCGGCTCTACCACCTCGGCAATAACCGTTTGCATGGCGAAATCTACCGGCGAGCGCTCGAAACTCCGGGCGTCGTGGTCTTGCACGATGCCGTGCTGCATCATTTTCTTTTGGGGACGCTCGGCGAGAGCGAATACGTCCGGGAGTTCACTTACAATTACGGCGCCTGGAACGAAGATCTCGCGCGCCAATTATGGCGGAAGCGTGCGCGCTCGGCCGCCGATCCGCAATATTTTCGCTACCCGTTGATCAAGCGCATAGCCGAGCGGTCGCTGGCGGTAGTGGTTCACAATCCCGGCGCGGCGCGAATGGTGCGTGAACACGCTCCGGATGCAACGATCCATGAAATTCCGCATTTGTTCGAGCCGCCGCGGGAAGCTCCGGGCGCGGCCGAAGTAGTGCATCTGCGGCAAAACCTGGCTCTGAAGCCACGAACATTTCTATTCGCGGTGTTTGGGCACCTGCGCGAATCCAAACGCCTGCTGAGCGTGCTGCGGGCGTTCGAACGCGTGCGTGGCGATTCTGACGTCGCGCTGCTGGTAGCGGGCGATTTCGTATCCTCCGACCTGAAGCGCGCCGTCGCTCCACTGCTGAGCGCCGGCCGAGGCATCCTGCGTGTGGGATTCACGCCGGAGCGCGACTTCTGGCGCTACGCCTTCGCCGCCGACGCGTGCATCAATCTGCGTTACCCGGCGGCCGGGGAAACATCCGGAATTTCCATCCGCTTGATGGGCGCAGGCAAGCCGGTGCTCATGACCGCCGGACTCGAGACATCCCAATTTCCGGAATCGGCCTGCCTCAAAGTTGACTCCGGGCCCGCCGAAGAGGACATGCTCGCAGAGTTCATGCGAATGCTGGCGCGCTCGCCAGCCCACGCCCGGATGATCGGCCAGACCGCCTCCGGTTACATCCGCGAATTCCATGCCCCCGGGCGCGTGGCGGGCGAATTTTGGCGCGTGCTGGGCGCCTGTTATCATAAGAATTAAAACGGAAACGCACTAAAACTCCGTGTCGACCATCGCTTCATGGCTGCTTTGGACGGTTGCGTTCTTACACCCGGCGTCACACGCTACGGCGCCCGCCAGGTATGAGAAACTGCTACACCTCCGCGTCCCAATGCGCGACGGCATCCATCTGGACAGCAACGTCTTCAAACCCGCCGGCAATCTTCGCTTCCCGGTTATTCTGATCCGCACGCCGTACGGCAAAGGAACCGATCTGCCGCCCGGTTATCCCGTGTTCCTCGACCGCGGATACGCAGTGGTCATCGAAGACGTGCGCGGACGCTATGGCTCGCAAGGTGTCTTCGACGCGCTCAAGCAGGAAGGACCGGACGGCTACGACACGCTGAACTGGATCGCCGGGCAGCCCTGGTCGAACGGAAAAATCGGAATGATCGGCGGTTCGTACCTGGGGATTGCCCAGTGGCGGCTGGCACTGCTGAACAATCCGCATCTGAAAGCCATCTTCCCGGTAGTCTCCGGTTCCGACGATTATCTGGATCGCTTTTATTCTCCCGGCGGCGCCACCAAGCTCGGCCACCGGTTGATGTGGCTGTCATTAAACATGTCGCCGCCGGGTGCGTCCAAGCCGAAGTTTGACAACTACGTGGCCAACCTGCCGCTGCGCACCTCCGACCGCGCCGCCACGCGCCAGACCCTGCGGCTGTACCAGACCATTTTGAATCACCCTACTTACGATGCCTTCTGGAAGCAGCAGAGCGTACTCGAGAACATCCAGCAGGTCCACGTGCCGGTGTTCGCGGTAGGAGGATGGTACGACAACTACGTGGAAAGCGATCTGGCGGCGTTCTCGGCTTTGCACAAGGTTTCCGGCTCCGATGACAAACACCATATTCTGATTGGTCCCTGGGCGCACAACATGTCTACGCCCTTTGCAGGAATCAATTTCGGCGACGATTCTTCCGCGCCGATCCGTTCTTACCAACTGGATTGGTTCAATCATTGGCTGAAGGGCCAGCCTGACGACGCCAACGATTATTCGCCCGAGGCTTGGCACAGCAAGCGCTCGGAAGTGGATGAAGCGCCGGTCCACATTTTCGTCATGGGTGTGGATCGCTGGCGCGACGAGCAGGAATGGCCGTTGGCGCGCACGCGCTATACGCCGCTGTATCTGGCGAGCAAAGGCTACGCCAACGCGTTGACGGGCGACGGCAAGCTGGAATGGAAACTTCCCAAGAAGAACACGGCCGATCATTTCCGTTACGATCCGCGCAACCCGGTTCCGACTCATGGCGGGGCGGTGTGCTGCGATCCGAAGGTTTTCCCCTGGGGTCCGATGGATCAACGCGCGGTGGAGAACCGGGCCGACGTGTTGGTGTACACCAGCCCCGCCTTGAAAGAGGACCTGGAAGTGACCGGACCGATTCGCGTCATGCTGTACGCTTCCAGCTCGGCCCCCGACACCGACTTCACGGCCAAGCTGGTGGATGTCTTCCCCAACGGCGAAGCGCGGAACTTGACCGACGGCATCCTGCGCATCCGCTATCGCGATGGGTTGGAGAAAGCGGAACTGGCGCGGCCGGGCGAGGTCTATCATTTATCAATCGACGCGGGCGTTACCAGCAACGTATTCCGGGCGGGCCATTCGATTCGGGTCGAGATCTCGAGCAGCAATTTTCCGCGCTTCGACCGCAATCCCAACACCGGCCGCCCGTTCGCCGACGAGACGGAACTCAGAAAAGCGGATCAATCCATTTATCATGGACCGCTATATGCTTCGGAGGTGTTGTTGCCGGTGATCCCCGCGCAGCCGGCGCCGGCTCGCGAATTGACTTCAGCGAGCGGCTCGCGCTATGGTGCAAGGAGAAATGCTTCCAGCTCAGTGAAAACCCCTCAGGCGCGGTAGCCAAGTGGTAAGGCAGAGGTCTGCAAAACCTTTATTCGCGAGTTCGATTCTCGCCCGCGCCTCCAAGCCAAGCCTTCCGAGCCCACGCTTTTCGCTGCTTCCCGGCCTGGCATCCAGATTGCTCTTGCCTGTTCGATGCTGCGCTCTCGAGTCGCGGTACGGAAGACCACGGCGGCTACCGTCCTGGACGACTACAAGTGCCTCCTGCATTTGGCTAACTATCAGCATTTTCTGCCCCAAGACCGGGAGACTGCGCTCAAGATCAACATAAGCTGGCATTACTTTTATCCGGCCTGCTCCACCACGCCGTGGCAGCTTGACGGTGTCATCGCCACGCTGCTCGAAGACGGCTACGCCAAGGACAAACTGTATGCCTGTCATAACCGTACCGTCGTGGTCAGCGCCCGGCGCGGCGAGCTCGCCAACAAGCATAAGCAGGTGGTGGTGGACAAGTACGGCCTCCGCAACATCCATTTATACGATCCAGGCGAGGAGTGGATCCGCTACGAGCCTAAAGCGAAAATGCTGGCGCTGGACAAGATTTATCCCGAGGGGATTCGCATTCCCAAGCGCCTGGTGGGCTCCAACATCATCCATTTGCCCACCATGAAGACTCACGTATTCACCCAGATGACCGGGGCCATGAAGAACGCCTTCGGCGGGCTGCTGTTTGAAAAGCGCCATTGGACGCACAGCGTGATCCACCAGACCCTAGTCGACCTGCTGGCAATTCAGAAGGAGATTCATCCGGGGATGTTCGCGGTGATGGACGGCACGTTTGCCGGCGACGGTCCGGGGCCGCGCTGCATGCTGCCGCACGTCAAGAATTTCATCTTGGCCAGCGGCGACATGGTCGCGATCGACGCCGTGGCCGCCAAGATGATGGGCTTTGATCCGCTCTCGATCCCGTTCATACGCTTGGCGCACGAGCAAGGCCTGGGCTGCGGGGACGTGCGTGAAATTGAGGTCGTTGGCGAGGATATATCCAACGTAAATTTCCACTTTCATGTGGGCGATACATTCGCCAGCCGCGGCCAGAAGATGATCTACTGGGGACCGCTGCAACCGCTCGAGCACTTCTTGCTTCGTACAGTGCTGGCTCCCTGGTCCTACGCCGCTTCCTTTCTTTATCACGATGTCTACTGGTACCACTGCGTGGGCCGCGCCAGGGTTCGGAAGGCTCTCCAGACCGAATGGGGCAAGCTGTTCGCAACATACTGAAAACACAGATATTTCTGCGTCATAATTGATTCCGTGTTAGAATGTTCAAAGCACCTTGAGCGACCCCCAAGACGCCCCTCCCAACCAATGAAATCCGTAAGCGTGTTTCTTCTTGCAGTGAATTGTGTCGCGGCCGGAGAGTTGACCGGTCTCGTTCCAGAACTAACCCACCAGATTCCGACCAGGGCGCGTGAGGCTCTGACTGGATCGGAGTTCGCCCAGTACGTCGAGGGGTTGTCGCCGCGCCAGCGCGAACAGGCCATTCTGGATCAAATTCTGGAGGGGAATATCCCGGCCTTCTTGAGAAAACTGGTTCCTGTGGAGCTCAACTACGAGCAGCCCAATGCCAAGCCGATCCGGGCGACCATCTTTGTCGTGCCTGACTACCTTGCCATCGGCTCCAACCAGGATTTCTTGCGCATCCCCATGAACCTGGAGACGGCCACTGCCGTAGTCGATCGGCTTGGGTTTGTCCTGCCGACGAAAAAGATCGTGGACGCGATCTACCGGCAATCCGCTTTTCATTTCGTGCCTCAGCCGCTGCCGGCTGGGCCGCAGATGCGATCGACAGCGTATTATCAGACGCACAATGAGATGATCGAAAAACAAGCGCGCAGCCGCGGGATTCCCGACGGCCCGCTGGTTTCAGGCGATAAGAAAGATGTCGTAATCACTAATCTGCTAGCCCGCAAACAAGGCCGCATCGCAATTTACGGATGGCATCTTCCCACGGGCGCTCCGATCCAGCCTTTGAGCACGGTGCATGGCGCTTGTTACGCCGATTATAGTCATGGCATTCGATTGGTCAGCGCCACGGCTGTTGTGGACGGCAAGCTTCGATCCCTCGCCAAGATGCTACAGGATCCTTCGCTAGCCAGGTTGTTCAGCGACGAAGGGCCGATCCGTCAAGTTTGGGATTCTGGTCCGCGCAGCGGCGGCCAGTTCGAGTGCGGGCGGCAACCCGAGTCCGTCCGCGTGGAACCCCAGCACATTCCCGGTCTAGAAAGCCCTGTCGCGCCCTAAGCTGCCGGCCTAACTCACGGCAGCGTCTTACAACATCGAAAGCTCAAATGATAATTCGCGTGACTGTGCTCGTCCATCACGCGGCTGCCATGCCAATAGGGCGCGCGCCAACGGCACCAGTCCTCATGCGCACGGTAAGTGTCGAAGATGAACCAGCTCCCCTTCATCTCCGTGTAGCCTAACTCCCGGCTGCCCAGGCTCGACATCTGCGCCGGACTCAGCGGCAGATTCATGTGCTCGGCCGCGTTGCCGTTCAGATCGTAAACCTGCAGCGGGCTGCGGCAAGCGGGAAAATCGCCATCGGGAAACGTGTTGGACCCGCACCCGGTCCAGCTCCCTCCATTGCAGCCGGGCGTCTTCTGACTGGAAGTCCCGCAAATCCCTTTCTGATACTCCGGGCCATAACTCCAGCTCTTGGTCGCGCTGTCGGCCTGGTTGTGGGCGATCCGCATGCGTTCAACCGCGGCATTGGGACTCAGGCCTTTGGCAAGATCCCAGCGGTAGTCCGGAGGTTGAAGACTTCCCGCGCAGGCGCCCTCCCACTCGTGCGCGTCGCAAAGCCGCTTGCCCATCGCGGAGCAAATCTCAGCGGCTTCACGCGCCTTTACCCAAACCACCGGGTAGGCGCAGGGGATGTCGGGAAACTCGAATTGATCGATGCAGGCTTTGGCGTCTTCCGGCTTCTGCGTGGCAGGGTCGTACAGGGGCGCCATGTACTTCGCGCCGCAGATTTTTTCAAACCTCGGATTGTCATAGCCGATCGATAATTTCTTGAGCTTGGCCTCACAATCATCGGGCGTGACGGGATGACGAGTGACGGCCGGATTCCCTTGTCCAATATAACCGGACTTAGCGAAGATGCCGCGGATGGCGCTCATCTGGGCGTCCGATAATTTGTGGACGCTCTGCAGCTGCCGGAACAGAATCTCGTTCAGTTGTTGCAGCGAGTTCGATCCAACAGCGATTAGCCCGCAATAGATCGCGAATCCCAGCGCAAGCAGGCGCAGTGTTCTCATGGCTTGACCTCCTGCCGCTGGCGCCGCATCACATAAAAGAAATCCCGGTTGTCCGGATAGGCCAGAAAGCGCGGCAGCGGCTGGCCGGAAGGCGCCGGCTTGTCGACTTCGCTCATGCCCTTGATGATGTGCTCGATCGACAACTGCGTTCCCGATCTTCGATAGAGCGCGCAGTAGGTGTGTTCGAGAGCGTTCATGTCGAGCAGCATGGCGTAGTCGCATCGATAGGCCTGAAATATCCGAGCCATCGCGGACGGGGTGGCACCTGAGAACACGGCATAAATCAAAAAGCGTTTTCCCTGGCTGGTCTGTAGCGCGGCGCCGGAACGAATAGTGCGCAGCTTTTCATCCTGGGAGCCGGACCAATTTCCGGGGCCCCAGCGAGCCACCAGTTGCCCTGGCACGCTGGATTGTGTGGCTGGATCGAACTCAACCAGCGGCACGCCGTTCTGGCGCGCGTATTTAATCCTGGCCAGGAGCTTGTCATCCGTCTCCTCCCAAGTTTTCATTTGAACGGAACCGTCAACCAGCACGAAGAGTGTCGACAGGCCGGGTTGCAGCTGGCTGAAAACCACGCCGTTTTCTATGAAGCCGTAATGGCTGCCATGATTCTTTAGAGCCAGTTCTCCGTATTTAAACGCTCCATGCGTGCGTTTGAAACCGCCAGTGAACGTCGCCACGGTTCTACCAGCGTCCTCAGGGCTCACCAGGCCGGTTGAGATCAGCGGGGCAATGCTGCCGATGCCATCCGGCCCCGGCAGTCTGGAATCCCTGGCCTGCTGGGGAACGCGATCGGACCAGCCCACCCCAGGATGCTCGGTGCCGAGGGCGAATCCTAGATCAAACTGAGCCAGATCGAAAGCCACCAGGTACGCTAGTGCGGAGGCCTCGGCGCCATCCAAATTGTTCACCAAGTTCGCGTGGCTTCGCAGAATTTGCGCGTCGATCAAATTCGGCTGGAGAAGGCTCACGTAGACACCCGGATTTCCACTGGCCGGATACCACGCACCCGGCGTCATGCCGCGTTTTTCGGGCCCGCCCAGATCGACTCCCAGGTTGCCCGACGTCAGCAACCGATCGCAATATTTTGGATCGATCAGCGCGGCCAGCGGAAGACCGCTTCGAGCGGCAGCGCCGGCTGCGCCTGGTTTGTTTGTCTCCAACTTCCCGGCCTCGCGATGGAGGTCTTCCACTAGCACGTGGCCCCAATCAATGATCTTCTCGCCGCCCCAGACGTGTTCGCGCAGAAACTCGGTGGCGGCCTCCAAAGTGGTTCGATGACCGGTGGCGGCGTTTCTCAAGTAGATGCGGCCCTCGCACAAGGGCTGAAAGATCAGTGGCGAAGCATGGGCCTTAGCCAACTCATCGTTTCCGAAAAGCTCGCAGGAATATCGATTCTTGCCGGCTACAATCGTCAGCCCAGCGGGAAAATTCGCATCCAGGATCAGTTTCTGAACGTCCGGTCTCGGGTTTTCCAAGTGGTAGGCGGCGGAGCCGTTGGTCGAGGCCACCTGGAGCAAGTACCAGACGTTGATCGCAGGATTCAAGTCGATCAGCGTGGCGATGCCTGGGCGTCCATCATGAGCGGCGATGCGAACCGAGCTCGTGCTCCGAAACTGCTGCAGTTCCACAATAGTCTGGGGAGCGATCTCTCCAGCGAGCGCAGCTGCCAGCGCCGCAACAGCGAGCAAACCGAGCGTCCCTACTGTGATCCGATTCATAAGGCCAACAGCGTAGTCGCGATCATCAACCCGATCAAGACGCGGCTGATCCAGTCGCGCGTAGCAAACACCACCGGATCGTCGGGCATCTTCCCGCGATGAGCGAACAGCCAGATGTGGCTGATCCAGTAGAACAACAAGGGGCACAGAAACCACATGAGTTCGGGCCGGCCATACAAGCTGTGGGCTGTGTCGCTGTCGATGTAGAGCGCCAGCACTAAGACCGCCACATAGCCGCTCGCGGCGCCCATGGCTGCCAGCAGCTCTCCATCGCCGAGCTCGTAGCCGCGCGCCTTGGCTTGCTCGCCGTCGGAACGCCTGATGATCATCAGTTCACCGTAACGTTTCACCAGTGCCAGACTAAAGAACAGAAACGTTGAAAATGCCAGCAGCCAGTGCGAAGGCCAGACTGCGACAGCCGCCGAACCGGCCAGAATGCGCATGCTGTAGAGGCCCGCGAGCACGATCACATCCAGAATCACGACCCTTCGTAGATAAGACGAGTAAGCCCCCGTCAGAACAACGTAGATCAGCAGCACGCCGAGGAAGATGGGGGAAACCAGCCAAGCGATGACCGACCCCAGTGCCAGCAGTACTGGAATGATCGCCAGGCCGTAAGCAAGCGGGAGCTGGCCGTCCGCGAACGCCCGCAGCCGCTTGTGGGGATGATGCCGGTCCGAAGCGAGATCGAACAGATCGTTGAGGACATAGCCGGCCGAGGCGCAGCATCCGAACGCTACAAACGCAAGAACGGCCTTCTGGAGCAACGCGGTTTCAAAATAGCGGTGTGCGGCAAAAAGGGGTACGAAGAGCAGGAGATTTTTTAGCCAGTGCCGGAGACGCAGCGGCTCCAGGTAATCGCGCCAGTCCCTTTTGCGTGATACGAAGGCCTTATCGATTGAGGCCACGCGCGCAACGCGCAATCGCAGCAGCCGCCCAGGATCGATTACGATGGCCTTGCGCGCTGACGACCAAACGGGCAAATCGGCACCTGCGTTGGCGGCATAATCGAACCCTTTTACTCCGAAGATGCTCACTAGCTGCGCCCGTTTGGATTCACCCGCCAGATTCGTAATGCCATCGCTGGCGAAAACCAGGTCGAAGAGTTTCAGATGGTCCGCTACTTGACGCGCCAGGTGGATATCGGTGGCTGTTGCCAGAACGATGGGCCGTCCGGCATCGCGTTGGGCCGCGAGGTAGTCCACAAATTCGTTCCGATACGGCAGAAGGCCGGCATCCAGTTCAACTCTGCGCGCGATTTGCTCTTTTAGATAAGCCTTGCCCTTCAGCAGCCAGATTGGCAGAAGAAACGCACACAGCGGTTTTTGCTTCAGCAAGACCAGCAGAGACTCCAACAGCAGATCCGTCTTCAACAAAGTGCCATCGAGGTCGACTACCAGGGGAACCGATGCTGGTGCCGGAGCCGGTTCTTTCGCGAGCGCCTCCTCGAAGACGTGCTTTGCTTCGAAGATAGGCTTTGCTTCCACGTCACACCTGAGAACGAAGCCTGTGGAGCCTCGCAGTTGGAGCTAGGTTCAACTGCCTGACAACCGCGCGTTCAGGTTCAAAGAGAGCATTTTCGTAGCCGCAACCGGATGTCTCCGCTTTACATAGGCTCGCCGTGCGAATGTGAGGGATTTGGCCCACCCCTGGTAGGTTGAGCGATGCGTCAGCATCCATAGCCCCCGTCGGCGAGCCGTTCGGAGCGGCCGTCAGGCCGCGCGGCGCGACCGATGTATCACAGGGCTTCCAGTGAAGAGTAGCGAGCCATGCTTGCTCGTCCTTTACCGCTCGCTATGCGAGTGCGCGACTAACAGCGGCGAGCAATTGCTCGGGACGAAAGGGTTTCACGATCCAGCCGGTGGCTCCGGCCGCGTCGGGATGCGTCGGGATGCCAGCGACCTCAAGCCATCACGGGGTCGGGAAGCGTCTGGGCGCTGCGGCGCTCCTGCTTATGCTTCTGCATGCGCCGGTCCGCCTCCGCGAGAAGCTGTTCGGTGGTCGCCCCGTCGGCAGGGAAGTGGACGTAGCCGCAACTGAGCGTGACCAGATCGCTCCCGCAAACGCCGAGAGCGGCCTCGTGCACGATGCGTTCAAAATCCTGCATGCGTTGTTCCGCGCCCGAACGGCTCAGGTCCGGCATCACCACCGCGAATTCGTCTCCGCCCATGTGGGCCAGATAGTCGGAGGCACGGCACGCCTGACGAAGCTGGGAGGCTACGGTCCGGAGCAGTCGATCCCCGGCGAGTTGCCCGTAGCGCTCGTTGACCGTCTTGAAATGGTCGATGTCGCACACCACGACGCCCAGCGTGGACGCATCGCGCTGGCAGCGAGCGATACCAGCGTCCAGGTGCAAGAACAGCGCGCGTGCGTCGGGGAGTGAGCCTGCCGAATCGGAAGCACCCTCCTGTTCGTGTCCGAGCGCCACCACGATGGTCGCCGCCAGCTTGCCGCTGACGGCTTGGAGAGCGCGCAGTTGATCGCGCGAATAGGCGTCGCGGCCTGAATGATAGAGCGCCAGCACGCCCATGACGGCGTCGTCATGGTCCAATGGCACCGCCAGCGCCGAGTTGAGCTTGCTGAAGGCCCCAGGGTCCTTCAAGTAGCCCGGTTCCACGGAAGGGTTGCCATTCATGATGGGCTTGTGGCTTTCGGCTACCCAACCGGAGAGACCTTCGCCGACCGGGATGGCGAGCGAGGAGAACAGGCGCGCGTCATCGCCGGTTACATAAGCCGGCTCCAGCACATCATTGCGCACCAGGTAAACCGCCAGGGCATCGTACGGAATCCAATGCTTGATGCGCACCGCCAGCATTGAGAGAATGTCGCTCAGCCGCATTGCACCGCTCACTGCCTGCGCCAGCTCGTAGAGGGACTGCACTTCCTGATGCGTGGCGGCGATCGCTTCGACGGGATCGGCGGACGCGACCAACCGCTGCTCGGGGGGCTCGGCGGTACTCTCAAACCCCGCGTCGGGAGCGTCCCCGCGTTCCACTTTCACATCCGTTGAGAGCTTGCCGATCGGTCGTACCGTGGTGGCTTGCGTAGCCAGCTTCTCGAACTCGCGATAGCGGCGTTCCAAGACCTGGACCACACGCGGGTCGAAGGCTTTGCCCGCATCGGCGGAGACCACCTTCATAGCCTCATCGAGCGGCAGGGCGCGCCGATACTGGCGGTCGCTCGCCAGCGCATCCAAGCAATCCACCGCCGATAGGATTCGCGCTCCGATCGGGATCTGTTCGCCTTTCAGACCACCCGGGTAGCCGGTGCCGTTCCACTTCTCGTGGTGACAGCGAACGACGGGCGCGACGGCGTAGGGGAACTCTACCCGCTCCAGGATCTCGGCCCCGACGATCGGATGGATCTTCATCTTCTCGAACTCTTCCTGCGTCAACTTGCCGGGCTTGGCGATGATATGCTCGGGAACGGCCAGCTTCCCGATGTCGTGCAGGAGGCTCGCGGCCTGGAGCGCCTGCATCTCCTCGGCTGACAGTCCCAGCTCTTTGCCCGTTTCCATGGCGTATACTTGCACGCGCTCCAAATGGCCGTGCGTGGTGTGGTCCTTGGCGTCGATCGCCAGCGCGAGCGCTTGAATGGTTCTCAAGTGAAGGGAGGCCATCTCTTCGGCGTGCTTCTTCTCCGTCTCCAACCGTCCGAAGTGGAGGCGGTAGGATCGGTACATTACGTGGACCACCGGCAAAACGCTCAGCGCCGTGAGCCAGCCCAAGCGGCCGCTGATGTAATTCATACCGGCCACCAGGGTGGCGCCGGCCAAATAATAAGGAAAACTCCAGAAGTAGCAATCGCGCCAGAGAGGCCACAGGGGCTTCCGCTCGGTGAGGCCGATCACCACGGCCACCGCTCCGGTGTTCACAGTGAATAAGACGACCGAGGCCGTCATCAGGCGTCCGATCACACCCACGTCGGGCTGGTTGAGCACCCCGGCATGGTAGGTAACGTAGGCGGCCGAGAACGCCAGCGCGGAATCGGCGAGATTGAAGGACACTTGAATCCAGTTGGGACGCTTGGCGGCGCCCCAGTAACACTGGACCAGCGCTGCGGCGACCGCTGATGCGAGGACCTCCGGCAGCGACAGGTTCGCGATCGCCGCCAATACGAACACGAAGTGGATCGAAACTGCGCCGGTCACGCCCGGAAGGCGAACTTTCAAACGCGAGGTGCCGACGGTGACGACGAAGAAAACTAGAAAGCGAATGAGGTTCGTAGTGTGCAGGCCCGCGAGTTCATAGACGAGCACCGAGGAGCCCGTAAGGATGATACTCGCGATATATAGGGCAGCTTTCTTGCTCACCGCGCATTCCGAATAGGAAGGTTTCCCCACTCTAACTATCGTCTAACCCGCGCGAAATACTTAATCTGCCAAGCGCCGCAAGCAGCGGCCCGGTGCTAACGTCGCGACCATCAGATTTCCTTGCGCTGGCGAGGATAGGTCCTACTGCGAGATTGAGCCAAGGCGCCCTCCCTCGTAAACCCGTGCGGCATGCTCTGCGACAGACTGTCCCATTTACTAGCTTGTAACCCTATCTCCTTGATTCTGTTCATATTCCATTGTTAATCTTCCCGGACAGTGCGACAACCCGTCCCATCGGAGAAAACTCCGATCCGGTCGCTAACTTCTTCGCGTTCCATCACTTAGCCGGAGCCGCCCAATTGGTTATAGGCCTGCACATCCCTCTGCGGGAGACGACCAATGCGAACCGCCATCTCGATGAAGAAATTCAAAAGCCAACGAATGATTGCCGGCGCCCTATTCTTGAGTTTGACCTCTGCCTTGTGGGGGAGCGACAAGTTCGCCAGCGATTTGCGCGCCCGAACCCGCAGCGACCTGGTCGACGTCATCGTGCAGTATCGCAATCCACCCACCGAGGCGCAGCATCACAAGATGACGGCGAAAGGCGGCACGCTGCGCGATCCTTTGGACGTTATCAACGCCGGACACTATCGGCTGCCCGCGAGCGCTCTGGCCGACTTGGCCAATGATCCCGAAGTCGTCTACGTCAGTCCCGACCGTTCCGTTCAGGGCCAACTTTACGCGGCCGAGCCTGGCATCAACGCCAATATCGCGTTTGCCAACGGCTACACAGGGAGCGGCGTTACGGTTGCGGTGATCGATAGCGGCGTTGCGTCCGGGGATGATGTGACTGGCGGTCGCATTTTTTACAACCAGAGCTTCGTCCGCACGGCACCAGATGACCCCATCGACCGCTACGGCCACGGCACGCACGTCGCTGGAATCCTGGCCGGCAATGCGACTGACTCCACGGGCCCCAGTTTCACAAAAACATTTCGCGGCATAGCGCCCAATGTGCAGCTGGTTAACCTGCGCGTCCTGGATCAAAACGGAGCGGGCACCGACAGCCAGGTGATCTCCGCCATTCAGGAAGCCATCAATATGAAGTCCACGTACCACATCGGTGTTATCAATCTCTCTCTGGGCCGTCCGGTGTTCGAGTCCTACAAGGTCGATCCTCTTTGTAAAGCCGTCGAAGCGGCGTGGAAAGCCGGCATTGTGGTGGTGGTGGCGGCAGGCAACCAAGGCCGCAATAACTCCCTTGGAACGGATGGCTACGCCACCATTATGGCCCCGGGCAACGATCCTCTCGTCATCACGGTGGGCGCCATGAACGACATGGGCACCCCCACTCGCACCGACGATGTGATGACGAGCTACAGTTCCAAAGGTCCCACGGTGATCGACCATGTCGCGAAGCCCGACATCGTCGCCCCCGGCAATAGAATCATCGCATCGTTGCCCATCAGCATCGCCATGACCACCGATTATCCGGCAAACCGGCCGCAGTTCAGCTACTACGAAAAGAACACGAGCGGGTCCTCCACGACTTACTTCACTTTGAGCGGCACGAGCATGGCCACGCCCATGGTCAGCGGAACGGTCGCTCTGATGCTGCAAAAAAATCCGTCTCTGACGCCGGACACGATCAAAGCACGCCTGATGCAGACGGCCAGCAAGAGTTTCCCGGCGGCGAACCAGAAAACCGTCCCGGCATCCAGCACAGTGACGGACACCACCGTGAGCCCGGCCGTCACTTATACGATTTATTACGACCTGTTCACGGTCGGCGCAGGTTATCTCGACGCCAATGCGGCCCTCAACAGCACCGCCGTCGTGCCGAGCGGCTATAACGCGGCGTCCCCAACGGTAACCGCCAGTTCCTCCGGGGTCGTAACGATGGTCAATGGTACGAACGCCATCTGGGGTTCCAACGCCATCTGGGGCACCAATGCGATCTGGGGATCGAACGTGCTTTCAGGCTCCAACGCCATCTGGGGTTCCAACGCCATCTGGGGCAGCAGCACAACGTCGGCCTTCAACGCGATTTGGGGATCGAATGCGATTTGGGGCTCCTCGAGCAGTGACGGCAGCGAGTCCATAAGGCAATTGATTAACGGCGAAAATTGATTAACGGCGAATCGTGGAACGCACTTCGGCGATTTAGCCGCTGCCTGGGACGCCGGCTTCAGCTGATTGCCAGGTTCTTGCCGTCAAGTGAAATTGGACTTCCACCCGACGTGGCGCGGCCGCAAACATTTCAGTTGCTGTTCCGTGTGCAAACTGTCGATTTCGAGTTAGCTATCAGTAGCACCAGTTTGAAGACGATGTAAAACGCGGCTTCAGCCGTGTGTGCGTCTGAAGAGAGTCGAACGAACGGCGTAACTGTGCCGTCGCTATTCACTCTGGGCGCAATCAGTGTTTCGCCGATGCGGTCCTGCGTTTGGCCCAGTATGCTTTCATCCTTTGGGACGCAGCTTTCCTGGCAGCGGCGGACATCCCTCGCTTGTGATTCGTAGTGGGCGGGGCGGCCTTGGCCGCCACCAGCGAGGTGTTCTTCGGTGGACGTCCCCGGCGGCGCACCGGGCCTTGCAGGGCTTCGATAGCACGGTTCAGCCGGTCACGTTCGGCGACGAGCGCGGCGAGTATCTCGGAGATGGGCATCAGTGGGGATAATAACACGCCAGAACATTCGCGCATCGCTTGGCCCGAGTGTCCCTTCCCCATGCGTTACCATGAAGAAGAATGCCTGCTACGACGGAGACCGGCGTCTTCGACGAGTCCCAACTGGTTGCCAAAGCCCGCGAAGGAGACACCGCGGCCTACAACCAGCTAATGACCCGGTACTCACCCAAAATCTACCGTTTGGCCAAGCACATCACGCAGCACGAAGAGGACGCCGAGGACGTCCTGCAAGAGACCTTTCTGAAGGCTTTTGAGCACCTGGGCGATTTCCAGGGCCAGTCCAAGTTCTATACCTGGATCGTTCGCATCGCGGTGAACGAATCGCTCATGAAGCTGCGTAAACGCAAATCGGACCGGACGGTGCCGCTCGACGAGCCGCTCGATACGGGCGAGGATACCGTGGTCCGGGAAATCGCGGTTTGGGATGAGAACCCGGAACAACAGTACTCCCGCGAGGAACTGGGGCAGATTTTGGACGAAGCCGTGCAGAGTCTCAGGCCCGTTTTTCGCACCGTTTTCGTATTGCGTGACATCGAAGAATTGAGCACGGAAGAGACTGCAGAGGCCTTGGGGATTTCGGTTCCCGCGGTAAAGAGCCGGCTGTTACGAGCGCGGCTTCAGTTGCGTGAGAAGCTTACGCGTTTCTTCAAGCGGAAAGGGGACGACGTTTTTGCTTACCTGTAAGGAGTTTTTGCAGGAGCTGAATGATTATCTCGACGACGCGGTTGATGTCGAACTGCGGCGGCATATCGAGGCCCACATCACGGAATGTCCGAATTGTTTTGTGATCCTCGACACCACCAAGAAGACCATCATGGTTTACAAGGGCATGCAGCCGCAGGTGCTTCCGGAAGCTGTCAGCTCGCGGCTGAACCAGGCCGTGGAACGCATGCTCGCCGAGAAAAAGAGTCGTACCGCTCCCGGCTAAGCTCCGCGGGAGGCTGGCGTCACCCTGCGTTGCTGAAAACGCCGACGGCGGGCCGCTAGGCGTTTTGGGCGCGTGCCAGCACTGGCTGGTGGGTTAAGGTCGCGGCCTCGAAACCGTTTCTTGCCAGGACTCCTCTAATTTTCTCCAGCTGCATTCCGTAAGCTGGAAATTCCACCGATATGTTCGCAGTCTGGTCCCCGGTTTCACTGGCCTTATGGTGGATCTGCGGATTTACGGGAAATTCGAGAGCAGCCAGCGCTTCCAGCAAGTCCTCCAAAAGCCTGGGCTCAATAGAAACGCAAACGGAAACCAGTTCGCCGTCCTGACCGAACAGGGCGGGGCTTTGGCCCGCGTTGTGGTCGAGCACCGTCATAGAGTTCTCCTCTACTAACGGCGAGAGGGTCCTACAATAAAAAGCCCCTGGACAAGTGCCAGGGGTTTTAGTTTCGTGAAGACCGACTCACCTTTAGCACTTTTTATCGTGGTTGCAATTAGCCAGCCCTGCCCCGCGGCAGAACCTAAATCAATCCACGTTCGCCTTCAGCTTAGCACTGGGCCGCGCGGGATGCAATAGGAAATTCGGACCCCGGGAAATTGGGCACATGGCACAAAACGGCGCTTATTGCTGGGCGGAAAGCTGCTGCGAGAGCTTTTCGAACTGGGCGCGCTGTTCGGGCGTCAGCATTTGCACAATGCGGTTTCTGCCGGTGGCGCGCATGTCTTCGATCTGAGCTTCCAGATCGTCGTGATATTTCACGAAGTCGTCCAGAATGATCTTTAGCCGGTCGGACTGCTCGGGGGTGAGGTTGAGTTCCTTCTTCAGGCGGTCGTAGGAGAATTCCGCATCCCGGCTGTCTTTCCAGAAGGCCGCGCTGGTGTTACGATGCAGCCTCTCGTGCAGGCCGGCGCGTACGGTGATGGCCCCCGCCAGTGCACCGCACAGAAAGATCAGGAAAAGCAGAGCGAGAATACGCGGGTTCTGCCAGGAAGCGCGGGCCGGGCTTGGCATGATTATTCGTGGAAGCTGGCCAGATTCACCAGCACCGCGTCACGCTGCCGCTGTTGCTGCGCACTGTCCCGATCGGCTGGTTGGTCTTCAGAAGATCGTGCGCTGAGATCCGGAGAGCCAGGGATGGCGGTGGCCACGGTGGGCGCTACGGCCACTATCGGCTCGCTGAGTTCGCTGGCGACAAAATACGTTCCCAGCAGGACTACCAGCGTTGCGCACGCCACGGCCAAGCGCCGGCCGAAAGCCGGCTCCAGCAGCACCGACCAGATGGAGGCGCGTCCCTGCGCTTCAATGCGATCCATGACGCGGGCGTAAAACCCCGCGCTCGGTTCGATTTCTTTTCCGGGGCGAAGCGCGTGCAACAGCTCCGCCTGGCCTTCGATCTCCCGAAGTTCGCCCGCGCAGTCCCCGCACGCTTCCAGGTGCGCTTGAAAATCCTGCGAAATCTTGCTTGCGGAACCCCTCAAGTAGTCCTCAAGGTTGTCCCGGATTGGTTCGTGCATAACTTCTTCCCTCAAAAAAATTCACTTGCCCTTGCGTCACGGATCGAATCGCCCGTTTGTTCGCTTTTGATATTTGTATCACATCGTTCTACAACTTGCCGGCTCCACGATTCAGCCTCTGCGCGGCTTTCACCAGCTTCTGTCGCGCGCGGAACAATTTCACTTTGATGGTATTCTCGTTCATCCCGGTCATCTGCGACAGTTCCTCCACCGAATGCCCTTCCACTTCCTTGAGCATCAGCAGACTTCTATCTTCGGTCGAGAGTTTGGCCAAAAGCTTGAGCACCAGATCCCGGCGCGCCAGCTGCGTATCGACGGCGGGTCCCTGATCGGTGGCCGCCTCGGTGTTCTGCATGCGCTGCGCGTCTTCCTCGGTAAAATCGCTCTCGTAGACCAGTTTACGCACCCGCTTCTTGCGCAAATAGTCGTAACATTCGTTGACCGTGATCTTGTAAATCCAAGTCAGCAGGGAACTGCGGAAATCGAAATTCTGGATCGAAAAGTAGATCTTCGAAAAGACTTGCTGCGCGATATCCTCGGCATCGTTGTGATTCCGGAGGATGCCGTAGATGATGGAAAAAACTTTGGCCTGATACCGCTCCACGATCTCGCGGAACGCGATTTCATCCCGGGCCTGGACACGGCGCACCAGGGCCGCTTCTTCAGAATTGCGGTGATCCACTCTGGCCCTTGCCTTGGTACTCGTTCCGGATGCCGGAAAAGGAAGTGCGCCCGCCAGACCACTCATACACTCTCCGAGACGTACCCCAACCTCCTGCGGTTTCAACCCTTTGGCAGCTAGCTTGGGCAATATCTCGCATCCTAAGGGGGAGTTTAGCATCGAAGAAACAGAAGCATCGAATCAGGTTGCCGGGGAAGGGTTTTCGGAGCGCGCCAATGGTGGATCATTCGAACCCTGGTGGCAACAGACTTGCCAGAGCTAATGCTTCGGTGGATAATGAAGATTCGGGGGAGTTTCCTGAAGAAACGGAGATGACGCTATGGTTCAGTTAACGGGCACTGCTGTCAGCAAAGTAAAAGAGATTTTGGACACTCAAGAACCCAGGCCGGCCGGGCTGCGGATTGCGGTGGTCGGCGGAGGTTGCTCCGGCTTCAGCTACTCGATGGCCTTCGAGAACACCCCTAATATGCTGGATAAAACCTATAGTTTCGATGGCCTCAAGGTCTTCATCGATCAGGCCAGCCTGCTGTATTTGGATGGCGCAGAGGTAGACT
>DATJWJ010000078.1:0-2150 GCA_035501355.1 Bryobacteraceae bacterium | reverse complement strand
CGTTCGCCGAGCGTGGGTTCCGGAGGCCCGAACAGCGTAATCATGCCGTTTATCTTAGCAGATGGCGCGTTCCAGACTTGTTGTGGGGGTTTGCAAACGGGCGGCGCGGTTTCAAGCGAAGTGTTTCTGTGGCCCGCGCCGGGAGCGGCGCCTTGCGCTTTACACTTCCACCAGAGTCGCGCTCAGTTTCAGCTTTCCGGTGCGCGCCGCGTCTTCCATCGCGGAGACGATCGCAGGGTCAAAACGCGAGCCGGCCAGCTCGCGCACCCGCTTCAGCGCGAATTCCAGATCCATGGCGGACTGGTAGGGGCGGTTCGTGGTGATGGCGTCAAACGTGTCGGCCACCGCGATGATCCGCGCCATTTGCGGGATCTGGTCGGCCTTCAGGCCGTAGGGATATCCGCGCCCGTCCACGCACTCGTGGTGCAGCTCGATGCCCGGCAGCATCTCTTTCAATTGCGAGACCGGACGCATGATGTTCGCGCCCTTCACCGGATGCTGCTTCATGATGTGGAACTCTTCATCGGTCAGCGCGCCCGGCTTCTTCAGCACGCGGTCGTCGATGCCGATTTTTCCCACGTCGTGCAGCAGCGCGGAGATGCGCAGTTTGTCGAGCGCCACGGGATCGAGCCCGAGCTGCTCCCCGATGATGATCGAGTACTTGGCCACGCGCCCGGAATGGCCGCGGGTATACGGGTCTTTTTCGTCGATCGCCGCGGCGAGCATGCGGATGGAGCCGAGGAAGAGCTGCCGGGTTTCCTCGGCGGCCTGCTTCAGCCGCTCGATGTACTGCTCGATGTCGCCGGCCATGGAGTTGAAGTTTTCCGCCAGATCGCTGATTTCGGCCGTACCCACCACGGGGGCGCGCTCGTGGAATTCACCGCGGCTGATGGCGCGCGTCGAATCGGCCAGCGCGCGGACAGGCTGTGAGATTCCCACGGCGAAGAAGTAGGCGATGAAGATGGCCGCGACCGTTAAGGCGAGCGCAATCACCAGCGCTTGCCGGTTTAGCTCCGGCAGTCCCGCATCTCCCTGGGCGTCCTCCACGCTCCGCTTGGCCACCACCGCCCAGCGCAACCCGGGTATGGGGCAGAAGGCCCCGAAGAATTCCACCTTGTGGCCGGCGACTTCGGCAGCAAACCTGGAGCTTTGCGGATTGCTGGACCCCGGCGGCAAATCGCGAATCTGGGAGACAATTGGATAGGCGCTCGATGCGTCCTCACCCGCCACCCAGCGCGTGCGATCCGGATGCGCGACAATGTGGCCCTCGACATCGACCACGAACACTTCACGCTTGCGCACGCTCTCATTCTGCAACCGGTCCTCCACCTGCTTCAGCGAGACGAGGACCGCGAGCATCCCAGCCGGCTTCTGGTCCCACACAAGCGGAACCGCTAAAACGTAGGCGGAAGTTGTAGCTTTCCCTTCGCCGGCGGCAAGCGCACCGCTGGAGTACTTGGTGCCCTGCCCGGCCATGGAAAGCGCGTTCTGGAGCGCCTTGTTCACGAACGGGTCGCGATCCGCGCGGAATCCCCCGCTCCAGGGACCTTTGGCCTGCGCGTTCAACGCGGTCACATAAAGAATGTCGGGGTTGTTCTTCACGAATTCTTCCAGCCGCTGGGTAACTTCCGAGGCATGCTGCGGGGAGTTTACGTCGGCGAGCGCGCCGGTCAGCCCCAGCAGCTTGACTTCGTCCCTAAGCTGCTGGTCCAGGTTGTTCTGGAACAGAAGGATTTGTCCGGCAAGCAAGCGCGTGATTTCCATCTGCTGCAGCCGCTCGGTGTCTTCGAGTTTGTCCTGGCTCAGGCGCAATACCTGATAGTGATAAGCCAGAATCGGCAGCAGGCTTACGAGCAGCAGCGCTCCCAGCACGAGCCACAGAATGCGGACGTGGCTCAACAGTCCCCGGCTTGGCATGGGCGCAGCCATCTGTGCGAAAGTCTATTAGGGATTTCTTCGCCCGACAATAACGACGGATTTTGCGGTGTTTACTGTGAACCTGCGAGGCACTACGCTCGAGACGGGTGCCGTCCGGCTTATTCCATCTTCAGCCGGCGCTCCATCAGTTCGCGGATGGCTTCCTGCGGCGGGCGATTCTCGTAGAGGACCGCGTGCATCTGCTCGGCGATGGGCATCTCCAGCCCATGCCG
>DATJWJ010000077.1:0-9283 GCA_035501355.1 Bryobacteraceae bacterium | reverse complement strand
AGCCTTGTCCGGCGGAGAGCAAGGGATTTTAGGTGTGGGTTTCTGTCCAAACGCGCACGGCGGCGCCGGAATGAAATTGTCCGGATCGGTACAGGAAGATCCCGGCGGCTGGGTGTCTCCCACTCGGATAGTGACAATCCTCCCGTCCTGCGTTGTGCAGAGTTGGGTGGGGGCTGGATTGATGCCGGCATGTGGCTGTAGCGGCTTCGCCAAGGCAGCCTTGAGATGAGGCGCGGCTCCGCCGTTGGCCTGTGCCGCCGCGAATTGAGCGGCATCGATATTCAACTGGCCCAGGCTGTACACCAGCGGAGTGGCTCCGGCAGTGGCGCTGAATTGCGCTTTCGCAGCGGCCAGCGTGTCTTGCAATTGATTCGAGATGTATTGGGTCAACGCCGCGTTGGAAGCGGGCACGCTGCCGCCGAGATTTTGCTGCGCGTAGTCCACAGCACCCGTCGCAAGCTGGCTCACCAATGCGGTCGGATCGGCCCCAACCGGTAGAAAAGGATCGCCGCTGGCTCCGTAAAGCTGGAAGTTCTCGCCGTGCTGCGCGTCTGCCGGAATCTTAATGGAGAAGCGCAAAGTGCCGCTGTAACCAGCCGGAATGAACGGCAGCAGCAGAGGAACGTTCACGAACCCATTACTCGGCCCGGGAGTTACGTACACGGGCGCTAGAAACCACTCCGTGGGTACTTGTCCTGCCTGTGCCGGAGGCGGCGCAACGTCGAAATTGACGGCTAGGGTGATGTCGGTTGGGACCGCCAGCGTCACTGGCACGTATAGTGCGTCGACATTGCCCCGGTTGCCAAACATGACCCAGTAGACCGGCGAAGAACCCGGCCGTACCAGGGCTGGTCCGCCAACTTCAGCCCATACGTTCGGCGATCCACCCGCGTCAATTTTGAAACCGCCTGGCAGAGTCGAACTGGTGCCATCCGGATTCGTAAACGCAACATCCCACGAACCCGTGGCTTTGCCCGTGAGATCGAAGGCTACGCTCGTCGCCGCATTTCCATCCTGCACTGTGACCGTCGAGGCCACAATATCGGACTGGCCGGATTTGTGGAGCTTCACGGCTGCTCCTGCGGCGAATCCGCCGCCGGAGATCACGCCCTCCATGCTGCCCGTATTTCCGGCATGCGTAGGTGAAATGCTGGTGATCGCAAGGCTGCCGCTGCGCTCGAAAGCTCCGATATCGCATCGTCCGTTCTGCGGCCGCAGGAATCCGCGCTGATCGGCCGCCGCGCAGGATGTACCGCCCGTGCCCGGCTTTGACGGATCGCCTTTATCAACGGCCGGGCTCGTACTCGTGAGCGCCATGGTTTGCGTACTTCCCCCGTTGGGTGCAAGCGTTGCCAACCCTGGGGGAACGTTGTAAATGTCGGTGGAGGTGGCGCCGTTAACGACGCAGGTCCCGATGATTGTCGAAATCAGGTTGTGGCCTTGCGAAGTAATGGGCCCGTCGCAATCATCCTGAGCGTTGTCCCAGGTGTCGTAATTTCCTCCGATGATGCTGTTTGCGACAGTGACGTGGGCGGCGTTATTGGAGACACCCCCGGTGTGGTTCGTAGCACGATTCAGCGTAACGGTGGAGTTGTTGATCGTCAGGGTGTCAGAGTTCCAGATTGCCCCACCCACGGGAGCCTGATTGCCGACGATCGTCACATTCGTCAGGAAGACTGATCCCTCATAGTTGGCAATGGCCCCGCCGTTAGATGTAGTAATGTTGTTGGAAAGCGTGGACGACAGGACCTTCACGGAGTGCTCATTGACAATCGCACCACCTGCGTTTGCCTGATTTGTGTCGAAGGTGCTGTTGGAGATCTCCGCCGTGCCGTAGACATTGTTATAGATACCTCCGCCGCCATATCCGGCGGCGGTGTTTCCGATAAAGCTGACGTTGTCCACCACCAATGTGCCGTCGTTCCAGATGGTTCCTCCGGGAATGCCGTTGTTGCCCGTGAACACGCAGTAGGAAACTTTCAGGTTTCCCTGATTGTTGATGGCTGCGCCGCCGAAAGACGTATACCCCCCATTGCTTATGCCGTTTTCGATGGTGACGCCGCTGAGAGTTACGACAGCATTCTGATCGATCAGCATTCCCCGAGACATCGGATAGCTACCGCAGCAAGTAGCGCCGTTCTCACCGTTTGCGTCGATGATGGTGGTGTCGGAGCCTGCGCCATTAATCGTGACGTTGCCTTTGACGCACAAATTCACAATGTTCTCGGTGAGCGAGGATGTGTAGTTGACAAGCTTGTAGGTGCAGGCCGGCGTGAGGGTGAGCCGATAAGTGCCGGCGGGCAGTTCGATCTGGCTCGCGGTGCTCGAAGCGCCGGCCTCCTGAACCGCCGCGCGGAGCGTGCAAATCCCGTTGCCCGGACCGGTTTCGCACACGCCGTCGCCCGGATGCGCGTCCACCACGTCGGCGGTGCTGTTTACCGTAAATGTGGCCGAAAAAGACGGGTAAGCAAACGATATCGATAAGGCAGCTATTAAAGCGAGTCTCATGGTGTTCCGGTTGGCGCCGACCCCCTTGTAATCTAAGGAACCCTTCGTCTCAGTAACCGGAAATCGAGCGCCGAAACTATCACCTCTCGGCGAAAACTTCTGTAATAGGAGTACTATGATCTGCCCCCGCCTGAACGCTAAACCATTTCGGCCCAACGTGGCGGGCTTAGTGGATGGATTACGGTACAATTTAGCTCACGATGGACCCCGGCCGTTGGGAAAAAGTCGTGCAGTTGTTCGAGGCGGCGAGTCAACGCCCGCCTTCAGAGTGGCGTAGCTATCTGGAGGAAGCTTCCAGCGGCGACGACGATCTCTTGCAGGAAGTCGAGTCCCTCCTGAAGCAAGACGTTGCGAGCGACGGCCTGCTCGAGCAAGTGGCAAGCGATGCCTCACGCTTGCTGGCTTCGGCGGAGCGGCGCATGCCCGCGACAATCGGTGGCTATCGCATTGTCCGGCTGATTGGCGAGGGCGGCATGGGCGTCGTGTACGAAGCAGAGCAGGACCACCCGCACCGCACCGTCGCCCTCAAGCTGCTGAAGGCTGGCCTGGCTCGTCCCGAGCTGTTACGGCGCTTTGAGCGCGAATCGGAGGCGCTAGGCCGCTTGCAGCATCCCGGCATCGCGCAGATCTTCGAGGCCGGAACGGCCGACACAGATCTTGGCCGGCAGCCCTATTTCGCCATGGAACTGGTCCGCGGGTCGTCGCTGCTGGAGTACGCAAGGAGCCAAGCTCTAAACACGCGGCAGCGGCTCGAATTGATGGCGAGAATCTGCGACGCGGTCCAACACGCGCACCAGCGTGGCATCATCCATCGCGATCTCAAGCCGAACAATATTCCGGTCGACCAGAGCGGCCAGCCCAAGATCCTCGACTTTGGAGTAGCTCGCATCGTCGATCACGACACTGAATCGACCAGCCAGACCAACGTGGGCGATTTGATTGGGACGCTCGCGTATATGAGCCCCGAACAAGTGCTCGGGGACTCGCTCGAAATCGATGCCCGCAGCGACATTTATTCGCTCGGCCTGGTTGCTTATGAGCTGCTGGCCGGACGCCAGCCTTATCAGGTTAGCCGCAATGTCGTGGAGTCCGCCCGCGTGATTCGCGAGGAGCAAGGGCCATTGCTCGGCGCGGTGAACCGATCCTTACGCGGCGATGTGGAGACCATCGTTCAGAAGGCGATAGAGAAGGACAAGGCCAGGCGATATACTTCAGCAGCCGAATTTGGCGCGGATATCCGGCGCTATTTGAACGATGAGCCGATCGTGGCGCGGCCGCTCAGCACCGGTTACCAGCTCCGGAAGTTCGCCACGCGGCACAAGAGCCTGATGGGTGCCGTGGCCGCCGTCTTCCTCGCCTTAGTTGCCGCGGTCCTGGTGAGCGCGCGAGCGGCCATCCGCGCCAGCATCGCCCAGCACGAAGCCGTGGCGGCGCGCGACCAGGCAATCCGGGCCAGCCAGGACGCCAATCGCCAACGTCAGCGTGCCGAACAAGAGCGCAATCACGCTTTGGAAGAGACGCGGCGCGCCGATACCGAGGCCGCTACCGCAAAAGCCGTCAACGATTTCCTGCAAAACGATCTGTTGGCCAAGGCATCCGTTCAAAACCAAGCGACGCCCGATAACAAACCCGATCCCGATCTCAAGGTACGAACCACATTGGACCGTGCAGCCGCGCGCATCGCCGGGCGGCGCGATTTCCCGCCGGCTGTTGAAGCTGCCGTTCGAGATACTATTGGCAACGCCTACATGAACCTGGCGTTGCTCGCCGAAGCGGAGCCGCAGCTAGAACGGGCGCTCGAGTTGCGCCGCCGAGTCCAGGGTCCGGACGATCGGGAAACACAGTTGACGGCGCAATCCCTGGCGGATGTGTATATCCAACTGGGGAAATACGAAAAGGCCGAGCCGCTGGTGAACAAAGAGGTTGAGGTGCTCCAGCGCGGCCGCGGGGAAAATGACCCCGCCACCCTGGCGGCTCTGGGTCAACTGGTGAACCTGATGGCAGAGCGGCGCGGCGACTTTTCTCGCGCCGAGATTCTCGCGGCGCGCGTACTCGACCTCAGCGTCCGTACACACGGCCCGGAAGCTCCGGAGACGGTCAAGGCAATGAACAGTTTGGCAACGGAATACACCAACGACGGCAAGTACGCGCAGGCGGAGCCCTTGTATAAAAAGGCGATCGAGTTGCATCGGCGGCAGCTCGGGCCGGACCATCCGGACACTTTAACCAATATCAACAATCTCGGCGTCATCTACCGGCAAGAAGGCAAGTATGCGGAAGCGGAGATCGAGATCAAGACGGCTCTGGAGGCGCGCCGCCGGCTCGAAGGTGATCAGCATCTGGATACCATCGCGAGCATGAACAGCCTGGCGCTTCTCTATCAGGCCGAAGGCAAATATGACGCGGCCGAAACCCTGTTCCAGCAAACGCTGGAGACATCCCGCAAAGCCTTGGGGCCGGAGCAGCAGAACACGTTGAGCATGATGAACAACTTGGCCGACCTCTATGCGCGCCAAGGCCGCCGCGCGGAAGCAGAGGTCATGTACCGGCAGGTGCTGGAGGTCCGGCGCCGCGTGCTCGTTCCCGAGCATCCCAGGATCGCGCGCGTTCTGGCGTCGCTCGGCGAATTGAAACTCGAACAACAAAATTACGATGAAGCGGAGGCTTTTCTCGGCCAGGCTTTACAGATTCGCGACAAAGCGACGCCCAATGCCTGGGAGCGTTACTACGCGCAGAGCTTGTTAGGCGCGGCGCTGGCCGGCGAGCGCAAATACGCCGAAGCTGAACCGCTCTTGCTCTCCGGTTATCGCGGTTTGCAGCAGCGCCGGGATTTCATGCCTTTCGAGAATCGCGGGAATGTGCAGCGCGCCAGGCAACAGATCTTGCGGCTCTACGAGCAGTGGGGTAAGGCTGAGCAAGCCACGAATTGGCGCAACTGATACGGTCCGCGCTCCACGTCCGAGCTAGCACCTGCGACCCTCCCGCTACAATTAAGGTGTGAGGATCCTGCTTTTCAGCGGCAAAGGCGGCGTAGGCAAGACCAGTATTGCCGCCGCCACCGGCCTGCATTTATCCCGACTCGGTTATTCCACGTTAGTCATGAGTGTCGACCCGGCTCATAGCCTTGCTGACGCCTTCGATCTCGAAACCAGTCTTTTCCAGGAAAAAACCAACGATCCTTATCCCATTGATTCGCACCTCGCCATCCAGGAAGTCAATATCCAGAAGGAGATCAAACGCCACTGGCGCGAGATCTCCACCTACGTGACCTCAGTGCTCCGCACCACCGGCATCAGCGACGTCGAAGCCGAAGAGCTGGCCATCCTGCCCGGCATGGAAGAGCTGAGCGCGATGATGTACGTTAATCAATTCCGGCGCGAGCAACGCTATCAAGTCATCGTTCTGGACTGCGCGCCCACCGCCGAATCGATGCGCTTCGTCAGCATGCCCACCACGCTCGAATGGTACATGAAGCACATCTTCCCGTTTCAGCGCGGCTTGCTCAAAGCGGTGCGCCCGGTGGCCAATCGTATTTCGCCGGTCGAGCTGCCCACCGACAACTATTTCGCCAACATCCAGCACCTGTTTGGACGCCTGGAAGGCATCGCCGAACTGCTCGAAGACGCCAAGACCACCAGCGTCCGCCTGGTCACCAATCCTGAAAAAATGGTGCTGCGCGAAACCCAGCGCGCCTTCGTTTATTTTTCCCTGCATGGCCTGACGGTCGACGGCGTCATCGTCAATCGCGTGCTGCCGAGCGCCATCACCGACAGCTGGTTCGATCAATGGCGGGCCTCACAAGCCAAAATTCTAGACGAGATCGAAGAATATTTCTCCCCGGTCCCCATGAAACGCGTACCGCTGTTCACCCACGAAGTCCTGGGCCGCGAGCGCCTGATCGAACTGGCCGACGTTCTTTATGGCGCGCAGGAAGATCCCGCCGCCGTCACGCGCACCGAAGCGCCGTACACCTTCGAGAAGGTTAACGCGCATTACGAAATCCGCCTGCGCCTGCCGTTCGCCGTCAAAGGTGAGGTGGGCTTGTTCAAGAAAGGCGACGAGCTGGTGGTCGAGATCGGCACGCTGCGCCGGCACATCGGATTGCCAACGTCAATGGCCGCGCTCATGCCAACTCGCGCCACGTTACAGCATAAAATGTTAACAGTAGAACTGAAAGAAGGCTGACATGGACGAAAAACAAAGCACTCTACATTCCGAAGGCTGTCTGTTCTGCAACCTCATCGTGCCTCAACTCGACGCTATGATGGATCATCTCTGGCCCGCGGGCACGCGCGAACACTTCCACAACGCGCGCGTCGAGGTGTTAAAAGGCATGCGCAGCATAATCGATGCCCGCATCGACCGGCTATCGCAACAGGAAAAGAAGGGCACCAGAGTCACGGTAGAGTAGCAGGCGTTCAGCGCAAGCTCAGTCCGCCGTCCACGGCCAACACCTGACCCGTGATGAAATCCGACGCTTTCAGAAAGTAGAGCACTGCGTCGGCCACTTCTTCCACCGTCCCCCTTCTTCCGGCCGGAGTGGCCGCAATCATATCCTGCGTGCGCGGCTCTTCCGCGGAAGAAAGAATTACACCCGGCGCCACCGAATTGACCGTGATGTCCGGCGCGAAGGCTTTGGCCAGCGCTTTGGTCAGCATAATCACCCCAGCCTTCGATGCGCAATAATGCGCGTACTCCGGCCAGGGCCGCAAGCCGCCCAGCGAACTGATATTGACGATGCGCCCCGCTCGGCTCTTCCGCATAAGCAGCGCCGCTTGCTGGCAACAAAAGAAGGTGGCCTTCAAATTGACCGAATGTATGAAATCCCAATCCGCCTCGGTCATCTCCAGCGGATCGCGCCGCTTGAATCGGGCCGCATTATTCACCAATCCGTACAGCGACCCGCAGCGATCCTCGACCTCGCCGAACATCCGCCGAATTTCATCCACGCTCTCGAGATTCGCGCGGAACAAAGGCGCCCCGCCGCACCGTTCGGCCGTCTCGCGCGCCTCTTTTTCGGAGGTTCCGTAATGAATCGCAATCCGATACCCGGCTTGAAAAATCCGCAGCGCGATCCCACGCCCGATGCGCTTAGCGGCGCCGGTAACCAGAACAGTCTTATCCGCGCTCATCGGCTAGGAAATAGTTTCTCGGCGAACGGTGATCGAATCGATGAAGCCCCGGTCGAGTTCATAACCGAACCCCGGCTCATCCCGAACTTCGATGGTTCCGCGCGCCGTGGTCTCCACCGGCGGCACGATGATATCGCGCTTCCAATAGCGCTTGCTGGCCGACACGTCGCCCGGCAGCGTGAAATTCGGAAGCGTCGCGAGCGCTATGTTGTGCGCGCGCCCGATGCCCGCTTCCAGCATCCCGCCGCACCACACCGGAACGCCGGCCGCCTGCGCCACGTCGTGCACGCGTTTGGCCTCCGCGAACCCGCCCACGCGCCCTAGCTTGATATTAATGATGCGCCCCGCGTCCATTTCGAGCGCCTGCCGGGCCTGATGCGCCGAGCGGATGCATTCATCCAAGCAGATCGGCGTCTTTAACTGCGCCTGAAGCTTGGCATGATCGATGATCTCGTCGTGTCCCAACGGCTGCTCGATCATCATCAGGTTAAATTCGTCCAGGCACTTGAGCCGCGGCGCGTCGTCCAGCGTGTAAGCCGAATTGGCGTCGGCCATCAGCAGAATGTCCGGGAATCGCCACCGCACTTCGCGCACCACTTCCACGTCCCAGCCCGGCTTGATCTTCATCTTGATGCGCTGGTATCCGGCGGCGAGCTCGGTCTCGATCTTGGTGAGAAGCTGCGGCACCGAATCCTGAATGCCGATGGAAACCCCGCACGGCATCTCGCGCCGCGCCCCGCCGCCGATGTGCTGATTCAAGGGCCGCCCGAGCATCCGCGCCTCCAAATCCCACACGGCAACTTCGAGCCCTCCGCGCGCCATGTTATGCCCGCGGATGTGCGCCGTCCGCTCGCCCACTTCAGCCGCACTCGCGAAGTCGTGCCGCAACACGCGCGGCGCAACGAAATCCCGCAGAATCAGCCAGGCCGATTCGGTCCACTCCTCGTTGTAGAACGGGCTCTCGCCCGCCGTAACCTCGCCCCAGCCGGACACTCCGCCCGCCTCCACCTCCACCAGAACCATGTGACGCTCGGTGGTCCGGCCGAAACTGGTCTCGAAAAAATGCACCAGCGGCATGCTGATCTGGCGCAGCGTGATTCGTTCTAATTGCATTCCCATCGCCCCAACAGGTATGTACCCGCCTCTTCGGATTTTTCGAAGCCAATCACCGCCAAGCCGCGATCGAACGCGCTGCGGAATTCTTCGCTGGCCTTCTGCTGGATCTCGCGCGCTCGCTTCGGCTCTTTCGAACGGATGCGAGCAATGTCCGATGGAATCGCGACGCGCATCTCAATCGGATTGCGCTCAAACGGCTCGCCGGCGATGATGGCCCGCGCACGTTCGCTTGCGATCCACCACTCCGCGATGCAGCGGTCCGTGGGAAGCCCGCCGTGCAGATGGCTGGTAGTGGTCCCGTACTGGTTCAAAACGTAGCGCCGCACAACCGCCCCCAGCCGCTCGATGTTGAAAAACGCGTTCTTAATTTCGAGTGGGTCGAAGGTCCACTCGATCAGATCGATCCCGCGCGCCAGCGCCTCCTCGCGCTGCGCCAGCTTCAGCCTCCGGCCCACGCCCGCGTCGCGATACTCAGCCAGCACGCCCAGCATATGGCTGTGCAGATAGCTTTTCCCGCCCGCCTTCAG
>DATJWJ010000076.1:0-3468 GCA_035501355.1 Bryobacteraceae bacterium | reverse complement strand
CAGTTTGATGCCACCCAGAACGAGTTTGCCAATCAGCTTGCGGACCTTGGGGTCCGGCGTGACGCGGCGATTTTGATACACCGCCAGGCTGACGGGGCCCTTATCGAGGGCACTGCGAACGATCGACCGGATCTCCGGCGGATTTTGCGACGGGTGCCACTTCAACAGGATCCGTCCGGTGAGAGGGTTCACCTTGACTAGCAGCGCGCCCGACTCGTTTCGAAGCGCGATTTCGACGGCTGCGGCCAGGCGGGGCTTGGAGTTGATGTCTGGAACACTCCAACGCTGGCGTCCTGGCACATTCGACAGGAGAATCATCTCCGGCATGCGAGCAATGGCCGCCCGCATTATTGAGGTAACCCCATCTCAGGGTGATCCAGTTCGGCCCGCGCTTCATCCACCAGTTTTTGCGCTTCTGCGATCACCGTCGCGCCGGCGGACTCCAGTTTACGTTTTGCCATGATGCCGCCTTTCACCAGCCCTCGCACCAGCGGCCGGCGGCGGTCGCTATTTCCAGCGGCTCCACCCGAGACTACGCCAATCAGAAGTGCCCCAAGTACGCAATGCATTGCTGTTCCCTCTTACGCTTTGCTGTTGTCCGCTTCGCCGGCGTTCTGCTCCCGATCGAGGTCGGCCTGCGCCTCGCTGGCGATATCCTCAAACTCTTCCTTGACATTGGAAGCTACTTTTTTCGCGTAACGCCCAACGCGAATGCTGCCTTTGATCGCGGTACGCGCGGCAGGACGGAGCATAGGGGCGAATAGTGCAAACGCGACTCCCGATGCCGCTCCCCAGAAATAAGCGCTCTTGCGTCCGGTCATAATTGCACGGCCCTTGGACGGTGTTGGCGCTGTCCCGCTTTCAGTGCTTTGTTCGTGACTCAATTTATTTCTCCTTCTTATCGGATTCAGAATCGCCGCTTCGGTCCGGAACTTTCGCCGGACGTTCGGTTGCATGGGCTAAAGCGTTGAACACCAGATCCATAACATGCTGGTCCGCCAGCCCGTAATTGATGTGTTTGCCGCGCCGCCGCCGGACGATGATGTTCTCCGACCGGAGCACGCGCAGACGCTGCGAGATAGTCGACAGCGATTCGCCTTCGGAAGCAGCGAGCTCGGTGACGCACATTTCTCCCTGCGCCAGCCGGGACAGAATGCGGAGCCTCGCAGGTTCACCGATGGCACGAAAAAGGCGCGATGCACTTTCCAGGGCTGCATCATCCACCAATGGCCGTGGCGCCCGATCGGGATTGTGTTCAGCAACGGAACAAGACGGCTCTACAGGATCGAGTTCGGTCAAATCCGGCATCGATTTTTAAGATTATCATCACTTATATAATTGTGCAAGTGAAAATGTGCGTAATTGATGGAGTGAACTTCGGCACGGACCCGCTGGCACCGCGTGGAGTGATTTTGCGCTCGATATCAGGCCGCTCGTCAGATAGTTGTCCGCTTCGCCGAGAAACGCGAAGTACAATCCAATCGCACCCCCGTTCTGAAGGATCGTTGGAGGCAAGGGAGCCAACCCACCGGGAATCAGCCCCTGGTATCCACCGCTCCCTCAGCCTCCAAGCTTCAGCGGGAGTGCTGAGCACGCAACGTGGAATGAGACTTGTGACGCATCCTCCGCGCCGCAATCTGTGGTACTCCAAGAAGACGCGTTTGCTGCATTGCAGCCTCTGTTGTGCCGTCGTCATACTCCTTGGCTGGACCGCAAGTGGAAGTTCGAAGATCAGCCGCGATTGGACCAAGAATCCCTCGGTCATTGAAGTCGAGGCGCCGGGGGATATCTGGGCCATCGGCGATCCTCACGGCGACTACCGGCGGCTGGCCACCTTGCTGAAGACCGCCGGGCTCATTTCCAGCGTTCCCGATTATCCGGCTGGCGTGGTGTGGTCGGGCGGAAATGCCGTCCTTGTCGTCATGGGCGACATGATCCACAAAGGCCCGCAGTCCCTCGATGTCGTCCGTCTCCTGCGCGCGCTCATCGCGGCCGGCTCGCGATCCGGCGGGCACGTCCTCATTCTGATGCGCAATCACGAGGCCGAATTCCTCGCCGATCCCCACGGCTCAAAGACCGGCGAATTCGCCGGCGAATTGCGTGGCGCGCATCTCGACCCCATCGACGTCGCCGCCTGCCATGGCGAGATCGGGGAGTTCCTGTGCGGCCTGCCGATGGCCGCGAAAGTGAACGATTGGTTTTTTTGCCACGCGGGCAACACATCCGGCCGGACACTGTCGCAACTGCGGACCGATCTTGAGCGTGGCGTCGATCGTGATGGCTTCGCAACCGAGCAATTGGTTGGCGGGAACTCCCTGCTGGAAGCTCGCCTCACCCTGAAAGGGAAAGGAGGTGCTCAATGGGTGGATATGGGACGCGCGCACAGGCCGGCGCAACTCCTCGCTCTATTTGCCTCGAGTCTTGGCGTCCTGCACCTGGTACAAGGCCATCAGCCTTCCTATGTCGCCTTCTCCGACGGGCCCCACCGCAAAGCCGGCGAGATGTTCCAGCGCGATGGATTGCTCTTCCTCGTGGACACCGGGATGAGCCAAGGGGTCGACGACAGCCACGGCGCCGCCCTGCACGTCACTCGCCGCGTTGGTGGCGAGACCGAGGCCACCGCCGTCTGCTCCAACGGTCGAGCCACGCGGATCTGGGACAGCACCCTGAAGCCGCCAATCGGCCGCGCTGCGCCGTGCCACTAAGCCCATCCGGAGTCAGAATTCCAACCGCGCTTGGAATGCCACTATTCTGGGAGTGCTGTCGCCGCCGAGCCCCATGCCCAGCAGCCCAGCCGGCGGAGAGGTGTCCGGTAATCGCGCCAAATCCGGTCTGAGTGGGGGGCGTTCCTTGGGCGCCCGCATTCAGCACGCTGGGCAGAGCGAAGTTGGGGTTGGTTGAAGACGTTGAATAGCTGCCCTTCGATGCGAAGCTTCGTCCGATCCCGCCAGCATTTGCAACGCATTTGCGAGGTCCTCCGCGTCATCGGGAAGCGAATCCAGATCGCTGCCCCTGAGCACAATCTGGCCGACGCTCTGTGAAGCGTCCACTCCGAGCTGAGATCCCGTATCGGAAACCGTGACGTTCTGCTTCTCCTGCTGAATTTCGAGACGAACGTCGAAAGTCAGCAGCCGTGAACTCGTGAAGTGCAGATTCGGGCTCGCGTACCGCGCGAAACCAGGGCTTGTCACGACAATTCTGTAATCACCGTCGGGCAGTCCAGTAAAGCGGTAACGGCCTTGGGTGTCGGTCCTGGAGTCTTGAATTATGCCATGCGGCCCGACGACCTGAATGGAGGCTTGCGGGACCGCCGCTCCGCTAGGGTCGGTGATTTGGCCTTCCAGTGTCGCTGCGACCTGAGCGCTGACAGAGCCAACCCAAAACAGCGCGACGGCCAATCCGAGTTTTTGGGCTGGGCTGGCCATAGTGATAGTAGCCAATCGCGCATGTGCTCCAGGGAGGTCTTGT
>DATJWJ010000075.1:0-21232 GCA_035501355.1 Bryobacteraceae bacterium | reverse complement strand
AACATCGGCCGCGGTGTAATGGCCGCTGGCGCTGGCTTGCCGCATCTTGTCGATGATCGCGGCCGCGCGGCCTTGCTCGTGCCCTTGCACTTTCATGTGCGTAATTACCGGCACCAGTCCCGCCTTCTCGCCGATCTCGATGGTTTCAGTCATGCCTGCCAGCGAGCTGTAATTGGTTTCGGGCGTGACGCGGTCATGATTAGGGAAGTTGGTCCGCCAGATGGCAGCGGGCTGAAGAATGCGGATTACCTCGTCGGTGCGGGCGAAATAGGCGGGCTTGTAATCGAGTCCCGCCGACACGCCCCAGGCCCCGTCTTCTAGCCCGCGAGCGATCATGTTGCGCATGGCCTGGATGTCATCGTCCGACGGCCGGTGGTCGGTAGCACCCATGACGCTGGACCAGACGCTATTAAAACCGATGTAAGCGCCAATGTTCAATGCGAGGCCGCGCGAGCTGAAGCGAGACAGTTGCTCCTTGATGTCGGTGCTGCCGCCGCCGTCAGGGTTGAGGATCTCAGTGGTCACTCCTTGCGTGAGCATGTTTTCCGCCGTGGGCAAGGCGTCGGGGACCGCATGGCTATGGATGTTGAGGAAGCCCGGGGCGACAACGAGCCCGTCGACGTTCAGGTCTAGTGGGGCGACGGCTGTCGAGAGATCGCCGATTTCCGCGATGTAGCCGCGCACTATGGCGACGTCGGCCCGATGGGGCGGGGCGCCGGTGCCATCGACAATACTTCCGTGACGCAAGATAACGTCGAAGCCGTGTTGCTGCTGGGCATGGCCTACGGTGCACAGAAAAAGAAACAGCAGCGGGTAGCGATTCATCGACTCAGCTTCTGAATGGCGTCCTGCAGTATGGGGAAGGCACGCGGGGTTTCGCTGAGTTCCATGGCACGGGCATATGCCGAACGAGCTTCGGTGCGATTGCCAGTGGCCTGGTAGGCGCGCGCCAGCTGCGTCTCAGCCCCGGCGGACTTCGGGAATTTTTCGGCGATCACCTTGGCAAGCGCGAGGGCGTCTTCATTCTTGCCGATCCCCATGAGGTATGCCGCCAGTCGCGAAAGCTGGTTCTCACTGGCATCATAAACCGCATTGGATTGAAAGGTCTGAATCTGTTGCAGCATGGCAGCCAGACCAGAGCTTTCATAGGTCTTGAGCAACACCGGAGCCGCGGGTTGCTTGGGCAATTCAGGATCGCGGCCATTGAGTATCGCGCGGATTCCCGCAGCCATCGCATCGAGCGGAGCGCCGCCGGTGTTGTTCAGCAGCACGATCAAGCGCTGCGGCTCCAGATCCCGTGAGATGAGGGTGTTGAAGCCGTTGATCCCTCCGTCGTGTTCGACTGTGGTGACCGCGCCTTTCCGGATGAACCACCCGTAGCCGTAGTCGGACAACCCCGGAGTGAACATCTTATCCTTGCTGGCGCGGGTAAGGATTTGATCGGTATACAAGGCTCGATCCCAGCGGAATAAGTCCTCGGCGGTCGAGTACAGCGAACCGGCGGAAAATGGCAGCGACATATCGATATAGGAGGCGTTGCGATAGCCGTTGAGCGTGGAATCGTAACCCCAGGCGCGCTTAGGCAATAGCGGAGCTGTGGAGTCGTAGCCGGTGTCGTGCATGCCTGCCCGATCGAGGATGCGTTCCCGGAGCAGGCGCTCGTATGGCTGGCCAGTGACTTTTTCGAGAATGACACCCAGCAGGAAATAGGCGGAATTGCTGTAGCTGAACTTCGAGCCCGGTTCGAATAGAAGTGGGCGCTGGGAGAAAAACGCGACGAAATCCGCGGGCTTGGACGCCTCACGCGATTTTGCACCGAACTCGGGCAGCTCAGTATAACCGGGAATGCCGGAGGTATGATTGAGCAGCTCGTGAATCGTAATGCGGTCAGCGGCAGGTTTGGGGTAATCGGCGAGATAGGCGGCAATGGGAGCAGAAAGAGAGATCTTGCCCTGCTCGACCAGTTGCATCACCAGGGTCGCCGTGAACTGCTTGGTGATGGAACCGAGCCGGAACTTCGTATCGGGTGTATTGGGAGTGTTCCACTCCATGTTCGCCAAGCCGTAGCCCTTTTCGAAGATTATGCGGCCGTGGTCGGCCACGAGAGCAGCCCCGTTGAACAGGCCGTAGCCGGCGTAGCGGCTTAGAAGCGCATCGATCTGGCTGCTGTTGTCGGCGGCGAACGCCGAACAAACCAGCAGGAACGGAAGCAGGGTTCGTAGTTGTGTGGCGCTGTTGGGATTTTTCATGTGGCCTTTTCGGATGCGGGTATTGTACAACGAGCCCACGGCCTGCTCACGGAATCGTGATCGAATCGCCTTCCAGTCTCGGGGCATGCACGGGAAGTCTGCGGGCGTGGGTAATCTGTTCGAAGCTGTAGCCGAGCGATAACAGCCTTTGCTCGCTGAAGGCCGGTCCAAAAAACGAGATGCCTACGGGCAACGCATCTCCGGTGAACCCGGCCGGGACGATGAGATCGGGGAACCCGGTGAGATTTGCAATATTAGTCGCCGAACCCGCTCCGCCTCCCGGAGGCTCCGGGGGCGCGTTGATCAGGGCTGGGCGCCGCGACGAGGTCGGATAGACGATCGCGTCCAGCTTTTGGGACGCCAGGATGCCTTCTACGGCGGCGCGCACCATCGGCAAGCCGTAGTCGCGCACGGATGTATACCGATAATCGTCCACCGTGCCGCTAGCGGCTTCCGTCTTGAACAGAACCCAGCGGCTCGCGTTCGGCCGCGCGCCGTCCGCCCTCGTTGCCGTGAAATGATTGGCGCGCTCGATCATCTCGCCGAGTGTCTTAGGATACTTGGGACCCAGTGTCGAAAGATAATCCTTGATCTGGACGACAAACTCCGGATAGCGGATGGCATTGTAGAACTCGCCCTTGGCTTCGAGCAGCCATTTCGGATAGCGGACATCCACCACCACCGCGCCGGCCTCCCGCATCGTGGCGGCTGCAGCTTCGATTACCCAATCGACGTCTGGGTCAGCGCCCATGAAATCACGAGCAAGGCCGATCCGCGCGCCTTTCAGCGCGTTCGCATCCAGGTTCATCGTATAATCTGTTGCGAACTTGCCTTCGCTCTTTCGCGTCGCGGCGTCGCTGGGATCGATGCCTGTCAACACGCCCAGCACTGCCGCCACGTCATACACGTTGCGCGCCAGCGGCCCTCCGGTATCGAACGTGAGCGCGAGCGGAATGATACCGCTGCGGCTCAGCAGACCGTGCGTCGGCTTCAGACCCACAATTCCGTTCACCGTGGACGGACCGCGGATGGATCCTCCAGTATCCGTACCCATACCAACCGGCGCGTACGCTGCGGCGATCGAAACGCCAGTCCCGCCCGACGATCCGGAAGGCGTGCGCGCGAGATCGTGCGGGTTCCTGGACTGCCCGCCCAGGGAACTATAGGCGCCCGCCGCCGCGAACTCCGACATGTTGACTTTGGCGAGAATGATCGCGCCGGCAGCCCTGAGCTTCTTCACCAGGAACGCGTCTTCGGGCGGGATGGATCCTTCCAGCAGCACCGAGCCGCCGGTGGTGGGCATATCGGCGGTGTTGTAGTTGTCTTTGAGAACAACAGGAATGCCATGCAGCGGCGAGCGTGGCCCTTTGGCTTTGCGCTCGGCGTCCAGTGCCCGCGCTGTTTCGATCGCTTTCGGATTGAGGGTCAGCACCGCGTTGAGGGATGGTCCGCGATGATCGAAGGCTTGGATGCGCGCCAGACACAGTTGCACCAGCTTCTCCGAAGTCAGCGTGCCGGCATCGAAGGCGGCATTCAAATCTCCGATGGTGGCCGCATCCAGATCGATCTTCCTGGGGGCCGCCGAGGCCAGCGCCACCACCAGTAGCGACGAGATCCAGGCGAGGTAGCGTCGGGAGTTAGTCATCATTTCATAATATTGCATCGCCGCGGGAGACTTACCAACGTGGCCGTAGCCTTGGCGTGCGTCGGTGTGCCCAAACTGGTACCATTTCGTAAAATGTCCTCTACGGCTTGGACCGCCGGCACCGCCTCAGAGATTCGTGCGGCTGCCCCGGTGCGGCACTCCGCTCTCGTTCGCATCACTCACTGGCTCACGGCGGCGTGCTTCCTGGCCTTGCTCGTGAGCGGAGTTGAAATTCTCATCTCTCACCCGCGCTTTTATTGGGGCGAAACTGGCAACGACTTAACCGCGCCGTTGTTCAAGATTCCAATTCCAGCCTCGAGAAATTTGGTTCCGACCGGTTACGGCTACGTGCTGCCGGACCAGAACGGTTGGAGCCGATATCTCCATTTTCAGACCGCTTGGGTTCTAATCTTTACCGGTTTGCTGTACGGGATCTGTTTGTTCACAGGACATCTGCGAAAAAGCCTGCTCCCGGCGCGCGCCGATCTTTCGCCTCGCGCGCTCTGGGCTGTCGTCGCGAACCATTTACGATTCAAACCCCCGAGTGAGGCGGAAGCTCGATCTTACAACGTCCTTCAGCGCATCACCTATTTGGTAGTGATCTTCGTTCTGTTTCCGCTCATCATCTGGACGGGCCTGGCGATGTCGCCTGCGGTCGTGTCTGCGTTTCCGGCGGTTGTCACGACATTGGGCGGCCAGCAATCCGCCCGCACGATTCACTTCTTCGTCACTGACTTGCTGGTCCTCTTCCTTGTGGTTCATGTGGCGATGATCTGCCTGGCCGGATTCTGGACGCGGACGCGTGCCATGATCACCGGCCGCATCGGCCGAGAAATGGAGCGGTCATGAGCAGAGTTTCAAGACGCGGAGTAATCACCGCCGGTCTTTCGGTCGCGGCAGGCGCATCCGGGCTGGCTGTGGCCGCCGGCCTTGCCAAGCGCTACGGTCTCATTCCGCCTGATGGCGCAGGTATCTATGGACCCGGTGAAACCCTGACTTATGCCGCGCAGCGAATCCTGACGCGGCACTCGATGGCGCGTGAGTTCCCGCGCAGCCAAATCTCGACCAAGCCGTTCGCAAACGAAGTTGCCCCGTTCAGGGAGGATTTCAAGCGCCTTCAGTCCGGCGGTTTTGCCGACTGGCGACTGGCCGTCGATGGCATGGTGGCGCGCCCTGCATCGTTCTCGCTGGCTGAGATCCAGAGGCTTCCGTCCGGCAGCCAGATCACTTCGGTGCAGTGCGAGGAGGGCTGGTCCTACATCGCCGAATGGATTGGCACCCCTCTAGCTCACGTTCTAGACGCCGTCGAGACTCTGCCTCAAGCACGATACGTCGTGTACCGTTCGATTGACCCCGACACGTGGGAAAGCATCGATATGGCCGACGCATTGCACCCGCAGACTCTGGTCACCTACGGCATGAACGGCGGTGATCTTCCGGTTGGATTTGGAGGGCCTCTTCGGCTGCGCATTCCTCGCCAACTCGGCTACAAGAGCGTCAAGTTCCTCACGCGTCTTACGGTAACGGATAACTTAAAACAGTTCGGCAAGGGGTTAGGCTCGGCCTCTCCAGAAGGCGGCTACGCCTGGTACGCGGGCATCTGACGAGGTCTATGCGCCTTCTTATCGTTGTTGCCATGCTCGCGAGCCTGGCCGCACAGACGCCGGCTGCGCGGAAAATCGCGGTGGCTCGCACGTTCGGGAACGCCGGGCAGGTCGGCTTATTCATTGCCGCGTCCGATGGCAGCGATGAACGTCCGCTGCTTTCGTCCACCAACTCGGATTACGACCCGGTGTGGGCACCCGACGGGTCATCCATCGTCTTCACGTCTGACCGTGCGGGGTCAGCCGATCTCTATCGTGTGAAACCGAACGGCAGCGGCCTGGAGCGACTAACGACAGACCCGGCATACGACGATCAGGCGGCCTTCTCTCCGGATTCGAAGCAGCTCGTATTCGTGAGCACTCGCCGGGGCGGGACCTCAGACCTCTGGATCATGGATCTCGCCACCCGTAGCGCGAAAGCCTTGACGTCAGGACCCGGCGGCGACTTCCGGCCCGCGTGGTCTCCCGACGGAAAATGGATTGCGTTTTCATCCAGCCGCGGTAATGCGATGCCGTTCGCTCATGGACGCTGGGAGCGCCTTCAGTTAGCCGACGTCTACATCGTTCGCCCGGACGGTTCTGGTTTGAAGAAAATTACCGCGGGCGGAAACTTCTGCGGAAGTCCCAAATGGATGAGCGACAGCCGCCACGTCGTGGCGTATTGTATGACGGCGGAACAGACGCTGGCGAATCGCATGGGAAATCCAGATCATGGAAACGACACGCGACTGGTTTCGATCGACTCGGCCACCGGTGCTTCCACCGATCTTGCCGCGGGTCCTGGCGTGAAGATAAATCCTTGCCCGCTCGCCGGAAACGACGTCGGCTACGTTCGCAAGGATAAGGCCGAGCCGGGCGCTGGGATTTACTACACCAGCGGCAAACGCGGACCGCGTGGGGACATACGCACGGCCTCGTGGTCGCCCGACGGCAAGCAGGTTGTGTTTCACAAGCGCCTCACAGTACAACTGCCGGCGCTCGAGAAAACATTCAACCGCAGTCCGAATTACGAGCTGAGCCTGACCGGCACGTACCTTCCAGCCTTTAGTCCTTCTGGCGACCAGTTCGTGACCAATAGCCGTCCGTCGGCGAATCCGTTGGGCGCCGGCCTGTTCGTGACGAACACCGCAACCGGGCGCTCGCAGGTGGTGCATGAGGAGAAAAGCCGCAACGTGCTGGCCGCGCAATGGTCGCCACGAGGAGACAAGATCATCTTCAGCATCGGCGAGTTTGGCGCCTTCTTCGACGGTTTCCATGAGGTGTTTCTAAAGCCCGGCGACCGTGTGGAAGGCGGCGCGCAAATCGCGATCGTGAATCCCGACGGAAGCGGCTTCAAGGAACTGACCACCGGATCGGCAAACAACGCATTCCCGTCGTTCGCCCCGGATGGAAAGCGCCTGGTGTTCCGAACCTTCGACGCCGACGGCTACGGCCTGCGCGTCATGAATCTGGAGACGAAAGCTGTTACAACCCTGACGGGCGAGTACGACAACTTCCCGCTGTGGTCCCCGCGCGGCGACTTAATCATGTTTTCGCGACTGGTGGATGGCGCCTACGAGATCTACACCATCAAGCCCGACGGAAGCTCCCTCAAGCGGCTAACATCCACGCATGGCAATGACGCGCATATGACGTGGTCGCCGGACGGGGAGCACATCGCGTTCGTAAGCTCCAGGATGGGCTTCAAGGATGAAGTTGTCTACACCGACGCCCCGCAGCCCTACGGCGAACTGTTCGTGATGCGTTACGACGGCACGCGCGTCGAACAACTCACCGACAACCAATGGGAAGACGGCACACCGGCGTGGCAGCCAGTGGCGCCGCGGCAGGCCGCCAGCCGCTGATATTTATTTCATCCGCGATTCAGGGCAATTTGAAATCGGGATTTTCCGGGACCGCCGCGCCGTCCTTGCGCGGGTCGGAGCCACCGAAGTGGACGCCGCCTGCGACGCTCATCACGGCTTGGCCTCCGCCCATGGACCCGGAATACTGGCCCACCAGCTTGATCACGTGGCCCATGGATTCCAGTTGCTTGATCACGGCGGGGGAAACACGCGTCTCCATGGACAGATCGCAACCGTCGAACGTCCCTTTCGTAAAGCGCGCCGCTTCCAGCGCTCCCTGGACGTTCATCCCGAAATCCACGACGTTGGAAACGAACTGGGCATGCGCCTGGGATTGGTTCCAGCCTCCCATGATTCCGAAAGCAATCCGCGTATCGCCCTTCTGCATGAAGGCTGGAATGATGGTATGCAGAGGACGTTTGTGCGGCGCAAGTGCGTTCGGGTGGCCGCGCTCGAGCGAGAACAGACCACCCCGGTTTTGCAGCGCGTAACCGGTTCCAGGCGCCACCACTCCAGAGCCGAAACCTCCGAAGTTGCTCTGGATCAGCGACACCATGTTGCCATCCCGGTCCATGGCTGACATATAAATCGTGTCGGCGGCAGGCAACTCGGCCACCCAGGCAAGCTGCGTGGGAGTCACCGAACAAGTGGCGTGCTTCATATCGATCAGGCTGGCGCGCGCCGCCGCCGTATCCTTCGAAAGCAGTCCGGCGACGGGAATGTTGCTGTAGTGCGGATCGCCGACGTAGCGAAGCAGGTCGGAATAGGCGAGTTTCTTGGCTTCAATCATCACGTGCAGCGCTTGCGCGCTGTTGTGACCATACTCCGACAACGGAAATCGCTCCATCATGTTGAGCATCTCGAGCGCTGCGATTCCTTGTCCGTTGGGCGGTAGTTCGGTCACGGTCCAACCGCGATAATTGGTCGAGACCGGCTCGACCCATTCGGGCTGGAAGTCGGCCAGGTCGGCAGGAGTCCATTCCACGCCATCCTCTTTGGCCTCGCGGATCAGCGCTTGTGCGTTGGAGCCTTTGTAGAAACCATCGCGCCCATGCGCTGCGATCAATCGCAGTGAGGCGGCGAGATCGCGGTTCCGGAATATTTCGCCCACCTTGGGCGCGCGGCCGTCGGGAAGGTAGGTTTCTTTCGCACCTTTGTTCGTCGCCAAGCTCTTGGCCGAACCTTGCCATGCGGCGCCGATGATTTCGGTGACTGGGAATCCGTTCTCGGCGTAATAAATCGCGGGTGTGAGAATGCGGTCGAGCGGCATGGTCCCGAACCTGGTCCGCAACAGATCCCAGCCGGCTACGGCGCCTGGAACGGTGACCGAATAAATCCCCTTTTGCGGCATTTTCTTAAGATTCTGGCGCTCGATGGCTTCGATTGTCAGCCCAGTGGGCGCCCAGCCGCTGGCATTCAGCCCGTACAGTTTTCCGGATTTGGCCTCGTAGTAGATCGCAAACAGATCGCCACCGATGCCGTCTGACATTGGCTCGACTACGCCCAGGACCGCATTGGCGCCGATGGCGGCATCAATCGCGTTGCCGCCCATTTCGAGAATATGAGCGCCCGCGGCGGAGGCCAAGGTTTGACTGGTGGCTACAATTCCGAACTTGGTTTCCACCATGGAGCGCGCCTGCCAGCGGCCTCCACCTTGCCCGCCGACTTCTTGAGCCAACGCTACTAACTGTGAAGTAAGGGCAGCAATCAGCAGCGTTCGGCACGCAAAACGCAGCCGTTGATCGATCATCATTGGAGCACCGCCTTTCCAGGAACGCTTAAAGAATTATATTTCATAACGCGGGCCGTCTAAGTCGGCCATGCTATGATCCCGTTTAATGGAACGGCGACGCTTCCCATTTCTGCTCATGATCGCGCTGTGGCTCGGGCGGGCGTTCGCGCAACAGTACCCACCGCCATTTCCTCGTCCAAACGCGGAGAAACTGCTCGAAAACGATCGCGTAATCGCGTGGAGAGTGATCTGGCCGAAGAACCAGCCCACACCGATGCACGAGCATCCTTATGATCAGCTATCCGTCACGCTTGCCGGCGGCCAGGTCAGGGTCACAAGACTCTCGGGAACCGCAACGGTAAACAATTCAGTCCTGGGCTCGGTCGCATTTACGCCCAAAGGCACCGTCCATATCGAGGAAGGCTTAAGTGACGTCCCTCAACGGAAGATCATGCTTGAACTGAAGCCATCCGGTTCACCTGCGACGGACGCGGAAAGCGATTCAGCAGGATTCATTCGTGAGGGCGCGATCAAGCTGCTGGAGAACGATCGTGTCATCGCCTGGGACTTCACGTGGAAGGCCGGACATAAGGTGCAGCTTCCCGTCAGTCATCTGGACTCTGTCTTTGTATTTGTCGAGCCTGGGATCATACGCGCCGGGACCAAGGACATATCAAGAGGCGCCGGCGAGATCGTCTTTACACCGCGCAACGGAAAATCCGAGACGGTGGAAGCCGTACAAGCGACGCCGAGGGCCGTGATTGTTCAGTTGAAGTAGGTCAACGATCATCCGGCGTTCAGCCTGGCGCGCTGCTGCTGGAAGGTGGCACGAGCATCCCGCGCCGACGCGTTAGTAATGTAATGCACCGCGAACCGCAATGCCAGCGAACCCAGGGTTCCGAGAACTCCCGCGATTTTTCGCCGCTTCGAGGACTTGCCGGGCAGCAGCGACACAACCAGGCTGGCGGCCGTTAGACCCGCGGCGGTCTTCCAAAGCAACCCCGTAACGCCGACTGGCATCGTGCTTGCTCGCATTCTGGGGGAGGTCAATAGATATGCTTTGGTACGCCTGGGTGTTCCTGGTAGTCGCAATCATCGCGGCGATATTAGGCTTTGGTGGAATTGCAGCTGGGGCAGCCAGTATCGCAAAGATCCTGTTCTTCGTTTTCCTGGTGGTGTTCGTGATCAGCCTGTTGGCTGGGCGCCGCAGAGTAATCTGACCCAGCAATTCCCGGAAACGATTCGCGCCAGCGCCTATGCGCGAACGTGGCACGTAATTTGCACGTGCCGCGTCCGCGAGGCCTGGCGCTTTTGTTTAAGCCTCGCGTAGAAACGAACACATCCTGGATCCGGCACAGTCTAACTTGTGGAATGATTCCAAAAACCCCATTACAGGAGTAAGTATGACCATTGACACCATGGATGACTTGTTTCTCGAGCAGATCGAAGATCTATATGACGCCGAGAAACGTCTGGTGAAAGCTTTGCCCAAAATGGCCGAAGCCTCCACCTCGCAAGCCCTGCGCCAGGCTTTTGAATCACATCTGGAACAAACTCGCGGGCACGTGCAGCGTCTGGAAACGATTTTCCGGCAGCTTGGAAAAGATCCCAAAGCGGAGACCTGTGAAGCGATGAAAGGGCTTATCGAAGAAGGGGAGGACACCATCGGCGATATCGATAACCTGGCGTTACGCGATGCCGGCGTCATCGCCGCCGCCAATCGCGTGGAGCATTACGAAATCGCCGCTTACGGTTCAGCCAAGTCGTTTGCTAAAACGCTGGGATATCAGGAAGCAGGTTCACTGCTAGAGCAAACTCTACAAGAAGAAAAAGCAGCCGACCAAAAATTAACGAGCATTGCCGAAAGCACCGTCAACAAGGAAGCTCTGAGCGGCAGTCGCCTGCAACCCCGATAGAACTTGTGGATTGACTGCGGGCGCGACTCGTACCTCAGCCATCGATCCGGCGGGCAGTTCCGCGAACAGTCCAGGCTGCCCGCCAGACCTTCCCGGTCCCGATCCATAGGCGTAAAATGGCTGAGTGATGTCAATTCTTTTAACGAAACGAGACTCTGCGCTTCTAGTGCGCCTTTCTGCGTGTGCCATCGTCTTCTACGTCTGTGCGAATCCAGCGCTCAACGCTCAGGACGAGACCTCTCGCGCAGTTACGGGGGGCGGCATTTCCGTCCCGCAATGGACCGGCAAAATTGATGCCAACGAAGAGCGCGCCGGCCGGACATTGAACGATGCCAAGTTCACCAAGGAGGGCGACGCCTTCCATGTCACTACCGGTCCAGCGGTGGCGTATTGGAATCCCGCCGACAAGGCCAGTGGAGATTACACGGTAAAGGCCACCTTCACTGAGCCGCAATACATGAACTTGAACAACCACCCCCATCCCTACGGCCTTTTCATCGCCGGCAACGGTATGGGAACCGCTCAGCAAAGTTACCTCTATTGCGCCGCTTATGGCAACGGCTATTTCATCGTGCGCGGCTTCGGCCCGGCTCCATTTCAGATGAACGGATTCCGTGGTGAATCAAACACCGCGGTTCACAAAGCTATCGGTCCCGGCAAGACTGTGACGCAAGAGATTGCTATGTCCGTCAAAGGCGGGCGGGTGGAGTGTTCCATCAATGGGAAAGTGGTGGCAGGCTACGATAAGTCCGCGCTGGTAACTTCCGGAAAGCTGAAATCGACGGATGGCGTTTATGGCTTACGCTTCGCTCATAACACCGAAGTCACCGTGACCGGGTTGTCGAAAAATTAAATTCCGGGCGCTCACAAAACGGGCGAGTCGTTCCCTAACAAAGCGCGCCGGACAATCTTGATCGGCGGCGTGCCTTGCGCGACGAACGCATCGTGAAATTCCTGTAGCGAATAGTTCGCGCCCTTCGACTTCTGGTAGTCTTCGCGCAGCTTCATAATCTCAAGCTTTCCCAGCGTGTATACCAGATAAGTCGGGTCGGATGTACCGCGCTTGGCTTCCTTCTCGGCCACCGGCCGCACCTGATATCCTTCCTTGACGAAGAAATCGCGCGCCTCATCCATGCTCATCTTGCCGGTATGCATTTGGATTCCCACAATGTAGCGAGCATCGCGCAGCAATGCGTCCTGCAACTGTCCCAGCCGCAGTTTGGGATCGCCGTTGCCGTAGCCTTCATCCAGCATCATTTGCTCCGTATAGTGCGCCCAACCTTCCGCGTTCGACGAGCAGCCCAACAGCTTACGCACCTTGGTCGGCACACGCTGCAGCCACAAAAACTGCGTGTAGTGCCCCGGATAAACCTCGTGCACCGCGGTGCTGATAATGGTGCCGCGATTGAAGCCATCCAGATACTCTTCCACTTCCTTCGGGGGCCAGCCGGCGTCGGGCAGAGTGACGTTGAAGTACGCTTCCTTAGCGATCTCTTCATACGGTCCGGGCGTGTCCATCGACGCCGTGGTTAGCGCGCGCATGAACGGCGGAGTCTCTTCCACAATCGGCAGCACCTGCGATGGAATGGTGACAATGCGATGCTGCTCGATGTAATCGCGCAACCCACCCAGCACTCCGCGGAAGGTCGGCATGAGTTTCTCCGCGGCAGGATGATCGCGTTCCAAATCATCCAGGATCTGCTGCGGCGTCCGATTGGGATCGATCTGCGCGGCGACGCGCCGGAACATTTCCTGGTTACGGTGGAGATCCTGATAGCCGATCTCGAGTAGCCTGGCGAGGGGGATATCCACCATTTCGTCGTACTGCAGTTTCTTGCGATAAGTCTCCGCACCGATTCGAAAATCGCCATGCGAGCGGAGCAGGAGATCGTTCTTGAGGTACGCCTGATAGTCATTTAACGCGCCGATGACGGTTTGATTCGTCTGCTTGAATTCCGCCATCAAGGCGGCGTTGGTTACGCTGCCGAATGCTTTGGGCAGGTCATTCTGAAAGAATGACACGATGCCTGGTAGCTGCTCCAACGCGATTTGGGTGTAGATCTGCGGTGGATTCTTTAAATTCTCGCGCGCCGATTGAAAAACGCGCGGGATCAGCTTCTCGCGCTCGATCACCGATTTCAGCCGATCCGCCGCCGGTGCGAAATTACGGCTCATGATCACGAATATCGCGTTGGTCACGCCCGACGAGTAGGTATCCGGGTTCTTCTCCCAGGCGCGAACGGTCTCTAAATTCAAAAGCGTTCCGCGAATCTGGCTGAGCACAAGTTCCCGGTCATTAGCGATGAATGGCGAGAGCCCCCGGGGATCGAAATTTTGGACCTCGCTTTCGAACCGGTGCAGCGCGTCAATCTGAGCCTGAATCTCCGCTCCGGAGGCGGACGAAAGCTGCTTGTCGTATTGGTGAAAGCCCCAGGCCGTACCGGATTCGGGCGCGAAACGCAGCACTGCCTGGTCGAAAAACTGGTCCGCCAGTCGATTGAATTCCGCGTCGCGATTCTGTGCGAAGCCCGCTACCACAGCGATAAGGAATGCCAGAGCCGATCGTTTCATCGACCCAATTATAATCTGCCGCGCGCCTCCGAATGCGCCGTGCGGCGTGTGGTGAAGAGCAGGGCACGCACTCGGCGTGCCCCGGGGTTAGCGAGATTTACTTGCCGCCGGCGGCCGCGCCCGCGGGAGCGGAACCGAATACTACCTTTGTATTCGTGCCGCCCAGATCGATCTCCTTCATCTTCGAATCCACTGACGAATACGAAGTGTGCAGGTATTTCTGATCGCTCTGTTGAACCGTCGCGGGAACTTCAACCACGGTCTTGCCGGTTTTGAATACCGCTTTGTCGCCGCTCACTTCCACTTTGTAGTCGCCGGGTTTTAGCTGCTTGTCTCCCACCCATTGCGGCGTCGAGAGTGTCAGGCTGTAATGCGCAGGCGCCGCACTTGCCACGGCGAGTGCGAGCGCAGCTAGAGTAATGGTCAGTTTCGTGCATTTCATTGTCTTAGAAAGCTCCTAATTTAAAATTTTGTGTTACGACGACGGGGTACTTATTGCCCGGTGGCTTACTTGCCCTCAGTTACTTGAGATGTGTTCCGACGGGGGAAGGTGCGGGAAAAACTTAGCACCAACCACATTTTAGCAACTGCCCGGAGAGATCGCAAGTTGAATCGTCTCGAGCTCAGTTGACCGCACGGGCTGATCGAGCCTGCGGGTGTGACTCATAGCGGCTCCGGCCAACCCACAGCGTAGCTAGCGACGAAAACAACGCCGATACCGAGAGCACCAGCAACGCGATGGTCATGCTGTTGGTTGCGTCGCGAATCGTCCCGATCAGATATGGACCCACGTAGCCCGCCAGGTTGCCGATCGAATTGATCCACGCGATGCCGGCGGATGCCGCCGCGCCGGACAGAATGGCAGTGGGCATGGCCCAGAAGGTCGAAAATGCGCACATGATGCCGATGGTGGCGAAAGTGAGCGCCGCGAGGCCCAGCACGCCGGAGATGCCAGGGATCGCGCTGGCCGCAAACGCCGTCGCGCCCACTACCCCCGCCAACGCGATATGCATCCGTCGCTCGCCAGTCGAATCCGAGTGGCGCCCGAACAGGATCATGGCCACTGCGCTCGAGCCCCACGGAATCACAGACAGCCACCCAATTGCGAGAGGGTTTTTTGTGATGCTATCCGCAATCACCTGCGGCAGCCAAAATCCCAGTGCGTAGTTGCCCATGACAAATCCGAAATAGATCAAACCGAACAACCAGATCTTTCCGCTGCGTAGAGCCTCGATGGGACTATGATGCGTGTCGCGAGAGAGCGCCTTGGCCGCCTTCTCCTCCGCTAATTGGCGGGCCAGAAAATCCCGCTCAGCCGGTTTCAGCCACGTCGCGTGCTCGGGAGTATCGGTGAGAAGGAACAGCGCCACAATTCCCGCCATGCAGGCCGGCAAGCCTTCCAGAAGGAACAACCACTGCCACGCGCGCAGGTTTCCCGCGCCCGTCATGCGCGCCATAATCCACCCTGAAATGGGGCCGGCCATGACGCCCGCCAGCGGAATCGCGCTCATGAACAACGCCACCATCCGCGCGCGATGTTTTTCTGTATACCAGAATGTCAAATACAAAATCACGCCCGGGAAAAAGCCGGACTCAACAATGCCGAGTAAAAAGCGAAGCAGATAAAAAGCTCCGGCGCTATGAACCAACATGGTCACGGCCGAGACCACGCCCCAGACGATCATGATCGGACCGATCCAGCGCCTGGCCCCCACTCGTTGCAGGATCATGTTGGCTGGAATCTCGAACAGAAAATAGCCGATGAAAAAGATGCCCGCGCCCAGTCCATACACCGCCTCGGTCATCCCTAAATCGCGCTGCATCTGCAATTTCGCAAAGCCGACATTCACGCGGTCGATGTAGGCCAGGATGTAGCAGAGAAACAAATACGGAAGAAGCCGCCACGTAACTTTTCGGTAAACCGAATTTTCGAACGCTGCCGAAGTCATCCTGATGACGCAACCGATCGGTTTCTTAGCAGTGTACACCCACGCATTTCAGCGCGGCGCCTTCGAGGGAACCCTCACTTCTGTTAGAGTCTTGGCATGAGCTTCGTGTCCTCCGGAGTGACGATCATTCCATCCGGCCACGCGCTTGGCGCGGAGATTCAAGGCTTGGATCTGAAGAACATCAGTGCGGACGACTTCGAGCTGATTCACCGCGCCTGGCTCGACCATCTGGTTGTTCTCTTTCGCGGCCAGCAGCTCCACGATGAAGATCTCATCCGCTTCAGCCGGTTGTTCGGTGAGCTGGATTGGGCACCGGTTCAGGAAACTGGCCGCCGTTTCGTCGAAGGACACCCCGAGATCTACGTAGTGTCGAACGTAATAGAAAACGGAGCCCCGATCGGCAGTCTCGGCGCCGGCGAAGCAGTATGGCACACCGACATGTCCTACCAGGAGATTCCTCCGAAGGCCAGCATGCTATACGCGCTAGCCGTGCCTCACGAAGGCGGCAATACTTACTTCTGCAACATGTACGCGGCCCACGATTCGTTGCCTGGCGCGCTTCGGGAACGAATCTCAGGTCTCACGCTGAAGCACGACGCAACCTATAATAGCGGCGGTTATCTCCGGCAAGGCATGTCTGCAGTTGACGATCCATTGACCTCGGCAGGCGTCTACCATCCGCTCGTCCCCACGCATCCCGAGACTGGGCGCCGCGCCCTGTATCTCGGACGCCGCCGCAACGCGTATATCGGCGGGTTGCCGCGCGAGGAATCGGAAGCCTTGCTCGACGAGCTTTGGCAGTACGCGACGCGAGAAGAACTCACTTGGCACAACCAGTGGCAGGCCGGCGACGTGGTGCTCTGGGACAATCGCTCCACCATGCACCGCCGCGATGCGTTTGATCCGACCGCTCGCCGCATCCTGCACCGCACTCAGATCAAAGGCGAGGTTCGCCCCTCCGCGTGAACGCCGCGCAACAGCCCGCCAAGGCAACGACGCCACGCCTGTCCCTCTTCAACCCGCCGCGAGTGGTCTTAGGACTGCTCTGCGTGATGTACCTCATCCTGTTTGTGAATCGGGTAAGCATCTCCACCGCAGCGCCGCTGATGAAAGCCGATCTCGGCCTGAGCAACGCGCAACTCGGTTTGGCGTTTTCCGCCTTCGCTCTTCCATACGCGATATTTCAACTGATCGGGGGCTGGATTGGCGACCGGTTAGGACCCAGGGTCACGCTGGCGGCATGTTGCGCCGTTGTGACGGCAGCCACGGCTCTCACGGGCGCGACCGGCGGATTCGCGTCGCTGTTCGCCGCCCGCCTGGCGCTTGGTTTCGGCGAAGGCGCCGCGTTTCCCACCGCCACTCGCGCCATGGCTACTTGGACGCCTGTTGGACGTTGGGGCTTCGCGCAAGGTATCACGCACTCGTTCAGCCGTATCGGAAATGCGCTGACGCCGGCGCTGGTCGCGGCGCTGCTCGTCTTTGTGTCCTGGCGCATCTCGTTCGTCATCTTGGCATCGACCACCTTGGTCTGGCTCTTGGTGTGGGCGCATTATTATCGGGACGATCCGCGCCAGCATTCCGCCATCACGGCCGCCGACTTAGCCAAGCTCCCGGAGCGCCACGCGAGCCGGCGCCAGTCCATCCCCTGGATGCGCCTGGCACGCTGCATCCTGCCAGTTACGCTGGTCGATTTTTGTTACGGCTGGACCTTGTGGCTCTTCTTGAGCTGGATTCCGTCATTCTTTTTGGAAAATTACCATCTGAACTTGCAGCTTTCCGCGATGTTTTCAGTGGGCGTGCTGTCGGCAGGCGTGATCGGCGACACGGTGGGCGGCGTAGTGAGCGATCGTCTGCTCGAAAAAACCGGCAGCCTGCTCCTAGCTCGCCGCTCCGTGATCGTCATCGGCTTTCTGGGCGCCTTCGTCTTTTTGCTGCCAGTGATGCTGATTCACAACCTCACCATCGCAGCCGCAGGCCTGACGCTGGCCTTCTTCTTCGCCGAGCTGATCGTCGCGCCCATCTGGTCCGTGCCGATGGACATTGCTCCGAAGTATGCGGGCACCGCCAGCGGCATGATGAATTTCGGCTTCGCCGTCGCCGGCCTGGTGTCGCCCTCCAGCTTCGGTTACCTGGTAGACCGCACCGGCAGTTGGGTGGTCCCCTTCATCGCCTCGATCGTTTTGCTGCTGGCAGGCGCGGCTCTAGCGTGGCGGCTGCGGCCCGACCGGCCTTTTCAAGAAGGCTAACTTCTTGCGCGTAAATGGCGCGCTTCGTCCAGGAAGCCGATGGTCGAATCCGGAAAATTTGCCAGATTCGGGAAAACAGTGGCGAGCGCGTCGTCGGGCAGGCCAAACCAGGAACAGAGTGTGGCGCCGTATTGATCGATCGACGTGGTCGGAATCCAGCGGCCGCGCGTGTCGGTGTCGTCGGGTCCGCCCAGCTCAAACGTCGGGAACTTGCCGAAAATCTGCCCGCCTTGCACCGCGCCGCCCAGCACCAGATGATGGCTGCCCCACGCATGATCGCTGCCGTCCTGGGTGGTGGGTTGGAAAGTGCGGCTGAAATCCGATTCGGTGAACGTGGTGACGTTCTGTGCCATGCCGAGTTCTTGCGTTGCGTCGTAAAACGCGGCCAGCGCGGGGCTCAATTGCGGGTACAGATTGTTATGCGTTTCGAACTCTCCGGCGTGCGTGTCGAATCCCCCCAGCGAGCAGAAAAAGATCTGGCGCCGCATCCCCAAGTACGATTGCACCTGGATGATCTGCGCCACTTGTTTCAACTGCGCGCCGATGCTGGTAGTTGGAAATTGTGTCTTCAGCGCGGTTGACTTGCCCAGCGCCGCCGACAATGCCGCGGCATCGTTGATGCTGTGCGACAAGGTGTCGCTGGCGGCCTGCACCAAGGAAACGCCATTTTCGGTCGTCAATAAGCTGGTGAGCGCCTTTACGTCCGCCGAAGGTCCGGCCAGCGCGAGCGATTGCCCGGGCGCCAGTGCCACCGGCTGTGTCGTGGTCCCGGTTCCTTCCACCACGTTGCCCGCAACCGAAAAGAAGACCGGAAAATCGGAGGAGTTGATCTTCTGCGAAGCAATGTAGTCCGCCGCGCGCCCGGCCCATCCCGTGGGACTGTGACCCTGCGCGATGGACGTCTGCCAGGCCAGCTGTTGATCGGAATGCGAAAACAGGTTCAAAGGAAGTGGAGCTTGCTGGCTTTGATACTGCGCGCGAGTCAAAGGTTGCACCAGCGGGCCAACATTGGCCACCACGGAAAGCTCCTTGCTCGCAAAGAGGCTCGCAACCTCGGTCAGTTTCCCATGAAATGCGATGGGCTGCCCGCCGGCGCTGGTGACGGACGCCGTCAGCTCGCTGCTGGTCAACGCCAGGCTGCCCCGGATGGATTGATATGCCGAGTAGCTATCCATCGGTATCACCGTGTTGTTCGAATCGTTGCCGCCGAACAGGAACACGCACACCAGAGCGCGGTAATCCGGCCCGCTTTGCGCCAGCCCAGGAATCAAGCCGAACGGACGCAGAGCTAGCGATCCGACCGTGGCGGCTCCGACGCGAATGAATCCCCTACGAGAGACCATGTGTTTTCTCCTGACCTCTATTGAATAATTTGATACTGGCTGGACGTGAGAACCACGTACAGCGCGGCTTGCGCTTTCGCTAACGGTGTGGAGGCGGCGTTTACCGCCGAAGTAGCGGCTTCCTCCAGCGCCGACGGCATCGATCCGTGCAAGAACAACCCGCCGATGTAGTTCAACAAGCCGCTGGTATTGCCGGCCAGGTTCACGAATGGCGACAGATCGATCTGGAATGCCTTCCCGGCACTTCCATAAAGTATCGAATTGACGATGTTCGCACGGTCCGCCGCGGTCTGCGTCGAATAGATCTGGAACTCCGGTCCCACCAACCCGAACTCGGTGCGCGATTGCGGTGAGAAATAGCTGAAGACGCTGGCGGCGTTAAACAAGTTTTCGCCCATTTCCGATGCGTAGCCAGGAGCAGCGGCCGTGATGGCCTTGGCATTCAAACCGCGCAGCACATTTGACATGAACAGAATCGGCTCGCGCATATGGCCATAGGAGGCTGCCACGGTGGTCGCCGATGGATCGTCGCCCTGGCGCGCTTCCGAGTCCGTCAGGATGGCCGTGATGACGGCTTGCAAGTTCCCGATAACGCCATGGCCGTCGTTTTCAAACACCGCGGCAACACGGTGGATATAGGCGGGACTGGGGTTGCTGGTCACCAGGTGTTCGATGAGCTGCTGGCTGACGAACGGCGCCATGGTCGGCTGCGCCATGAGCGCGTTCAGAAGCTCCTCCAGTTCCAGTTCCGCGGTTTGACCGGCCGGAATCGTGACGTTGCCGAAGATGGTCTTCTCGGTCTTGTCATGTTCAGCATCGACGGCGAACATCTGGCCAATGAAGTACTGGGGATTGTTGATTTTCGCCGTCGCGCCGGGTGCGGTTGGATACGTCCAACCTGTCAGAACCTTCGACATGCCGGTTACCACGGACGGAGTGTAAGTTGGAAGCGGAACGTTATTTTGCAGCACCGGCGTGCCATCCAGATTCAACTGTGTCAGCCCCAAGGTGAACAACTGCATCAGCTCGCGCGCATAATTTTCGTTCGGCACGGTGCCTTTAGCGGTGTTGGCTTTGTTGTTGTTCGCCATGTTGAGGAATCGTCCCATGGCCGGGCTGAGCGTCACCGCTTTGATAACATCCCTGTAATTGCCGAACGCGTTGTCGCGGAAGATTCGCCAGTAAGGCGGATAGGCGTAGGCTTGCGGTAGGCCGACCTGCTGCGACACAACCCAGATCTGGCTGAGAATGAATGCCACGCGCTGCCGCAGTTGATCCTGGCCTGTTAGCGCGTTGTTAAAGAAAGCGGCCTGCACGGGCTGGATATTGCTATTCGACTTACCGGCCGAATTCAGGATCGGCTGATCGGGCAAGTCGGAGGTGTTCAATGCAAACTGGGCTGCCAGCCAGTCGGCGAACCCCATCGATTGAACCTGTGCGATGGAATCGGGCGTCGGACCCCAGGTGGCCTGGTCCAGGAATCGCGCCGCGGCCCGCGCGGTCACGACTGTTTGTGGCTGGCTGAATCCCGGAGCAACCAGTGCCAAGGCCGCCACCAGACAACGGAATTTCATAGGATGTGCCTCAAATCGATTTCAATCCTCACCTTTATGCAAACCCAACCGCGGCGAAAAAGTGTTCCGAAATTCCGCGGTCAGTTAGAGTGTCCGCATGTGCAAGATAACACTTGACTGGCCAACCTCTAGGCTGCCTTGGACTTTAGCGCAGAGTTTGCATCACTGGCCCGGGGCATTACTGTTGGGCGTGAAATACTGCATCGTCATCAGAACCTCGTGAGACTGCGGCGTGACGCCGGGCTCGGATTCTCGGCCGAGCAATCCGCCTCTCCATTTTGATGCGGCCTCGAGCGCCGTCTGATTGAGCGAGGGATCGGACGACGCCAACACCTCCACTTCCGTCAGTTGTCCATCCGGTGACTGCATGCCATGCAGGACCACCACCCCTGTTGCACCGTTCCCGCTGCCGGCAGGCGACGGGCGCATCGATCGCATGCGCCACGGCGCCGACATGGCCGGTCCAACACCGATCGCATTCAAGCCGGCGGGTTCAAACGCCGCGGGATTATTCGGCGGGTCGGTCACGCTCTCGGTCTTGGCCTCGATGACCGTGTGG
>DATJWJ010000074.1:0-27158 GCA_035501355.1 Bryobacteraceae bacterium | reverse complement strand
GTGATCATTTTCGGCGCGGGCGTGGACGTTCCCACTAACACTACCGCGATGTTCGTCTGCGTGGCTTCGTCGGCGTCCTCGAGCTTCACCGTGCCCTCCCAGATCCTCGCGAATATTCCGGCTGCGCGCACAAATCTGCTGCAGTCCAAAGGCGTAGTGTATGTCGGCGCGCTGCCCGTTTCGAGCCCGTTTTCATTTACTGCGAGCGGCCTGGACGTCGGTGCCATCCTGCCGGGCGCGTTCTTCGGCAAGACCGTGATCTTCCAATAGGAGCCCGGCCATGAGATTGACTGGAAAAAACTGTACAGTATCCGCCCTGGTAATCGGCTTGTGCCTTGGCTCCGCCGCGCGGAGTCAGTCGCTCCAATACAACCCCTCCTCGGCCCGGGAGCCGTTGGCTGTCCCATACGTGAACGACCCTCCGGATTTTTTCGCCATTCCTTTTTATGCGACGGAGGTTCCAGTTCCTTTAGATATCCCGTTTCCTCCGGAAGACACCATCGACGGTCCCTTTCTTAACATCGCCGCTCTTCCGGGCTTGAGTATCACCGATCCATTTCCCGATATGGCCGCTTTGTTTTCGGGCGAGCTTGGAATCGCGGTCCAGGCGGCCGGCGCCAACACGGCGACTCCACTGATGCCCTTCCCAATGTGGCTGCCATTTCATCCTGCTTATTCTGGTGTCGATGCGGCGCCCACGCCCCGAGTTTGCGATCAGGCGTCCGGCTCCAGGCTGATCATTCCGGAGTCGGGATCGAATACCGTGGTTTTCGTGAACACCTGTCCCTATCAGTTGACCAAGCGCATCATCACCGGCTCAACTCCGGCTGCGGTGGCCGAGACGCCGGACGGCAAGACGGCTATTGTTTCGAACGCCGGTTCGGGGACATTATCGTTCGTCGATGTAGCCAGCCAGACTGTGACCTCTACACTGACGCTCACGGTCGCCAATGGGCTGGCCACTCAGCCCGGCGCCATCGCGATCCTGCCGGATGGATCTCGCGCTTATGTCAATGACTACGGGCCCGCGCCGGGCTCGGTCGTGTGGGTGATCGATCTAGCCTCGCAAACCGTCATCGGCCAAATTGGCGTGGGGCCTTTCCCGTCTTCTATCGCCGTCTCTCCGGACGGCTCCCAGGTTTGGGTTCCTTGTCATGGCAACAACACGCTGTACGTGATCGATACGCTGACTAACTCGGTGGTGACCTTCATCTCGAGCATCACTCAGCCCAACGGAATCGCTTTCGCGCCCAATGGCGCCCGAGTTTACGTAGCCGAGGGAAACGTTACGAATCCACAGCTCGATGTGATCAACCCCGCCACTTTCACCATAGAGACCACCATCCCAGTGGGCAGTCTTCCGCACGCAGTGGCAGTTTCACCAACCGGCCGCCACGTCTTCGTCGCCAACGCACTGGCGAACACAATTTCAGAAATCAGCACCGCTACCAACGCCGTGATCAGGACGATTAACCTGCCAGAACTGCAGCATCCCTTGGGGCTGACGTTCATCCAGTAGACGCAGTGGACGCAGAGCGTTGAACTACTCGTGCCGCAACGCGATCATTGGATCCACTCGCACAGTGCGGCGAGCAGGAATGTAGCAGGCCAGGAGTGCCGTGAAAGCGAGCACAACAGCAACCACGGCGAACGTAGGCGGGTCGGTAGCGCTCACTGAAAAAAGCAGATTCGACAGCAATCGCATCAGTCCCAAGGAAGCCACGATGCCAATCAGTATGCCGCCGGCGGCGATCCGCGCTCCCTGGGCGATCACCATGCGCAGCACCTCCCGCGTGCCGGCGCCCAGTGCCATGCGAATCCCGATCTCGTGCGTGCGCTCGGCGACGGAGTAAGAAACAACGCCATAAACTCCGATGGCCGCCAGCAGAAGCGCCAGAGCGCTGAACAACATCAGCAGGATCAGGGTGGTGCGTTGTGTAGCAACGGAATCCCGTACCAGTTGGCTCATGGTCGTAACACCGGAGATGGGCTGGTCCTTGTCGATGGAGGCGATCGCGATCCGAATCGCGGATGTAAGCGCCGCCGGATCATTCCGGGACTTCACCAGCAAGTTCATCTGGCTAGGGACGGACTGCCCGAGAGGCACGTAGACCTCGAGTCGTGCGGGATTCGAAAGACCGTACATTTTCGTGCCGGCGGCGACACCCACGATGGTTCTCCATTTGGGCGCGACGTTAGCCGAAATATGGCCAAACAGGATGCGTTTGCCAATGGGGTTCTGGCCATGGAAATAGTGCTCGGCGAGCATGGCGTTGACGATCGCCACCAGGGGAGCGCTCTCGCTATCGGCATCCGTAAAGGCACGGCCGCGCAAGAGGGGAACGCCCAGCGTTCTGACATACTCGGGGCTGACGACGTGAATGTCCGGATGCGGAAAGCTGCCTGGTTTAAGAAGCGCCATGCCTTCGATGGTGATGTCGGCCCGGGAATGTTCATCTTCCAGCGGCACTGCCGTTGCCAGCGCGGCTGACTCCACGCCGGGAAGCGGGCGAACTCGCTCCAGGACCCGCTGCCAGAAATTCAGCATGGCGGCGGGTTTTTCATACTGGGCCGTGCGTAGACCCAATTCCATCGTGAGCACATGCTCGGGCTGAAATCCCGGATCCACGGCCAGCAATCGATACAAGCTCTTCATCATCAAGCCGGCCCCTACCAGAAGTATCAGCGCCAGGGAAATCTGGGCCGTCACAAGAATGCCGCGCCAACGGTTCTGACGCCGGCTGACGGTAGCGTTTCTCCCGCTTTCTCTCAGCTCGGGCTGGACATCCGCTCGGGCAGAGTGCAGAGCCGGGCTCAATCCAAAAATAAGGGCCGATAGGATCACCAGACCGGCAGCGCAGAGGAGCGCTGCGCCGTTCAAACTTACGTTGGAAGCTGCCTGCGTGCCCGAGGGAATCAGCCGCACGATTCCCTGGATTCCGCCGGCTGCCAGCGCCAAACCGAGCAAACCGCCAAAAACAGCGAGCAGGAAGCTCTCCACCAGCATCTGGCCGACAATTCGTCCGCGGCTGGCGCCCAATGCCATGCGCACTGCCAGCTCTTTGGCGCGGCTCGTGGCGCGCATAAGAAACAGGTTCGCAACATTGCCGCAAGCGATCAGCAAGACAAATATCACGGCCGCAAAAAGAACCAGAATGGCGGGGCGGAGGTTGCCGACAAATGCCTCTCGAATGGGTTGCAGGGCGATGCCAAACTGGTCGTTGGCGGCTGGATATGTCTGCGCCAGGCGAGCCGCGATCGATTGCATTTCCGCGCGGGCCTGGGTAAAGCTGGTGCCGGCAGCCAGACGGCCGATCACCACGGAATCGCCGCGCTCGGCCCGATTCATCGCTTCGGGATTGTCGGTGGCCCAGACGCCGATGGGCTCGATCACGCTGGCTTTCTCGATGGAAACATAATTCGCCGGTAGCACTCCGATGATCGTAAAGCCCCGGCCATTCAGAGTAATGCTGCCCCCGATCGCGTTCGAATCGCCTCCGAAATGGGATTGCCAAAGTTGATAGCTCAATAAAACCACCGGCCGTGTGCCGGGTTTTTCCTCGGATGCATCGAAATCCCGGCCCAGCAGCGGACGCACGCCCAGCATCGCGAGGAAGTTGGGCGAAACGGCGAGGCCGCTGACATCTTCCGGCCGATCGATACCGGCCAGATTGACCTCCTCGTTATGCACCGCCGCCATTTGGGAAAATGCGTGGGTCTGCGCCCGCCAGTCCAGGAAATTCGGGTAGGAAACGCTGACCAGGCCGACCTTGGGCGTGGTCTCATTGAGAACCAAGAGGGCCGCCGGATCTTGGTACGGCAGAGGGCGCAGCAAGAAGGCGTAGACGACGGAAAAGATCGCGGTGGTGGCTCCGATGCCCAGCGCCAGAGTGATCGCCGCGACGGTAGTGAAGCCTGGAGACTGGCGCAGAGTTCGAAGCCCGTAGCGCAAGTCGCGAAAAAGAGCCTCGACCAAGTTGATTCCGCGTGCGTCGCGGCACTCCTCTTTCACCTGAGCCAGTCCTCCGAACTCCATACGAGCGCGCCGTTCGGCTTGGTCGCGTGAGAGGCCCAAGTCCAGGTATTTCAGAACCTGGCTTTCCAGGTGAAAGCGCAGCTCCTGGGCTAATTCTCCGTCGACTGTCTTGGCGTGGAAGAGGGCGCGGAGCCGGAAAAGCAGATCGTTTAACATGGCAGCCGAACCTAAGCGGTACCGAGCACCTGGGCAACGGCGGCAGTGAGTTTTTTCCAGATGTCCTGTTCCGCTTCCAGGTGCCGGCGGCCCTTTTTGGTCAGTTCGTAGTACTTGGCGCGGCGATTATTCTGAGACGTTCCCCAGCGCGGTTTGATCCAACCGCGGCGCTCCAGCCGGTGCAGAGCGGGATACAGCGAGCCTTGCTGAATTCGCAGGACGTCGCTCGAAATCTGTTGAACGCGCTCGGAGATGCCCCAGCCGTGCTGCGGGCCCAGAGCCAGGGTCCGGAGAATCAGCAGGTCCAGCGTGCCTTGCGGCAGGTCGATATTTTCTTTCATGACTTGGGGCGCCTTCCCTCCCCTTACGCTTCTACATGAGTGTACCAGAGTGTCCTGTCGAAGTGCAAGGGGTAAGCGAAGCCGCTACTTCATCCAGATCAAGATCTGGATCAGATTGCTGTAATCGTCGGTCCAGGGGCGCAAGCCAGGCTTGGTCTTAGCCAGTTTGAAACCCTTGAAGAGCGGGTCCTTGAAAATGGAGTGGTCCGATGAAACCAGAACCCAATCGCTGGAGGAAAAGTAGTCTTGGCTCTCGCCATCGTCGCTCACCTGCATGGCGATTTTGCCGAAATCCACAGCGTGTCTGGCCACAATCGGGACCAGGTTGAGGTAGCGATTGGACACATGCACCGCCAGAATGCCGCCGGGTTTTAGATGTCGCAGGTACAGGGCGAAAGCTTCGCGCGTGAGCAGGTGGACCGGGATGGCGTCGCCGGTAAAGGCATCGATGGCCAGCACGTCATATTGCTGGCTGGGCTGCTGCTCCATGGTAAGCCGGGCATCGCCCAGCAGCACTTTGTGATCGCCGGGACAGTCGTTGAGGAATGTGAACCAGGAGGTCGCGATGTTCAACACCAGCGGGTTGATGTCGTAAAAGCGGAAGAAATCGCCGCCCCGGCAGTAGGCTGCCGTGACGCCGGCGCCTAAACCCACCACGCCCACGCGGACCGGCGAATGCTGCTGGAAATAACGGATCGAGCGGCCTACTCCCGAATCCGGTCCGTAGTAGCTGGTGGGGGCGCGCCGCAGCGATTGCCGGGTGAGTTGGACGCCGTGCTCGATGTTGCCGTACACCAGCGTCCGCGTTCCAAAGGTTCCCGGTGACTCTTTCACATCGATCACCCGCAAGACGCCGTAGTAATTGCGTGCCGCCACCACGTAGCGGCGATCGTCATCCAGCTTGGCGTAAGTCAAATAAGCAGCCAGCGCGACGGTAAACACCGGTAGCGCGATGCGCGTGATTCGCAATTGGACGATGCCTGACCAAAACGGCGCGAGCAAAATCGCCGAGCTGGTCAGAGCGGCGAATATCAGAAGCGACAGATCCCATTTCTCGTGACGCGCTAGATAGCCCAGATAACCGGCGGCGCCGAGCCAGAGCACCCCGGCGGCGATGCGGGGCAGCTTGCTTCGCGCCGCATCCGGCAGAGCGCCGGGGGCTATCCAGAGGACCAAGCTCGCCAGAACGCCGCAGACTACCAGCAACAGATCCAGCTCGAAATAGCTCTCAAACCAATGCGGCGCCCCCACTGCCACGAACAACCCTCCCAGCGCCCCGCCGAGCGAGATCATCAGATAGAAATTCGTGAGTTGGCGGGGATGCGGTTTGAGCCGGACCAGTTCGCCGTGGCAGACCATGCAACACACGAACAGTGTCGCGATAAAGGCCGGAATTGCCCAGCGAATATCGGGGTTACCCTGGTCGTAATAAATCGCGAACGCGGAAATTCCCGAGCCGGCCGCGAGCAGCGGCAGAAATACCGCCCGGCTGTACAGGCGCTCCCGCTCGAAGCACAGGATAAAACTGAGCAGGTAGATCCCGAGTGGCATCACCCACAGCAATGGAATGGGCGCGACGTTCTGGGTGAGGTGATTCGTTATCGCCAGCAACAGACCTGAGGCGCAGGCGGGCAGCACGATCCACAGCAGCCGGATTTGCCAGGGCGTTGGCGCGTCATCGAGTTCGTTGGCGCTCGATTGAAGCTCGGCGGGAGCCTTCCCGGTGCGGAAAGCGATCCAGGCCGCACCCGAGCAGAGCAGCACGAAAACCACATACATCGCCGACCAGCTATAGGCCTGCGCGTGCGTTGTCAACAGCGGCTCGGCTAGAACCGGAAAGCTGAACAAGGCAAGAAAGGAGCCGAAATTCGAAAGCGCGAACAGGCGATACGGTACCGCGCCCGGCCGCAAGGACACATACCAGGCCTGGAGCAGCGGACTGGTAGCGGAGAGCAGCATGTAAGGAAGCCCGATCGTGACCGCCAGTAGTAGAAGAATGCGCAGGGAGGGATCGCCCGGATGCAAGGGCTTCCAGTGCGGCGCTGGCAGCACCGGCAGCACCGCCAGGCTTACAAGGATTAGAGCGGCGTGCAGGATGGCGCGCTGTTTGGGTTTCAGATAGCGTGTGGAAACGTGCGCGTACAGATAGCCCGCCAGCAGCGCGGCCTGAAAGAACAGCAGGCAGGTGTTCCATACCGCAGCCGAGCCGCCGAACCACGGCAGGATCATCTTGCCGATCATGGGCTGTACGGCAAACAGCAGGAAGGCGCTAAGGAAGATGGTGCCGGCGTACGCGAGAATCACGGTCGAACAGCAATCATCGCACAAGCGGGGCCGGGCGGGGAGCTAGGCTGGCCCGCGCAATACGTTCAATCTGGGAGACGGTGAGCTCGCGATGAATCGGCTGCAAGTAGCGCGCGATGTGCTGTTCGGCGCCCAGTTCCTCGCACAGCACCAGCCCACGGTCGGCGAGGAACCCTTGCAAGTTCGAAGGATCAATGCCAAACAGCCATGGCTCCGGAAGCCGGCTCGTGACTTTTCGAAAGTCCTCGCTGCGGTCCGCGCGGAATCGGCCAGTCACCGCCTCTTCCAGGACGTAGGTGAAAACTAATTCCGACCCAGGCGCCAGGGACGCGATGGTTCGCAGCACCGCATCGACCGCAGCCGGTTGCAGATATTGTGTGACGCCTTCCCAAATGAACAGCGCGGGCTGGGACGCATCGAAGCCGCTGGCGGTGAGCGCCGTATCGAAAGGCTCGACGTTGAAATCGATGGGCACGAACCGCACATGGCTCTCCGACGCGACAAGAGCCCGCGATAAGCGCTCTCGCTTGGAGGCTTGGACGTGGGGCAAATCAAGCTCAAAGACACGAGCGGTAGCGAGTTCAGGAAGCCGATAGGCACGCGTATCGAGCCCAGCTCCGAGGATGACGACATTGCGCAAGCTCCGCGCGAGGCCGGCCCGCACCATGTCATCGATCGAGCGCGTGCGGCACAGCAGTGCGCCCCGAATCCCCGGCGCTTGGCGCTCGAACCAGTTTTTAAACCACGCGCGAATCCAGGCGCGGCGCAGCATGAATCGGGCAAACGGCGGAAGCAGGTCGATCACAAGCTCGTCTTCGAAAAGCCGCAGGCTGGGAGCCTCGAACATCTCCATAACCCGGGCAGAAGCGGCGCCATAGGCCGATCGTCCGGCTTTTGGGCTGATGCTCATGAGACCTCACGAAAGGTTGACACTAATGCGAACTCGTGCGCGAGGTATGGGCTCTGGCGCGTGTCACTGGAACAGCAATCATCGCACAAGTGATAAACTTCGGTTGAGAGGGCCGTTCGTCGAGCGACGCATGGCTGTCACACTGAAGAACAAAACACCACTAATTGTGCCAGCATCGATTCAGCGGCGGGCGGGCCTGAGCCGTGCTGATCGGCTGGAATTTCGGGCGCGCGGCGGGGTTATCACGATTACCGCAAAGCCGCCTTCGGCCGCTTCGGAATACACTCCCGACCAACGCAAGCTCATCGACGCCCGCCTGGCTGAAGCCAAAAAGGGGCGCACCTACGGGCCGTATACGGCCGCCCAAGCATCGCAATTCTTGAGGAACGAGATTAAGACCCGCACTCGCAAACCAAGCAAGACCGGATGAACATGGCGCTCAAGGAGCGCGCGATCGCTTCGCTTGCCGCTGCCTCGCCTCCGGTCTAGAGAGCCTTCATAAAACAAATTAACTTTCTTGCGCGGATTCTTCAGCACCCTTCGCTGCACGCTAAGAAATACGACGAATCCAGAGATCTCTGGCAGGCTCGCGTGAACGACGACTGGCGTTTCTACTTCGCCATAGAGAACGATACGTATGTCATACAAGACTTAATGCCACACCCGTAAATAAGCGATGCCTCGTGAGTTCCCGATGGTTAGCTGGAAAAGCGAAAGACGGTAGTGGAAAGAGAGTTTATCCTCCCGGAAATCAAACGAACGGCTTCAGAAAAGGCCAGTGTTCCTCTAAGCTAGGCGCTTCGACACCAAACGTAGAACGGAGAATGGTTTGACCTTGCTCAAGAAGACATGACCGCCTTCCGTCGTCGAACGTTCATGTAACGCCTTTACACCGGGCTGCGCTTCAGCGCGTAGTCGATCGCCTCTTGTGGAATTTCGAATTTCGCTACGGCGGTATTGCCCAGGTAGCCAATGGCTTTGATTCCGGCGGGGCTGGTGAAATAAGCATCCACTACCATGCGCCGCGCCCAATCGAAGAACTGGATACCGGGACCAAGCATGGGCGATTCGTTCTTGCGATAGGCGATCAAATCGAGCAGCGAGGTCTGCTGCGGCGCGGGGGCGCTGGCGAACTCCTTCGAGTACAGGCGCTCGCTGGCGCGATCCAGCCATGCGATTCCGCCGGTATAAATCGCGAGCAACTGCGGATTCTGGCTGGCCAGCAGATCGATGAACTCGCACGCCCCCGCCGCCGCCGCGCCCGGCCCGCGTTCATCGGCCGGGATGATGAGATCGGCCAGAACCTGCAGCGTCTTGTATTCGTGCGGCGTGAGCGCCTTCGGCTTATAGACGCCGGCCACTTTTTCATCCGCGGCGATTCCATGCACGTGCTGAGCGGCTTCGAGACTCAGCGGGCCTGCCAGCACTGACGTGGCAATGGTCTTCAACAGTTCGCGCCGCGAAGTTTCAAACATTGCCTTTCCTCATTTCTTCCGCCAAATATTCGGCCGTGCGCCACGCCAGCGCGATGATGGTCAGGGTCGGATTCTTATCCGGATTGCTGACGAACGGCGCCGCATCTGCCACGAACAGATTCTTGACCTCGTGCGCCTGCGAGTATTTGTTTAACACCGACGCTGACGGATCGTTGCCCATGCGAATGGTGCCCAGCTCGTGAATGATCTCGCCGCCGGTCGAGATGCCATCGCCGGCCAGAAAATTCGGCTTGGGCTTGGTCACAGTACCGCCCATGGTTTCAAGCAGCGCCTGGAACGTTTCATGCATGTGCCGGGCCTGCTTCAGCTCGTTATCGGTCCATTGAAAATGGAAACGGAGCACCGGGATTCCGTATTGATCCACCACGTCCGGATCGATCTCGCAATACGTGTTCTCGTTGGGGATCTGCTCGCCGCGCCCGGCGAAGCTGACCGAGGCGCCGAAATGTTTATAGATGGTGTCCTTCAGGTCCTTGCCGTAGCCTTCGTGCTGGCGGCAATCGCCGTGGAAGGAGCCAATGGCCGGCATATGGAACCCGCCGCTGATCTCGACGTGATAGCCGCGCGGAAATTCCTTGTTCTTGGCATCCCACAGCCACCAGGGAATGTAGAGGTGCATGCCGCCCATGCCGTCGGAATTATGCCGCGGCAGGTCGTCCAGCGCGGGAATGTGCGCGCCCAGCGGATAGCCGACGCTATCGGTCATGTTGCGGCCCACGTGCCCGGAGCCGTTGGCGAGACCGTTAGGAAAATTTCCGGATTTTGAATTCAGCAGCAGCCGCGCGGATTCGCAGGCGCCGCAGGCCAGCACCACGGTGCGGCATCGGATCTGCCTTTCGCTGCGTGTGGTCTTGTCGATGTAGGACACGGACGCGACTTTGCCGGCGCCGTCCGTCACCAGTTCGCGCGCCATGGCGTTGGTGAATACCTTGACACGCCCGGTTTTCATGGCGGGAAACAGCTGCACCTGGCTGGATGAATAATTGGACGCGCTCACGCAGCCGCGCCCGCATTGCGCGCAATAATGGCAAGGCGGACGGCCGTTGGTCGGCTTGGTGATCACCGCCAGGCGCGAGGGAATACAGGGGATATTGAGCTTCTTGGCGGCGCGCTGCACCAGCAGCTCGTGCACGCGCGGCGCCGGGCACGGTTGGAAAATTCCGTCGGGCGCGCTGCGGATGCCTTCCTTGCTCCCGGTCACGCCGATGAAGCTCTCGGCCTTGTCGTAATAGGGGGCGATGTCGTCGTAGGTGATGGGCCAGTCAGTACCAAGACCGTCGCGGCTGTAGGGCGCGAAATCATAATCGGCAAAGCGCAGCGCGATCCGGCCGAAATGATTCGTCCGCCCGCCGATCACGCGCGATCGAAACCACTGGAATTTATTGCCCGGCGCGACGGTGTACGGTTCACCGGCCAGTTCCCATCCGCCCGAGGTAGTGGTGAAGTAGCCAAAGGCCCACGGCGTCGGCCCGAAATATCCCGCGCCGCCCTCTCCGATCCCCCGGTGCGGCACCTGGTAGGGCCACATGTGCTCCTTGAAATCTTTTTGCGGATCGATCATCGGGCCGGCTTCCAGCAGCGCGACGTTGACGCCGAGATCGGCCAGGACTTTGGTTACCGTGCCGCCGCCGGCGCCCGATCCGATGACCACCACGTCATAGACGGGAGAACGTGGAGCGATTTGAAACATGGGATTGATTCGATTGTACGCCTGCTGGCGGCGCTAGCGGACGGGCCTCGCGCTACTCGTACCGCAGCGCCTCTACCGGCGCGATGCGCGTCGCACTCCGGGCCGGGTAGAGCGTCGCAATTAAGCTCACCGTGATGGCGACCGCGGCGATCCAGATGCCATCCTGCCAGTGCGGATTGAAAGGAACGTAGCTGAATGAATAGACTTCTTGGTTGAGACTGATCCAGTGGTAGTGATCCGCCAGAATCGAAAGCGAATAACCGAGCGCGAGCCCGATCACGGTGCCGACCACTCCAATCAGCATGCCTTGCAGCACGAAGATCTTGCGGATCTGCTGCCGCTTGGCGCCCATCGACATCAGCACGGCGATATCGCGATTCTTCTCCATCACCATCATCACCAGCGTGATCAGAATATTCAGCGCGGCCACCAGCACGATCAGCCCAATGGTGATGGCCGTGACAATCTTTTCCGAGCTGAGCGCACTGAGAATCTGTTTAAATTTCTCCATCCAGGTGTAGGCGACGAGCTGGGGCCCGATTATCTTCTGCGCCTCCGCGGCTACCTCGGGCGCCTTGTAAATGTCATCCAGCTGCAGCTCGATGCTGTTCACGTTTTGCACATCGAAGAGTTGCTCGGCGGATGACAACGACGTGAATGCATAGAAATTATCGATTTCGTAGAATCCGGACTCAAAAATTCCCACCACCCTAAAGCGCATGCGATTCGGGTTCATTCCGAACGGAGTCAGTTCCCCTTGCGGGCTGATCACGTTCGCCACGGCACCTAGCAGCATGCCCGTGTCCTGAGCCAGGCGGGAGCCGAGGATGATCCCGGGAAGTCCGCTGGTGTCTTTTAGGGCGCTGAAAGATCCTTGCTTCAAATGCAACAGCATATCCGGTGGACTGTCCAAAGGCACGCCTTTCACCTCCGCACCGGATGCAGTTCCGCCCAAGGGCCCCGATAGCATCGCAGCGCCGTACAGGCTGGCGGTGACAGTCATCACGTGTGGCAGTTTTCGCAGTTGCGGGTCGATCTGTTCCCAGTTTCCGATCCCGTTGGCCGGCGATCTCTCTTGAATCATGATATGCGCGGTGGTGCCGAGCAAGCTGCGTTGGAGCGTGCCGCGGAATCCGTTATTGATGGCGATCGCGATCACCAGCGCCATCACGCCCGCCGCCACGCCCGCAATCGAGATCACCGTGATCACCGAAATGACCGCCTGCTTGCGCTTAGCCCGCAGGTAGCGGTCGGCGACGAATAACTCGAACGTTCGGGCGCTCATGGGACTCGTTATAGTGGACGCAGCAGCGGGAACAAAATCACATCGCGGATGGAGCGCGAATCGGTCAGGATCATGGTCAGCCGGTCGATCCCGATCCCTTCGCCGCCCGCCGGGGGCATGCCATACGACAGCGCGCGAATATAGTCTTCATCCATCTGATGCGCCTCCTGATCGCCGCGTTCCCGCATGGCCAGTTGCATCTCGAAGCGGCGGCGCTGCTCGCGCGGATCGTTCAGTTCCGTGAACGCATTGCCGATCTCCATGGCCGCGATAAAGATCTCGAAGCGTTCTACAAAATCTGGCTCATCCGGCTTGTTCTTGGACAGCGGCGAGACCTCCACCGGATAATCGTAGACCATGGTCGGCTGCACCAGGGTGGACTCGATCTCGCGTTCGAACACGTCCACCAGCGCCCGCCCCTTCAGTTGCGAGTTTCCCACCGCCTCCCGCATCGACACGCGGCGGAAATTTCCGAAGTCGATTTCCTGGCCCTGGTACTTCACCACCGCCGAGCCGGTAGCGTCGATCGCGGCCTGACGCAACAGCTCCTCGGATAAATCCATCATGCCGTGGTAGTCCGTATAGGCTTGATAGAACTCCAGCATGGTGAACTCGGGATTATGTTGGGTCGAAATTCCCTCGTTGCGGAAGTTGCGGTTGATCTCGTAGACCCGCTCCAACCCGCCCACCACCAGCCGCTTCAAATACAATTCCGGCGCGATCCGGAGATACAAATCGATATCCAGCGTGTTGTGGTGGGTGATGAATGGACGTGCGGCTGCCCCGCCGTACAGAGACTGAAGCATGGGCGTCTCCACTTCCAGAAAGCCGCGCGCCTCCAATTGGCGCCGCAGCGAAGCGACGATCTTGGCCCGTGTCTCGAAAACCCGCCGCACCTCCGGGTTGGCAATCAGATCCAGATAGCGCTGGCGGTAACGCGTTTCCACGTCTTCCAGGCCATGCCATTTTTCAGGCATCGACAGCAGGGTCTTGGCGAGAAAATGCAAATGCTCGACGTGGATGCTCAGCTCGCCCGTCCTGGTACGAAATAAGTAACCCTCCACGCCCACGATGTCGCCGATGTCCAGCCGCTCGTAAAGCGCAAAATCCTTCTCGCCGACGGCGTCCTTGCGCACGTAAATCTGCAACCGCTCGCCATTCTGCGTCAAATGGGCAAACCCCGCCTTGCCCATGTTCCGGATGGTGGCGATCCGTCCGGCCACCCGCACCGCCACGCGAGTCTCCAGTTGCTCGGCGGTCCTGGAGCCGAACTGCTCTAGAATCTGCGGAATGGTGTGCGTGAAATCGAACCGTTGCCCGTAGGCTCGAAAGCCCAGAGCTTCAATTTCCGCGATCCGGCCGAGCCGCTGCTGGTACAAATCGTCTTCAAGAGCCAATCGTGATCTCTCCTGTAGGGAAGCCACGGGCGGCAAAGCCCGTGCCACAAGTATAATGGACCGCCGAATCCGGTTCCCGCCGCCTTCAGTCCTTCTTGCCAAGGTTAATGGGTTTCGAACAGGAAGTTAAGCGGTTGCTTCTTCGGGCAGGCCAGAGCGTAAGTTGAATTACTTTCTCGCTGAGAAGCTTTTGGCTGGTCGGTGACGCCATTGGCTAGAACCAGGTGTCAAACCGTTCCCCCGAACCGAACTGTGCATTAGTACTAGTACGATTCAGAACTAGTTTTGCATGGTGTTAGGCACCATTCCCGGGTCAAATAGAGTAAGCTAAGGCTCTGGCCCTAGCTAATTAAACTTAGCAGCGGGGCCGTTGAAGTTGCGAGCCGGGCTGCAAGGACTTTCGAAGGAGCAAGCGCTTGTTCTTAATCCTAACTCTGGGGATCTTATCGATCATCTTGAGCCTTATCGCAACGCCCCTGGTGCGCGATTCCATCGGAAAAATCGGGTTTCTCGATCAACCCGACGGCGTTCGCAAGAAGCATGTGAAGGCGGTTCCACGCGTCGGCGGCATAGCCATTGTGCTGGCTTACGTCTCGACCTTTGCCATCGCTCTGGCGCTGCCGTTTAGCTACACTTCGGTGCTCTACCGAGCGCTGCCCAACATTCTCCAGCTCAGCCTGGTAGCGGGTGTCGTTTTCATGACCGGTGTCCTGGACGACATGATCGGTCTGAGTGCGCGGCAGAAGCTCATCGGAATCGGCGGGGCCGCGATGCTGGCCTACGCGGTTGGCATCCGTGTAGACATCCACTTGTTCAACGGTCTGCCGAACTGGCATTGGCTGGGCTTCGCCGTCACCGTGCTATGGCTGGTGGGCTGCGCCAACGCATTTAACCTGATCGACGGGATGGATGGCTTGGCCGCTGGTGTCGGACTGGTATCTACCATTACCATCTTGCTGGCTGCGCTCACTCAGAGTAATTTGCCCCTGGTTCTGGCAACTCTTCCCCTGGCCGGCTGCCTGTTGGGATTCCTGCGCTACAATTTCAATCCCGCTTCCGTGTTTCTGGGCGATAGCGGAAGCCTGCTCATCGGATTTTTGCTGGGTTGCTACGGGGCGTTGTGGAGCGAAAAATCGGTCACCTTGCTGGCGCTGACCGCGCCGCTGCTGGCGCTTTCAATCCCACTGCTGGACGTCGTTTTGTCGGTTCTCCGCCGTTTCCTGCGCAATCGGCCGATCTTCGAGCCGGACCGCGGCCATATCCACCACAAACTCCTGGATCGCGGTTTCACCACCAAGCGAGCGGTCTTTACGATCTATGCCTTCTGCGCGCTGGTGGCGGTGTTGTCGTTGCTGACCAGCGCCGTGCATAACCGCTTCAGCGGCCTCATCGTGATCCTGTTCTGCGGTGCAGCCTGGATTGGCATTAGGCATCTGGACTATGCCGAGTTCGCCAGCGCCGGGCGCATGTTTCTGGGCGGCAAATTCCGCCGCATCATTGATGCCGAAACGCGCTTGCTCAATTTTGAATCCTCCGTGGCTAAAGCCCCGGATTTGAACGAATGCTGGAATCAAATTCGCAAAGGCAGCCGCGAGTTCGGCTTCCAGGGCGCCCGGATGAGCATTCAAGGCAGCGTTTTCGAAGACGTCAGCATGAACCACTCGCACCCGCTATGGCAGTTGCGCATTCCCGTAGCCGGCGGCCAATATGTCAACTTCTTCTGCGATTTCAGTGTCGAGATGGATCCGCTCATCTTGAACCAGTTCGTCGCTGCCGTAGAGCGCGGCCTGAACGCTTGGCTTGCCGCTCAAGAACCGGAGCCAGTCAGGATGCCGGCCGCCCAGGAAGCGGAACCGGTCAGGGTGCCGGCCGCCCAGTTGTATTACACCGCCGCAGCGGTCACCTCGGTCAGCGAACGCCGAGCAGTCTAGGCGCCCTCGCCTCCGGCTGCTCGTCACCGCTCTGATTTACTGCCCAACTCGCATTTTCGGCGGCCTCCGGCGTAAACTAAATTAAGTAACCTCAGAATGTCGACGCATGAAGATTTCAGCCGTCACGCTGAAGCGCGAGGCTCGTCGGACCGCGCTTTTGGCTTGGTCATCGGCGTTTTCTTGATATTAGTTGCGCTTGCGCCGCTGCGCACGCATCGCTCCATCCGCTGGTGGGCGTTGGCCCCGGCGGTATTGATCTTAGCCGTAGCCGCGGTACGACCAGCCTGGTTGCACCCTTTGAATCGCGTCTGGACCGGGCTCGGCTTGCTGCTCGGCCGCATAGTCACGCCCATCGTCACCGGACTTTTGTTTTATCTGGTGGTAACTCCGGTGGCTTTCCTGCTGCGCCTGCTCGGCAAAGATCCTCTGCGGCTGGCGCGCGACGCGCAGGCCCCCACCTATTGGATCGAACGTAAACCGCCTGGACCGCCCGCGGAAGGCATGGCCAACCAATTTTAAAGCGACCATGATTCTATTCCTCAAGGAATTTTGGGCCTTCCTTCGGACCCGCAAGAAATATTGGCTGCTGCCGATCCTGCTGGTCATGCTGCTCGTGGGAGCGCTGCTCGTGCTGGCTCAAGGAAGCGCTGTAGCACCGTTCATCTATACCCTGTTCTGAGCCTCACGCGGTGCGAATCCTCGGCATTTCCGCCTTTTACCACGACAGCGCCGCGGCCCTGATTCGCGACGGAGAAATTGTCGCCGCCGCTCAGGAAGAGCGCTTTTCCCGCAAGAAACACGACGCGCGCTTTCCCATTCACGCGGTCCGTTATTGTCTCGATCAAGCCGGGGTGCGCTTAGCCGATCTCGATCATGTCGTCTTCTACGACAAGCCGTTTCTCAAGTTCGAGCGCTTGCTCGAGACCTACCTGGCTTTTGCGCCGCATGGGCTCCGCTCGTTCCAGATGGCCATGCCGCTGTGGGTGCGCGAGAAGCTATTCCAGAAAAACCTGCTGAGCGACGAGTTGGCGGCTGTGGATGGGGGCTTCAACGTCTCGCGCCTGCTGTTTGCCGAACACCACCAAAGCCACGCCGCCAGCGCCTTCTATCCTTCCCCCTTTGAAGACGCGCTGATCCTGACAATGGATGGCGTAGGCGAGTGGGCCACCGCCTCGGTAGCGCTCGGACGTGGCGAGCATCTGGAGATCGTCAAGGAAATTCACTTCCCACATTCGCTCGGCTTGCTGTATTCGGCTTTCACTTATTACACCGGGTTCAAAGTGAATTCGGGCGAATACAAACTAATGGGCCTGGCTCCCTATGGTGTTCCCCGCTATACCCGGCAGATCCTGGATCATCTGATCGACCTGAAGGCCGACGGCTCGTTTCGTCTGAACCTGGACTATTTCAATTACTGCGCCGGTCTCACCATGACCAGCCGCGAGTTCGACAAGCTATTCGACGGGCCGGCGCGCCGGGCCGACCAGCTTCTGACCCAGAAGCACATGGACCTGGCTGCGTCCATTCAGGCGGTCCTCGAAGAGGTCATCCTGCGAATGACCAGATCGCTTGCCCAGGAAACCGGCGCGAAGAACCTGTGCCTGGCCGGCGGCGTGGCATTGAATTGCGTGGCCAACGGGAAAATCCTGCGCGATGGTAAGTTCGAGCGGATCTGGATCCAACCCGCGGCGGGCGATGCCGGAGGAGCGCTGGGAGCTGCCCTGGCTGCCTATCACCTGTTCAAAGCCCAGCCGCGCAAGATCAACGGTTGTGGCGACCATATGCGCGGCTCTTACCTCGGCCCCGAGTTCGCACAGGATGAAATTGAGCGCCGCCTGCGCGGCACCGGCGCCAGGTTCACGGTGCTCGACGAAGCGGATCTTTTGGACGCTTGCGTGGACGCGCTTCTAGCCGGCAAAGCGGTCGGCTGGTTCCAAGGGCGCATGGAGTTTGGCCCTCGCGCGCTGGGAGCGCGTTCCATTTTGGGCGACCCGCGCTCTCCTCAAATGCAATCGCTGCTGAATCTCAAGGTCAAGTTCCGCGAATCCTTCCGGCCCTTCGCTCCCTCCGTCCTGCGCGAGCACGTAAGCGATTGGTTCGAGCTCGATTGCGACAGTCCCTACATGCTGCTGGTGGCCGACGTCGTGGAAAGCCGCCGCAAACCCATGACGGCCGAGCAACAGAAGCTCTTCGGAATCGAAAAGCTGAACGTCCCCCGCAGTGACATTCCAGCCGTGACCCACGTCGACTACTCGGCGCGCATCCAGACCGTGCATCGTGAAACCAACCCGCGCTACTATGCGCTGATCCAGCGCTTTTATGAAGCCACTGGCTGCCCCGTTCTGGTCAACACCAGTTTCAACGTACGCGGTGAACCCATTGTGTGCACTCCCGAAGACGCCTTCCGCTGCTTCCTGGGCACCAACATCGAGCTGCTCGCGGTAGGCAACTGCCTGCTGGCGAAGGAAGACCAGGACCCCAAGCTGGCTCACGACTACAAGTCGTCGTTCGATTTAGACTAAGGAACGGTGAAGAACGTTCGCCCCACGATGCCGGAAGCGCTAGTGCTGTCGTTGTGCGCGGCCATTTTGATCTGGAAACTCCTGCTCCCGGGATTCATCGGAATGGCGAACAACGGAGATTTCGGCAAAGTAATTGGCCCGCTATCGATGGATGGCGCCGACCATGGCGCTGACAATTTCATCTTCTTTGAACCGCATTATGTCCGCGGACCCCAATATTATCTGGGCGCTCCTTATTTCTCATCCGAGACTGCGCTGGCCTGGTTGGCGTCTTCGATGCAGCGGGTGTTCAGCGATCCGGCGCGCTTGGATATTCGCTGGATAGGCGCGCTCCACATCCTGCTATTTCTCGGATTCTATTTTTCGATCCTGCTGCTACTACGCCCGCTCGGCGCGCCCTGGCGAATCGTGCTGTCCCTAGCCGCGCTATGGATCTTCGCCGACACTGGTTTGATCGCCTATCTGAATTCGTTCTTCACCGACACGGCTGCCATACTGGCGGGCTTACGGCGATAATTTTGGCGCTCCATCTCGCGATCGCGGACCGGCCAAGACTGGCTCCGTTGACGCTATTTGGATTAGCAGCGCTGCTGTTCGCGGTTTCCAAAGCTCAGCACGGGCTCATGGGCGTGGTAGCAGTAGCGTTTGCGTTCTGGCTGGCGTGGCGGACGCCCGAGACGCGCGCTCGCTTGGCCGCGTGCGTCATCGGGCTGGTCATACTTTCGGCCATCGTCTGGACCGTGGCGGACACGCCCGCCTACTATACGTCCCAAGCTAGATTCAATCTCATTTTTTTCTGGCTCCTTCCAAACTCCAAAACTCCAGCGCAAGACCTCCGGGAACTCGGACTAAGCCCCGCCGACGTCCGTTACTCCGGCATGACCTCCTACTCGTCCATGACCCCCATGAATGACGCCGGCTTTCGCGATTATTTCGCTGCTCGAACGTCGTATAGCGGCGTGGCGAAGTTCTATCTGCGGCATCCTGGCCGGCCCCTATTCAAGTTGCTGTCGGATTTGCGGAAGGAAGCTCCCAACCGGCGAGTGGTCTATCTTTCCAACTATCAGCGCCAGGCGGGCAAACCCGCTGGTGCGCGTGATGGGCAGCTCGGCTCCTGGAGCGCTCTTCGAACGTGGCTATTTCGCTGGTGGCCGGCGCACATTCTCATCTGGCTCCCGATCGCGATTTGCGTTCCGCCATTTCTTGCCAGCGGCGGAAATTCGCGGCGCCGCAGAATGCTCGCCTGGGCCATCTCGATCATTGCCTTGCTGGCGGTCGCCGAGTTCTTAACAGTATCCTTGGCCGACGCCTGCGAGACGGACCGCCATTTGACCATGTTTCACATTTTCACGGATATGACGATGTTTCTGGGCCTGGTCCTGGCCGCCGGCAGCTTTGAACGCCAGCCCGGCCTTGCGTATCGCTCTGAAATGCACGTGTTGGAACGGTCCCGGCGATTCGAGCGTAATCGGCCCACTCCTGAGAGTGTCTAACTATCGGCACTCGGAAACGATCCTGGCGAGCTTGACATGCGGCGGCTTAGGTACCTACTCCTGATAACGTTTATGGGCGCGTTCGCGGACCATCCGCTGGCGGCCTACTCGGTTCTCAGCCACGAGGCGATTATCGATGCCAGTTGGCCGCAGGGCATCCGCCCGTTGCTCCTGAGGCGCTTTCCCGCCGCCACCGAAGATCAGCTACGCCAGGCGCATGCCTATGCCTACGGAGGCGCCATTATCCAGGACATGGGCTATTATCCGTTCGGAAGCAAGTTCTTCAGCGACCTGGCTCATTATGTCCGTAGCGGGGACTTCATCGCGGCCCTGATTCGCGAGTCGCAGGATATCAATGAGTACGCCTTCGCGCTTGGAGCGCTCGCGCACTACGCGGCCGATAATGAAGGCCATCCGATCGCTATCAATCGAACCGTCCCCATGATTTATCCAAAGCTGCGAGCTAAGTATGGCGATACCGTTACCTACGAAGACAATCCAGCCGACCATCTGAAAATGGAGTTTGCTTTCGATGTGGTCCAGGTCGCGCGCGGGCAGTACAAACCTCAGGCTTACCATGACTTCATCGGATTTCAGGTGGCCAAGCCTTTGCTCGAGAAGGCCTTCCAGGAGACATATTGTCTGGACATGAACAACGTCTTCAAGGACGTCGACCGGGCGCTGGGAACTTATCGCTACACAGTGAGCACATTGATCCCTGAGATGACCAAGACGGCGTGGGCTGCCAAGCGCGATCAGATTCGAAAACTAAAGGCCGGAATGAGCCGCCGCGACTTTGTCTATAGCTATTCCCGATCCAGCTATCGGAAGGAATGGGCCGGTAAGTACGACCGGCCGGGCGCCGGAGCGCGGTTCCTGGCTTGGTTGTTCCGCATTCTTCCCAAAATCGGCCCACTGAAGACTCTCGCTTTCAAGGTGCCGACGCCGGAAGCTGAGAAATTGTTCCTGGCCAGCTTTGATGACACACAACGCCGCTACCGAAGCCTTCTCACTCAGGCCGGCCAGGACCAGCTGCAGTTCCCGAACGAGAACTTCGATACTGGTCAGCCCACGCGCCGCGGCGGTTATCGCTTGGCTGACGAAACTTACGAGAAACTGCTTGTACACCTGGGCGAGACGCCCGGCCCGATTTCCGCCGAGCTTCGCGCCGACATCCTCCGATTCTACGGCGGCGATGGCCAGCCCACGTTGGTAGACGCGCGCAGCGAACTGCTGGCATTGAAAGATGCACCAATGCCCTGATGTCTGTGGGTGGGAGAGGACGGCGTACCGCAGAAGTCGGTCAGAATCGACCGATCAGCACCAGGATCAGAACTATTAGAAGCACCAAACCGAGGCCACCTGTCGGATAGTAGCCCCAGCCCGCGCTGTATGGCCAGGTAGGCAAACTTCCAATCACTAAAAGAATCAAGATGACTAGCAGGATCAAGCCCATTTTTCCTTCTCCTTTTTAAGCTGCAGGACTGACGCTCGGGGTTTCTGTCCAAGCCGGCAATTCCCCAACGCACACCGGGTTCAACACCGCATTCAAACGATCCGCTCGCTGACGGACTGCCGTCAGTTCGAGCAGAAAATAGTCTCGAAGCTGTGGCTGCGAGCGCAATTTAGGGAAGAGCTGTTGCAAATGCCGTTCACCATTTTTCAAAATCTTTAGTTCTTCCACGAGGACGGCATCAAAGTCCTCTGATCTATGAGTTCGTATCTGCGCCATCATTTTCTCCTGTGGACTCTAGCGAGCCACGCAGGCAGAACAGCAATTGATCTGCCAGCCGCCATCTTGACCAGTTATGAGCCACTTAGTAATCCATCTTCGACCAGCGGGCCTTTAACAAGTGAAAAATGTTCACCGTTGGAGTATCGGGTTCCGCGTAAGAAACGGCCAATCCTCTGGCTTAAAGAGTGACGCGCGCGCCTAACGCTAGGCTTTACCAATCAAAACATTTGGTGACCAACTTGCTTTCACGTGGCTAATGAGCGCCACAACGGTTCGTGTCCGGAAGCGCCGGGAACCGAAAAATTTCTTCGACTCTCTGGGTCCCGGCCTCATAACCGGCGCCGCGGACGACGACCCGTCCGGAATCTCCACCTACTCTGTAGCAGGCGCCACGTTCGGCTACGCCACTCTCTGGACGGCTCTGATCACCTTCCCTCTCATGACCGCCGTTCAACTGATGTGCGCCCGGTTGGGACTCGTGACCGGGCGGGGCCTGGCCCACGGAATTCGCCTGCGCTATTCGTGCTGGGTGCTGTGGGGCGCCTGCGCGCTCCTGGCGGTCGCCAATATAACCAATCTGGGAGCCGATCTCGGTGGTATGGCCGAAGTCACTGGAATGATATCCGGCATCAGCCCGCTTCCTCTGACAATTGGATACGCGGTGCTGATCATTGTTTTGCTGTTTTGGTCATCCTACCGGCACATCGTGCGAATCTTCAAATGGCTTACCTTGGTGCTCTTTGCTTATGTAGTGGCCGCATTCCTCGCCAGGCCGGATTGGCACGCGGTGCTTATATCCAGCTTCATTCCTCATATCAGCTGGAACCGCGAGTTCTTTTCGGTCCTGGTAGCCATCTTGGGAACCACCATCTCGCCTTATCTCTTCTTTTGGCACGCGGCCCAGGAAGTGGAGGATCAGCGTGCGAATGGTCTTGCGCCGGGCCGAAAGCTAAAAGTGCCGGACGCCGGGGCCATTCGAGGGCTTCGAACCGACGTGCTTAGCGGCATGTTCTTTTCGAACGTCGTCATGTACTTCATCATTTTGACCACGGCGGCAACTTTACACGCGCATGGAAAAAATGATATCGAGACCGCGAAACAAGCCGCCCAAGCATTGCTACCTTTGGCTGGAAATGGCGCGTATTGGTTATTCAGCCTGGGCGTCATCGGAACCGGAATGCTCGGTGTTCCGGTGCTCGCCGGCTCGTGCGCGTATGCCATAGCGGAAGCGGCCGCGTGGCGTGGAACCTTGGACGTGCCGCCGCGGCGGGCCGGTGGATTTTACGCGGTGATCGGCGCGGCGATGGCTGTCGGATTAGTTCTAAACTTCGCTCACCTCAATGCGGTAAGAATGCTGTTCTGGTCCGCGGTAGTCAACGGCGTGCTGGCGCCGCCTCTCATTCTGCTGGTTGTGTTGATGACCAGCGATCGCCGCGTTATGGGCCCAGCCGTAGCTCCTCGCCTGATTCGCTGCCTGGGCTGGATCACTTTTATCGCGATGGCCGCGGCCGCGATTGGGATGTTGGTCACTTAAAGTAACAACCCCTCCAGCATCCTGGAATTCGAAATGCTCCTATTCCTGCGGCGGTCAAGGCCGTTACGGGGGAACATATGTCATTCGGCATCTACATTGTGGGTTTCATTGTGCTGATCATCGGGCTGTCGATGGGCGCGTTTCTGATGCATGTGCCACCGCAATGGATCGGAGTCGGCGTGGTGGTCCTGATTGGATTGGGCATTTTGACAGGCGTCACCACAACGCGGCGCCGCGATCCATCGAACTAATCGCAGCCGAGTCACAACTCACGTCCTCAGCCGTTCGCGCAGTCGATTCTTCTTCACCTGCTCTCTCGGGCTGCTTGCGCCGCCGTCCAGCCAGGAAAGAACCTTACTGACCGTGACGGTGTGTTGTTCCTCCGGTGCTTTGACGTGAATGGTCAACCGTGTGGCTGGTCCTAAGGGCACTTCCGTAAACCCGCCGCGCCGGAATGCGGCCATCGCTTCAACAGCGGCCTCGTACAGGCTCTCGGCCGGCACCCGCACGGAATGCTCGACGCCTTCCGGATCGGTGAATGAAACCAGGCAGGACCGAGCAGGCACAGCTCCTAGTATGGCGTTAATATACTTGACGTACTTTAGTCTGGCTGGTTACGCTAGGGGCGGCGTGACAGGCCAAGCCACCAATTCAATTTGCGTCTGCAGCAACCAAAGACAAACCGCGTATGGGCACGTAAGACCAATCGGGATGCCCTGGAATCAAGACGGGTGTGGCACCATCGGGTTCGTGGCTGATATAGCGATACCCAGAAAAATGCCAGCCGCTCTTAGCATCGGAGTAATTGACACAAAGCGTTACCCATATGCGGTGAAGGTGGTGAGGGACCGAAGTTTCTCCATATGCCATGAGTTGGTCTATACCGGATGGCTTGATTGCTCCGGGAAGGAGCATCTCTCCAATATCCCCCTTGAGGGTGACTTGCCCACCACGATAGGCATCAACAAGGCACGCCTCTCTCAGAGAAGGCATGGCTTTCCCAATATCCGGCACCGGCTCCCAATGAATGGTCTCAGTTTCACGGAATCCCGGATACATACCGAAGTTCCTAACTGCATAGCTAAATACGAGGCGCGAAGACGGATTTGGAAGCAACGGTGGCCATTCTTCACTGAATGTCTCAACAGGAAGATATCCACTATTGTCGAGTCCAATCCATGGAAGAGAGTTTCTTTCGCTCGCTTCCAATTGATCTCTCATTGTGCTCCATTGCCGATCAGCGGCACTAATGCTCGCAGCAAGTGCGGTTTTAGCGTTTCGCTCGTTAGCCGCCGCAGAGGCAACGGCTTGATCTCGGGCATAGTTCATCTCACGCGCGAGCCAATTTATATTTTCAATCGCACGCCAAACCTGCTGAGTGGATTCTTGTCCACTTCGTTTAACTTCCTCAAGAGTTCCGCGCATCACGGCGAGTTGCCCGTTGTAGATGCACAAAGCACCAACTCCTATGGCCACCAGAAGGCCATCAAAGACCGCCGTCAGAATTTCGAGCAGCCCAAATTGGCGCTTAAGGTTCGTGGTTGGATTCTCCTTGTTTCGGGCTACGTCTGTGAGCAGCTCGGACTCATTAGTTTTTTCTGGTTTAGGTGGGGTTGGCGTAGACGAGTACTCTGGGGAACGCTCAGTTCCGTTCTTGGTGTCTGGTTGCTCATCCATGGATTCGGCATTATTTTCCAGATCGATTACGTTTCTGTACTCGGCGCCCAGGGGCATTCGGATTTCCAGCACGCGGGGAACTTAATCGCGCGCGCTGTACCCGATCCTCAATCTCTGCTTTCGACACTTTCACTATTTTCCGCATGCCTTTTTTGAGCCGTCGGAATTCGGGCGTAGCAATGAACTGCTCTGCGGTGAGCGGCGGTGTTTCTTCCCGCGTCCCTCTCTCTTCGTTACTGTCTTGTGTTTCAGGCCCATCAGCCATGTTGTGTAGCCTGCGACTTTCCGGTCAGTTGCTCGTAAGTGAGCCTGCGTCCAACAACGTGCTTCAGCACAGTTGCAAATCTTTCGGCATCCGTGGCCTTCCGGTGATTGTACCGAAACGCCTGCTCGTCCAGATAGCGGAACAGGTGGAACGGTTCTACGCTGATATATGTTCCGTGCAAGCCGCGCTTGAGGAGGCTCCAGAAGTTCTCCATTGTGTTGGTGTGAACGTTGCCATTGACGTATTCAACCGCGTGGTTCACAACTTCGTGCTTGAAGTCCGGCGACAGGCCATCGTAGGAATCCAGTTCGTCACTGAATATGGCCGATCCCGCTTCAACGTTCTGCTTAATCTTTGCTTGCAGAAGTGGCTTGCCGCGACCGCCCAAGTGCATGGTGCGGACCTTGCCGTCTCGCTCTACCATTCCGAACACCATTTCTTTTCCGCCTACACCATGAAGGCTGCCGCCAAGTTTTTCGAGACGCTTGGACTTGTGCATGTTTCGTGCTTTGCCACCGATGAAGGTTTCATCAACTTCAATCTCGCCGCTAAGCATTCCGCCCTTGAGGTCGTCTTGCATCGCCAGCCGGATGCGCTGAAGCATGAACCATGCGGTTTTCTGCGTGACACCAAAATCGCGGGCCACTTCATACGAACTGATTCCATTCTTGCAATTGATGAGCAGCCACGCACACGGAAGCCACTTTTCGAGGCCGATTGGGGAATCCTCAAAGATGGTTCCAGTCTTCAGGGTGAACGTAGGACGAGGATGTTTGCCGTAGCACTTCCACACTCGCGCTTTCGCGAGATAGGTCACTTTCTCGGAGCCACACTGCGGGCACTTTACCTTGCCATCAGGCCAACGCAACTCCGTCATAAACTCTTTGCAATGTTCAAATTCCGAGAAATACAGCATCGCATCTCGGAGCGTTGCTTGGCTTTTCATGATTCAACTATACGCCTCTCGGTGTGGTATGTCAAGTATATTATTGCCTCCTAGTATAGGCGAAGAAAAGGAGAACATTCAAAACCTGCCTGCACTTGTGGGCCGCGCACTTGGGACAATTCTAAGAGGAGAGATCTACCCTTGCGGATCGCTGCCAGATACGGACGCCTCGTCAGCTGCGCGGCATTGCTCCTATCGATTCTGCTGTGGGGTCAGCCAGCGGCACAGAAAGACCGGTTTCGCTTCGCCATTCTAGGCGATCGGACCGGAGAACCCCAAGCCGGCGTCTACCGGGAGGTGTGGAAAGAGGTTGCGGCGGAAGGCCCGGCGTTTGTGATCAGCGTGGGTGACACGATACAAGGCACCCAGGACGAAAACGCCGATGCGCAGTGGCGCCAGGTTGATCGGCTCTTGATGCCCTACCGGCGCTATAAACTTTATCTCGCTCCTGGAAATCACGATATCTGGTCTCCAAAATCAGAACAGCTGTTCAGACAACATGCGCGCGGACTACACTACAGCTTCGATTACGGCCAGGCGCACTTCATAATTCTGGACAACAGCCGGACCGAAGAGCTCTCCAGCGAGGAACTAGCTTTCCTCGAATCGGATTTGAAAGCGCATGCAGCGCAGCCCCTGAAATTTGTCATCTCGCATCGGCCATCCTGGTTATTCCACGTCGCGCTACAGAATCCAAATTTCGCGTTGCAGCAGCTTGCCGAGCGGTATGGCGTCAAGTACGTGATCGCCGGTCACGTTCACCAGATGATGCACTTCGAGCTAAACGGCGTTACCTATGTCTCGATGGCAAGTTCGGGCGGCCACTTGCGCGCGTCTGGGGCGTACGACGACGGGTGGTTCTTCGCACACGCACTGGTCGAAGTCGAAGGAACAAACGTCACGTTTGAGATCCGAGAAGTCGCGCCGCCTTATGGCAAGGGTCGGATTACCAAGTTGGCAGACTGGGGCATGCGGGGCTTAGTCCAGGACCGCCAGCCAAAGTCCGCGGCGGCGAAATGATGCGCTCTCTTAACAGAATGTAATTTTGATAACGAATCTTTGATCCCTTGCATCCAAAGCTGTGAAGGATCTCCCCAATGTTCAAAAAATTCGCCCTCCCGGGAATGGTTTTAGCTGCTGTTCTTTTGACTCCTGCCGCGGTTTTGGCCAGAGGTCACGGAGGCGGTGGGGGCGGTCACGGCGGCGGTCATGGCTTTGGTGGGGGCGGACACAGCTTTGGCGGCGGTCATGGCTTTGGTGGCGGCGGGCACAGCTTTGGCGGCGGACATAGTTTCGGCGGCGGCGGGCACAGCTTCAATGGCGGCCGCAGTTTCAATGGTGGAGGTTTTAGTCACGGCGGGCGCGGTTATTACGGAGGCGGTGGCGTTTACGGCGGGCGCGGCTGGGCTGGTCATGGCGGTTCATTCGGCTTCTATGGTG
>DATJWJ010000073.1:0-12477 GCA_035501355.1 Bryobacteraceae bacterium | reverse complement strand
CGTCGCCCGAAGTGACGCCGCTCGGTATGATCACGTTGACCTGGTAAAGGCCGGCCAGATCGGGTGCGAGTCCCGCGAACGTCACGGTGGCGGCCACGCCATCCACAGTGGCTGTAATCGTGTTGCTGGTATCGAGCAGTGGCTGGGTCGGGGCGGCTGCGCCGTCGCTAATGTTGCCCAACACGCTCCCCAGGCCGGTAACGTATACCGCGATCGTCTCTCCGACCTGAGCGGGACTGGACGACGACACCAAAGAATAATCCTGGTGCAAGGCGGCCGCGTCGCCCACACCCCCGGCCGGCTCGGTAAAGACGCCCGGTGTAGTCTGATTGATGTATTCAGTAACGAGATTCGACGGCGTCTGATTGTAGATCACCTGAATCTGGGCGATGGACGAAGAGGCGATTTCATAAGGTACAATCGCCGCGACTTGGCCGGAGCTTACATAGTAAATGGGCGCGGCGATGTTGTTGATGAACACTTGCACCCCTCCGAGCATCGTGGGAAACGGTAAGGTCTGTGCAACCTGGAGATTACTGGGACCGATGTTGGTTCCAACCAATGTGATCAACTCTCCGGGCGACACTCCCGCGGTGAACGGCGCGGAGCTGGCGGCATTCAGCACGCCAGTCGGATTCAAATAAACGCCGCCACCACTAAAGCTGGGCGCCTGGACCGCGACGTAAATACCGAGCTCCGGACCAACCCCGTATCCAATTCGGATCGCTCCGCCTTTTCCACCCGTGTAATTCGCCAGGAAGAACGAGTCATCGTAAGTCCCGCTGGAGCTTTGTGTGGTGAAATCCGCATAAGTAAAGCCCTCTGGTGTGCTTCCGTAGTAGAGCACTCGCTGGTGGCCTACTTCCACGCCGTTGCTGGCGTTGAATGATCCATAATAGGTGTCCAGGCCGTATGTCCCCGCGGTGGCGAATTGCGACAGGTCGGCCTGGATAGCGGCTTGATAGTATAGCCCTCCGAAGTTGCTTCCCGACGAGCCATTCTGCACTCCCACGATCATGTCGATGTTGTCAGGTCCGCCGCCGAAGACAAAACTGCCGTCAGGCGAGGAATATAAGTATTCGTTCCCCTGGACGAGATTGCTGCTCGAGTTTGACGGAAACTGCAAAACGAACGCATTGTTGCTGGCGAAATATTTCACGCCGGAGATGGATTGTGTAGTGGGCGTGGAAGTCGAGGAGTACGCCGCGACGTTCACCGTTCCGATACCGCCCGAGCCATTCGAGCTCAGCGTGAGCTGCGCATCGAACGGAGTTCCTTGCGTGATCTCTCCGATCGGATCCATGTAATTGAGCGTGTACGACCCTAGAAACGTTCCGGTGCTTTGTGAGGCGATCGGCGCGGCAATGAAAAGATCATTTATCCCGCTCTCGGTGCTGCTTCCCACAAAAATCCCGTTAGAAACCAGCCCATGGGTCACGGCATTCGAGCTGCCCACCGCGGTCAATATCTGGTTGGACTGCAAGTATCCATAGCCGCTGGCCGAGACGACGTAAGTGCCAGTCGCGGAGTAGGCTTGGGTCTGGAAAGAACTGTCATCGAAAGTCGTACCGGAGATTGAATAGTTACCGTTACCGTCGAAAGTGATACCTCCATACACGGCCACGTCCACATTGCTGGTATAGACTACCTCACGGAAGTAGTAAGCTCCGTTGAGCAGATGATTTCCTGTGTTATCAAAAGCTTGAGCAGAGGCAAGACGCGCCAGCGCCGCCCCGAAAAGAATTAACAAACCCGATTTTGCCATCGTCATTTAGGATTCCGCTTGAAGACAACAGGTTTCCAGGAGGCGACGCCTCCACGCTAAGTATACTGGCCTGCCCCTGTAACGATTTGTGTCGGGAGCAGCGAAAAGTTCCCCGGAATTGTCTGTCCGGGCTAAAAAGAGCGTTATGGGTGTCGGACGGCTTCCACACTCCGATGCGCGCATCGCCCAGCGAAGACTCTGCCCACCAAAGCGACATCAACGGTACACCGCGCAGCCGCGTGCTTCGAGCGCCGCGATCCATTCGGGCGGCTCGAGCGTCGTCACCCACCGCAAGTCGAGTTTGTCAAGCCGGGGCAGCGAACGCACGTCAGCCTATTGTGCCCCATATCGAGCATGCGAAGCTTCTTCAGGCGCCCAATTTCCTCAGGCAGCTCAGACAGCTCGTTGTCTGCCAACACCAAGGTCTCCAACCCAATCTGCTCCCAGACCGATGGCGGCACACGACCAAGTCGCTGCTTCCACAAGCTCAAGCGCGACGCGGATGCATCCGGCATGAACGAATACTATCTCAAGTAGTCGTTTGTTGACCCCGCTTGGCTTGTGCTATCCTGGAGCAGTACAAAAAGAGATTAAGAATAGACGAGGAGTATCGATTCGAGCATGGCCCTGGCGACCGACACGAAACAACAAGTAGTTGCGCAGTACAAAGTTCACAAGACCGATACCGGCTCGCCAGAAGTCCAGGTCGCAATCCTCAGCCAGCGCATCAAGCAGCTCGAGGATCATTTCAAGACGCATAGCAAGGACCATCATTCCCGACGAGGATTGTTGTCGATGGTCGCCCGCAGGCGTCGCCTTTTGAAATACCTGAAAAGCCGTAACCCGGAAAGGTACAAAAACCTGATCCAAAGCTTGGGCATTCGACGTTAGCTGCCCGGCAACCCGCCCCGGTGGGCGGCGCTCCCTTCAGTCCCTCACTCCAGTCTCCTCTTAGTCAACCGCAGGCAAGCCAACTTGACCTGGATTAAAAGGACATTCAATGTTACAGACAGTAGAAATCGACCTGGATGGTCAGAAAATAACCCTCGAGACGGGCAAAATCGCAAAGCAGGCCAATGGGGCCGTGCTGGTCCGTTCGGGAGACACGGTGGTGCTGGTTTCCGCCTGCGCCGCAGAACAACCTAAGCCCGGAGCCGGATTCTTTCCGCTCACGGTGGACTATCGCGAATACACTTACGCCGCCGGCAAGTTTCCGGGCGGCTTCATCAAGCGCGAGGGGCGTCCCTCGGAGAAAGAAATTCTCACCAGCCGCCTGATCGACCGGCCCATTCGCCCGCTGTTTCCCGAAGGCTTCATGAACGAGAGCCAGGTCATCGCCATGGTGCTTTCGGCCGATCCGCAGCGCGATCCCAGCACGCTCGCAATTGTCGGGGCCGGAGCCGCGCTGGCTATTTCCGACATTCCGTTCCAGCATGTGCTGGGCGGAGTGCGCGTGGGCTCCGTCAACGGCAAGCTGATTCCCAATCCCAGCTACGATGAGACGCGCGGGGCCAAGATCAACATCGTCGTGGCTGGAACCGAAGAAGGCATCGTCATGGTGGAGGCGGGCGCGCAGCACGCCAGCGAGGCCGAGGTGCTGGAAGCCATCGAATACGGCCACAACTGCTGCAAGAAAATCGTCGCGGGCATCCGCGAGCTGGTCGCCAAAGCCGGCAAGCCCAAGTCGACCTTCACGCCTCCGGAAATCAACAAAGAGCTATACGCGAAAATCGAGAAGCAGATTCGCGAGGAATTGACCGACGCGCTGAACACCAAGAAGTATCAGAAGCTGGAGAGCTATCAGAAAGTGGCGAATGCGCGAGACAAAGTCGTGACGCCGCTGCCTGAAGATCAAATGGAAGAAGGCGGCGATCTTTTCGATCACCTGAAAGAGCGCATCTTCCGCGACGAGATGCTGAAGGCGCGGCGCCGTCCGGATGGCCGCGCGTTCGACGAGATCCGGCCCATCGAGAGCGAAGTCGGCGTGCTGCCGCGCACGCATGGTTCGGCTTTATTCACGCGCGGCGAAACGCAGGCGCTGGTCACCGTCACCCTCGGCACCAAGGACGACGCACAGCGCATCGAGATGTTCGATCTCTCCGAGACCTCCAAGCGCTTCATGCTGCATTACAACTTCCCGCCCTTCAGCGTGGGCGAGGTGGGATTCATGCGCGGACCCGGACGCCGCGAGATTGGACACGGCGCGCTGGCCGAACGGTCCATCTCCGCCGTCATTCCCGACGAAAATGAGTTTCCCTATACCCTGCGCGTCGTGAGCGACATCCTGGAGTCGAATGGCTCCAGCTCCATGGCCACGGTGTGCGGCGCCACGCTGGCGTTGATGGATGCGGGCGTGAAGATCACCGATCCCATCGCCGGCATAGCCATGGGACTGGTGCTGGAAGGCAAGGATTACGCCATTCTGACCGACATCGCGGGCGCCGAAGATCATTACGGCGACATGGATTTTAAGGTGGCTGGATCGTCCAAGGGCATCACCGGTCTCCAGATGGACATCAAGGTTCCCAACGTCACCACCAAGATCATGAAGGAAGCGCTCGAACAGGCCCGGCGCGCGCGGTTGTTCATCCTGGACAAGATGACCAGCGCGATTTCCGAGCCTCGCGGTGAAATGTCGCAATATGCGCCGCGCATTTACACGCTCACTATTCCGACCGACAAGATCCGCGACCTGATCGGGCCGGGCGGCAAGATGATCCGCAGCATCGTGGACGAAACCGGCGTCAAGATCGATGTCGAAGACGACGGCACGGTGAACATCTTCGCCTCCGACGGCGAGTCCGCCAAGAAGGCCATCCAGCGCGTTACCGATATCGCGGCGGTGGCTGAGGTCGGCAAGACCTACCTGGGCAAGGTTGTGCGCATCGTCGATTTTGGCGCATTCGTCGAGATCTTCCCGGGCACTGACGGCCTGCTGCATATCAGCGAAATCTCGGAGAACCGCATCAAGCAGGTTCGAGACGAACTGAAGGAAGGCGACCAGATTCTGGTCAAGGTTCTGGCGCTCGAAGGCAACAAAATCAAGCTCAGCCGAAAAGCGATCTTGCGCGAACAGCGCGAGAAGCTCGCGAAGGGCGGAGACTAAAAGCTTCGGCGGATGGAATACGTCAATCTCGGCTCGACGGGACTGAAGGTATCGCGCGTCTGCTTGGGCGCCATGACCTATGGCTCCAAGCGCTGGCGCGAATGGGTGCTGGAGGAAGAAGAGAGCCGTCCGCTGATCCAGCGCGCGCTCGAGTTGGGCATCAATTTCTTCGATACCGCCGACATCTATTCGCACGGCGTGAGCGAGGAAATCCTGGGGCGCGCGCTCAAAGACTTCGGGCCGGAGCGCGAACGGCTGGTGATCGCCACCAAAGTCTTCAGCCCGATGTCGAGCGACCCCAACCAGCGTGGGCTATCGCGCAAGCACATCCTGCATTCCATCGACAACAGCCTGCGCCGGCTGGGCGTGGACTACGTGGATCTGTACCAGATCCACCGCTTCGACTACTCCACGCCGATCGAAGAAACTTTGGAAGCGCTCGACCATGTGGTGCGGGCCGGCAAGGCGCTCTACCTGGGCGCTTCCTCCATGTTCGCCTGGCAGTTCGCCCGCATGCTTTATAAAGCCGACGAGCTGGGCCTCGCGCGCTTCGTCAGCATGCAGAATCATTACAACCTCATCTACCGCGAGGAAGAGCGCGAGATGAATCCGCTATGCCGCCAGGAAGGGATTGGGCTCATTCCATGGAGTCCGCTGGCGCGCGGATTTCTGATCGGCAATCGGCGCAAGGAAGGGTTTGGCGAAACGGTGCGCTCGCGCACCGACGAGTACGCGCAGCGCATGTATTATCAGGATTCCGATTTCGAGGTGGTGGAGCGCGTGAGCGATATAGCCCGCGAGCGCGGCGTTTCCAATGCCCAGGTTGCGCTGGCTTGGGTGCTGGCCCAGCCCGGGATCGCTTCGCCTATCGTCGGAGCCCGGCGCATGGAGCATTTGGATGATGCCGTTGCGGCAGTCAATCTGAAGCTGGACGAGAGTGAACTTCAGGCGCTAGCCGAGCCGTATCGGCCGCATCCAGTGCTTGGTCATTCCTAGTCGGCGTGCGAGATCTGCGCAGGCAACGCTACTGCGCGGCGACCGGTGTAGCTTTCTTACGCGCAGCCCGGCGCTTTTCCACCGGCGGTTGGCGGTCGCTTTTCTTCAGCGCTGCGAGTGCGATGGCTAGGACGAATTTCTTCTCGCCGTGGTCGTCGAACTTGATTACGATGTGTTCTTCGGTGCACGACAGGACGGACCCTAGGCCATACTTCGAGTGTTCGATCTGCGCGCCTTGAGAGAAAGCAGGTTTACTTGCCATAGAGGTGGGAGAGCGGGAGCGCTCTGTTTTTATTGTAACATTTCCGCCCTGTATTGTCGATTTAGCGGGCTTTGCGGCAATAAAGAAGAGCCCCACGGCCGTTGCATCCGGTCCGTCGAGCGCCGTGAGATCAGTGCCGGCCCGTCTAATGAGCCTCGACCACCGGGTCTGCTTCGAGGGATTGCGAATCGCCTGCGCGAGCGCCGTTGCCGGAATAGTGATCCGCATGCCACGTTGGGCCGCGCGCGCAACCAGTGCCAGCACCCGGCGATCGTTCCGGTCCAGGGCAATCAGCCCACCGGCGTCCAAAGTGATTCCACTCACGCGGCCTTTCCTCGCCGGGAGCTTCGCTTGGGCTGCCAGATGTAAGAAGCGCATCAGCCCAAGCGCGCTCCTTCTTTGTCAGCGGACCGCCAGTCTGGCGAAGCGCGTCGCTTAGCATCTCCTGCCAGCCAGCCGCATCGGACAGCGCGATTCTCACCGCATGTTGCACGAACCCGGTGACGCTGCGAGCCTTTCCGGCTGCGACCAGCGCGCGAATTTCCGAAAGCTGTTCGTCTTCGAGCGTGATCGTAATCTTAGCGGTCGCCATACCATACCATGGGAAACGCTGGCATCCGGCAACGAGCGCTGAGTCTGGAGGTCCGCCACGGATTGTGCCTGCCAATAAAGAAGGCCGGGCGACCTGCCCGGCCTTTCACGCGGAGGAGGAGGCGGCTTTACCTTGCAGCTAGTAAAGCTCGCAGATGGCGAGCTCGCTCCGGAGACCGAAGCTGGCGAAGCGCCTTAGCTTCGATTTGCCGGATGCGCTCGCGCGTTACATCGAATTCCTGACCGATTTCTTCCAGCGTATGCTCGCGTTCGCAGCCGATGCCGAAGCGCAGCCGGATTACTTTCTCTTCTTTGGGAGAGAGCGTTTTCAAAATATTGGCGGTCTCGTCGCGCACGTTGGAATCGATGACCGCATCCACGGGCGATCCCACCCAGCGATCCTCAATCAAATCGCCCAGGGCGGATTCACCATCGCGGCCCACCGGCGTTTCAAGCGAAACCGGATCGCGCGAAATGGTCTTGAGCTTTTGCACCTTTTCCACCGGAATGTCCATGCGGCGGCCAATCTCGTCGTTGGTGGGAGCGCGGCCCAATTCCTTTTCAAGCTCCCGCGTCGCGCGCAGGAACTTGTTCATGCTCTCGTTCATGTGCACCGGAATGCGGATGGTGCGCGATTGATCGGCGATGGCGCGCGTGATGGCTTGTCGGATCCACCAGGTGGCGTAAGTTGAAAATTTGTAGCCGCGCCGGTATTCGAACTTATCGGCGGCGCGCATCAGGCCGATGTTGCCCTCCTGGATCAGGTCCAGCAGGTGCAGCCCGCGGTTGACGTACTTCTTGGCCACCGAGACCACCAGGCGGAGGTTGGCCTCCACCAGATCTTTCTTGGCGCGCTCGGCTTCGATTTCGCCGTGACGGATCACCGTCAGGCTATGGCGCAGATCCACCACTGGGGCGCCCGCGGCCGTCTCCAGCTTGCGGACCTCGCGGCGCAATTCTCGTGCCCGGGCCTGAGCGGTAATGCCCGACCGGCCTTCCAGCTTGCGAAGATCCTGCTCGAGCTGCGCCAGCTGATCGACGGCATGCTCGATTTCTTTCGAGAACTGCTTCCAACGCGAGGGCAGCCAGGCGATGCGGCGAATTGCGCGCGACATCTCCACCTTGGCCCGATTCAGCTTGCCCTGCCAGCGCTTGCGCAGCCGCTTGTTGCTCAGTGGAACCGCCTCCAGCCTTTCGTCCAGTTGCTGGTAACGCTTGTGCAGCGCGATGATGTCGGCAAATTCGGCGCGAACCTCGGCCTGCTTCTTGGTGTCCGCGGGACTGCCTTCCTCGGCATCTCCCAGATCTACGAAATTATCCAGTTCGTCGTCGCCGCGCTTCAGTACCTCCGCGATTTCGACCGCGCGCAATTGCACCAGAGCCGACCGGCTGATCGACTTTTGCATCCGCAGCTTGCCGCGCTCCATGCGGCGCGCCAGATTGACTTCGCCTTCCCGGGTGAGCAGCGGGACGGCGCCCATCTCACGCAGATACACGCGTACCGGATCGTCGGTGTAAATCGACTCTTCAGCCTGCTGTGCCGCAGGGAATTCTTCGTCCTGAACCTCTTCGGGATGGAAAAAGTTCGCCTCTTCGTCGAACGGCATCCCACCCAACGGCTCATGACCTTCGGCTAAAAATTGATCTTCGAAATGGTCCACTTAGATACTCACCTGCCGGCCTCGCACTGAAATCATACTGTCGGTTTCACTGCTCTGCTCAGTACAGACTCCTACTTCGGGTGTGCGCCACGCCACCGCGCCGGCCGTAATGATAGCAACCGATTATAGCACCGAAACGTTTTCGAAGTTAAGTCCTAAATACAAGATGTTTTTCTAGGCGATTGGTTACACCAAACTTCCAGGTCGCGGCGGGCTGGCACCAGGTACCACTCAGGACCGCTTCTGTAGAACTAAGTTCTTCAATTCGTTGAGGAAAGCCTCGACGTCCTGAAAGTCTCTGTAGACCGAGGCAAACCGTACGTAGGCGATCTTGTCCAGGTTGCGGAGCTTGTCCATGAGCATTTCTCCTATTTCAGTAGTACTTAATTCTCGCTCGGAACTGTCGGCCAACTTGGCCTCGACGGCGTCTACGATCTCAGCCAGTTTTGACATCGGCACAGGCCGCTTCTCACACGCCTTCAGCAGCCCACTCAGCACCTTCTGCCGGTCAAATTTCTCGCGGCGGCCGTCCTTTTTGACGACCATGTAGGGAATCTCGTCGCTGCGCTCATAGGTGGTAAATCGCCGCTCGCATCCCAGGCATTGGCGACGTCGGCGAACAACGTCGCCCTCCTTGCTCTCACGCGAATCGATTACGCGATCCTGCTTGAAACCGCAGAACGGGCAGATCATGTCAGCTCCTCTTCTTCCGGCAACTTTCTATTAGCCAACTGCTTGATTTTATGCCAGTTCATTCCTTGATGCAGCGCGCAGGCCAATCCCAGAGGCACCACCACGATCAGCGTGAGGATCCAGATAAACAAAGCGATTCCCGAAGCCGACTCCAGCGAGAGGCCGTAGATTTCTCGTAGTACTACAATTGACGTTATTTGGATTCCTCCACCGATTCCAGGGATTTGCACGATGCTTCCGAAGGCGATGAATCCTAGCAATGTTACTACATCTGTAATTTTTAAAAACCGTGTCGCTACGAAGCACTTAAGCAACGCAGCGTAGGCCGCCGTGATCAAGACCCATTCCAAGCCGGTATAGACGGCCAGCAGACTGAGTGGCCCAGGGCGCTGCGTGACCTCCACGCCCCGAGCAAAGGCATTGAGCACTGTCTTACTACGACTATAGTAATTGCTTGGAAGAAACGAAAGTCCAGCCAGTATCCGTTCCCGCGCAGTCTGGGAGAAGTTCCGAAAGGCCACTATCACCAAGAGGCAAACGAAGCCAGCAACGGCGGCCAGGTATCCCCCAGCGTGCAGAGTCCAACGAAGCCCTGCCCCAAGGGGTAGCCCGTGGGATGGTACTCGGAGGAGAGCGAATCCGAAAATCAGCAAGACTGCCAGCAGGTCAAGCACGCGCTCCAGAAGCCAGGCGGCGATCTGGGAGGAGAAGGAAACGCCGGCGCTAACGGAAATGAGATATGGGCGAACCAGTTCCCCTACTCGGCCCAATAAGGTGGCAGCCATATAGCCAATAGCGGTATCCGAAGTGAGCCTTGAGATGCTAACCTTGCGCCCCAGCGGCTGCAGCATCACTTCCCAACGCAGTGCGCGGCCGACATAAGTAAGCAGCATCAATAGGATAGCGACGATTAGCCAGATCCAAGACACGCCCTGGATGGTCCCCAGAAAGAGATTCCAGTTAAAGGATACCCCGCTGGAGCGAAGGGCGAGAATCCCCAAAATGATCAATACGGCGAGCGTAACCAGCGCTGCCCGGCGACGCTGAAGCGATGATAGAGTGCTCACGCGACGCCTTGTGCCCAGGCGTCTGGAGTGGGCCTGAGACGAGTCGGTTTCCAGTTGGTACTCTGAAAAGGTCCTTTGTAGAATGTAAAGCTTGGATTCAAGTGAACTTCTTATCATAAATCCTCGTTTTCAATACTGGAAGCAGGAGATTGAGGAAGTCATGGCAACGGTGGCGATTCCGGCGGGGAGATGGACCTGGGTCGCACCGCATTTACAGGCTCGAACCGGCGACCGTTTGGATGCTGATGCCCAACTCGTTGAGCGTTGCCTGAGCGGGCAGGATGCCGCCTGGGAAGAACTCGTCAAGCTGCATAGCCGGCGAGTGTACTCGATTTGCTATCGCTTCACTTCGAGCGACGCCGAAGCGCAGGACTTGACGCAAGAGGTTTTCCTGCGCGTGTTTAAGAACCTCAAGAGCTTCCGTAGCGGCGAAGGATTGTTCGTGGTATGGTTGACCAGATTGACGCGTAATCTGCTGATCGATCATTATCGGCGGACGCGGCTAGAGCGTGCCACCGAGTCGCTGGAAGATCAGGCGCCGGCACTCGAAGAAAACACAGCCATGATGTCGCGGACCGAAGGAATGCTGGCCGGACGTGAAGCCAGCGAGCTTCTACAATCGGCGTTGCAGAAGCTGTCGCCGGATTTGCGCGAGACGGTAATCCTCAGGGATCTGGAAGAATTGGAATATCGTGAGATTGCGCAGGTGCTGAACGTTCCGGAAGGAACGGTGAAGTCGCGCCTGAATCGCGGGCGGGCCGAGTTGGCCCGTGTGCTGCGCCGGCACAAGGTTCGCATATGAACTGCCCTGAAGTAGAAATCCTGCTATGCGACTATTTTGACGGGACGCTCCCGCACCCGCAGGGGATTGCGCTTGAAGAGCATTTGGCGGTGTGTAGTGCCTGTGCGGAGCTGGCACGCGACGTGGAGGGCGCCACGGCGTTTCTGGATGTGGTTCCGGTGGCCGATCCGCCCGCGGAGCTGCTCACGCGCATTCTGCACCAGGCGCCGCGTGGGGCGCAGAAATCGGAAGAACGCGCGCCGTGGTGGCGGAGGCTTTTTGGCGGCTGGGTGGAGAACGTGCTGCAGCCGCGCTATGCCATGGGCATGGCGATGACGGTGCTGTCGCTGGCCATGCTGGCGCGTTTCGCGCACATCGAGCCGCGGCCTTTGCACGCTTCCGACCTGGATCCAGCGCGAGTGTGGCAGAGCATCGACGATCACTCGCATCGCGTTTGGGATCGCGCCATGAAGTACTACGACAATCTGCGGCTGGTTATCGAGATTCAGTCGCGGCTCAAGGAATGGTCCGATCAGGAGCAGACTGCGGGCGTCAGCGGGGCGGCCAGCCAGCAGACCACCGGCGGCCAAGGCTCGGAGAAAACCAGCGGCACTGCGCCCCCAAGGCAAACGCCAGTACAAACGAATGACAAGAGGTAAACCAGAATGAATTGCACCACACATCCGGATGTACCGGCCATAGCTTATTGCCGGTCGTGCGGCAAGGCGCTGTGCGAGGCGTGCCGGCGTCTGGCGGACGGCACGGTTTATTGCGAAGAACATGCTCCGGCGCCCGCCGCCGCGGCTGCCTCTTCGCCTTACACGGCCCCGGCGCCGCCTAGCCCGCCCGTTCCGGACACTGGCGCGTCTCCCGGGCTCGCGTTTATTCTGGGTTTTATTCCGGGTGTCGGCGCGGTCTACAACGGGCAGTACGTCAAAGGGCTCATCCACGTGGTGGTTTTAGGAATCCTGATCGCCATCCTGAGCAACGAAGAGACCGCCGAAAACTTGCAGCCGCTGTTCGGCATGATGACCGCCGTGTGGGTGTTTTACATGGCGTTCGAAGCCTACCACACCGCTAAGAAGCGCCAGCTCGGCCTGCCCGTGGATGAATTTTCGAGCATCGTTCCGCGGCGCGGCGAGCCCTCCAAGTTCCCGCTGGCGCCGGTGGTTCTGATCGCCGCTGGGTTGCTGTTCTTGCTGAACAATCTGGACATTATCCGTTTCGGCCAACTGCTGCGCTACTGGCCGATCGCCCTGATCGCGCTAGGCGTGTACCTGCTGTACGAACGGCTAGCCATCTCGGAGCGCCGCGACGGGCCGCCCTCAGCTGGAGTTCGGGAGGCTACCAGTGAACGCCACTAACAACAGCCTCATTCAGGCCATTCGCGGGCCCATCATGCTGATCACGCTCGGATCACTGGTGGCTATGGATTATTTCGGCGTTTACGGATTCAGCCGGACTTGGCCGTTCTTGATCATCATGTTCGGCATTCTGAAGCTGCTCGAAAAAATCGCGGAGAACCCGCAACAGCATCAGCAGAGTTCCAGCAACC
>DATJWJ010000072.1:0-22321 GCA_035501355.1 Bryobacteraceae bacterium | reverse complement strand
ACTTTGACTTCCGGCCGGTTTTTCTTGATTTGCCGTGTAGCTTCGAAGCTGCTGAGACCGGGCATGCCGATGTCCATCAGCACCACATCCGGCCGCACTTCGGCGGCTTTTTCCACGGCATCGCCGCCATTAGAAGCTTCGGCTACTACTTCCATATCGGCTTCGGCAGAAATCAGCGTTCTGATGCCCTGACGGAAAAGCGTGTGATCATCCGCCAACATGATTCGAATCTTTGCCATAATGTTTGCCCGAGTGTACTTCCAATCCTTTTCTAGGTTTCGGTTTCTCCGCCAACGCTCAGCACGTGCAACACTATGCCGGAACCGCTCTGATCCGCCGCGTCGGCCTCCCACCGATCGGCTTAGCGGCGATCGATTCTCTCAAGTTCAATACCGGGGGCTCCTTGGCTACTGGAAGTGTGATCCAGACCTTGGTGCCGCGCCCTTTATTCCTGCGGTCCAGCGGTACATTCCCGTTCTTGGGGTAGCTCTTGATCTCAAAGCTGCCTCCGAGCAGGGCAACGCGCTCTCTCATGCCGGAGAGTCCAAACGAATCCTTCCGGGCCAGCGCCTCTTCTACTTTAAAGCCGACTCCGTTGTCTTCAACGGCCAGTCTCACGCATCCATCGGCGGAACTTACGGAAATGTTTACGCTAGAGGCCGAGGCGTGCTTGGCGATGTTATTGCAGCATTCCTGCACCAGCCTATATACAATAATTTCAGTATGTTGCGGCAGAGCACCCAACCGGCTCAGCAACAGCCGTACGCGGATAGGCTGCAGGCGCCGGAAACGGTTCACCAATTGGCGCAAGGCCGCGCCGAGCCCTAATTGCTCCAGAACAGCCGGGCTCAACGCCGCGATGAGGCGGCGCATCTCCAAAATGGTTCGCTCGGTCAAGTCCCGAGCCTCGCGCAGCTTGCCGATCCATTCGGTGTGCTCGGAAGGCAGCGCCTGTTCCAGCAACTCCATCTGCAAGCGGATGCAGAGTAGCGACTGCCCGGCTTCGTCGTGCAATTCCCGGCTGATGCGACGCCGTTCCATCTCCTCGACGTGCAACATATGTTCAGCCAGTTGCCGGATCTGCTCTTCGCTGGCCGCGAGGTTTTCCATCAGACGCGCCTTCTCGGCAGCCATCAAACAGCGCTCGGCGGCCGCGGCCAGAAGTTCCTGCTCGCGGGGCAGCCATTCATACGGTTTTGAGAAGCCGAACTGCATAACGCCCGCAGTCCGCCCCTCGGCAGCTAACGGAATGGACCAACAAAGCTTGTATTTTTGTTTCCAGCCAGGCTCCAGAAGCAGATTAGCGGACTCCTCTGTGAGCCGGATTTGCCGTGATTGCGATAGCGCCTTCAGCTTGAGCCGTCCGTTAGGGACCACCGACAAAGTGGGACGATGCTCATCCTGCGATCCCGCCTGGCCCCGCAGTTCCCAAGCGCTGCGGCTGTCGTTCAACAAATAGAGATGACCGGCATCGGCATGACAGACTTGCACCAGCGCGTGCAGAAAACGGTGCAGCAGCTCATCCAGATTGCGGGACTCCAGCTCGATACGGAACAGCTCATAAAAAGCCTGCGTCTCGGCTTCTCGAACCTGATAATAGGCGTTGTTGAGCGTCAGGGTGATGCAGAAGTGGAGCTGCTCCCGGACCCATTGCAAATTGGCGTACTCGTTGGGGCGCAGCTTTTGCAGCAGCGGCGTCAACAGGGCATCGTACTCCTGAAGGGCCTCCACCACCATGCTAGGCGGCAGATTCAACTTAGCCAGCCGCCGGCCGTTATACTCCACCTGTTCAATGAATTTGATCGGTGGTTCGCCTTTGACGAGAATGCGCGCGGCCGCAACCGGCGTGAGCGCGGCCAAGGCCGACAGGATTTTGGGTTCGTATTCCCGTGGCTCGAAGCGCCGATCTTTGAGCTTTGCTATGAAGCGGCGGTCTAGTGATTCGGCGTGCGGCAGTAGGAACACTGCCAGACGCTGCAAATGAACCCGCAATTGATCGCTGAGAACGTCTGCGGCGTCGGCTAGTTCTGGAGCTATTTCTGTGAGCTGCACCCTAGCCGTTCTATCGGCATCTAGGGGAAAGGCTTTAGCCTTGGCAACGCCTAAACGTCGTTCCGCCAAACGCTTAAGGGCTACTAGCCAGCGAATAGGCGGGGGAGGGGGAGCGGGGCTGGATGCCAGGGCCGGGGTCAGCGGAACAGGGCTGATTGGCGCCGCCGGGTTTATGCCTGCCGGGCTGCTCGGGCTGGGCGGGCTGGGCGATTGTCCGTTAAAACTTAGGAGATCCACTAAATAATGTCCACCTGTGTCAGATAAAAACTGCGCCGGCGGCCTACCAAACATCAGCACCACCGAGCGGACTACGATGGCAGCGCTAGCCGCGCACCTGGCGGGAGCTTATTCAGCGCCTGCTCGATGCCGCGTTGAGGACGCACGAAAAAAACAACGCAGCGAAGGACACTGCGCATACACGCAGGCCTGTCTCTTGTCCCTGACCAGGCGTTAATAGCCCGGACAATCTCCCTTTTTGCTGTTTTAACGATGACGCGGTCTGCTACGTTTTGTTTCGCAGTCGTACACAAAAAGTTTAAAAAATTTCACGCACGATCCAGCGTGTGTTTAGAACAGAATACGATTTCTTCTGCGTCCTCAGCGCGCCATCCGCCAAGATGAATGCATCCGATGAAATTCGGTGCGGTCGTTTTTCCTGGAAGCGCCCAGCCGACGTGATCGGATTAACTCGACCAGGGGGCGGCACGGTGTTAGCCCCGGGCTTTCCTGCGATAGCGGATTACGCCCATCATCGCCAGGCCGCCCGCGACGAGGAAGATCGACGAGGGCTCCGGAGTGGCAGTGAGGGGCCCCGAAACAGTGACTACCGATGGGCCGCCAGTGGAGTTCGGAAACGTGGTAGCCGTCGTGGAGCCGTCGGGGTTAATGTCGACTTCGAGGACGAAGCCTTCTGTCGTGTTGGTCAAAAGATTGTTCGAAGTATCGAAGAAATCCAAGTAGAAGGATCCGCCGCCGCTCGTATACAGCGACGCGTTGGGCGTATCAATCGCGGGGCCGTAGAGATCCAGGTTAAACGTGATCGTGCTCGGGAACGTAAGCCCTTGCGTGTAATCGTTCAGAGGCTGGGCATTGTCGAATGTGAGCGTGCCCGGCAGGGTGCCGGAAACATCGCCGCTGGTCCCGTCAAACGTATCGGCGCCGAAAGAGTCCAGCGAGGCGCCCGGAGAAAAGTTGGTCACCTGGGCGCTGGCCAGTTCCGTCACGCTCCCCGGATTGAACTGAAAATCGATGTATCCCCCGTTTCCAAGCTGACTGCTGGTATCTACGGTGATCGAATATTGGACGGAGCTAGCAGACCGCAAAGCTCGATGTTATGAAATACTCCATGTTTATCGAGCCGTGCGGACAGGCTAACACACGTCCAGTGGCGCAAGAACAGAAATTCATTCAATTTCAAGTCTTGAGTACTATAGTCATCGACGCGTCCACCGCACCTCGCCGCCCCTGGCCTGGGCGACGTCAAAAAATTTCAGACCGGTGAATTTCCCGCGCAGTGCGGGAGGCATGCGATTCAACTTCGCCGAACATCGGCCATCTGTTAAGATGAAGGTCTCCGATGAAATTCGGTGTGGTCGTCTTTCCTGGAAGCAACTGCGATCACGACGCGTGGTACGCGGTTTCCCATAATCTCGGACAACAGGCGGAGTTCATCTGGCATGACGCCACCAGCCTGGGCGATGCCGACGCGGTGATCCTGCCGGGCGGGTTCGCTTATGGGGATTACCTGCGCTGCGGAGCGATCGCGAAATTCTCGCCGGTCATGCAAAGCATCCGCAAATTTGCAGCGGATGGCGGGCTGGTGCTGGGCATCTGCAACGGCTTCCAGATTCTGGTGGAGTGCGGGCTGCTGCCGGGAGCGCTGGTGCGGAACCGCGGGCTGAAATTCGTCTGCAGGCCGGTGGCGGTCCGGATCGAAACCACCCACTCGCCCTTCACCGCGTCGGCCACCAAAGGCCAGCGCTTGGTTTTGCCGGTCGCGCACGGCGAAGGCTGCTATATCGCCGACGACCGCACGCTCGATCAGCTCGAAGCCGAGGATCGCGTCGCGCTGCGTTATCTCGAGAATCCCAACGGCTCGCTGCGCGATATCGCCGGCATCCTAAACGAAGGCCGCAATGTCCTGGGCCTGATGCCGCATCCCGAGCGCGTCACCGAACCCTTGATGGGGTCGAGCGACGGCCTGGTGATTTTCAAATCGATGATTGCAGCCTTGGTGGCGGCGCATTAAGCGAATGACGCCGCAGGTCATCGAGACCCACGGACTGACGGCGGCGGAGTACGACAAGATCGTCGCGCTGCTTGGTCGCGAGCCCACCTATACCGAACTTGGAATTTTCGGCGTGATGTGGAGCGAGCATTGCTCCTACAAAAGCTCGCGTCTGCATTTAAAGAAGTTGCCGACGCGGAGCCAGTTGGTTCTGCAAGGGCCGGGCGAGAACGCCGGGATCATCGACATCGGCGACGGCTACGCGATCGCGTTCAAGATTGAATCGCACAACCATCCCAGCTTCATCGAACCGTTTCAGGGCGCAGCCACCGGCGTCGGCGGCATCCTGCGCGACATCTTTACTATGGGGGCGCGACCGATTGCAGTGATGGACGCTCTCCGCTTTGGCCCGCTGGATGTTGCGCGCAATCGCCGGATTCTCGAAGGCGTGGTTTCCGGGATCGCGCACTATGGGAACTGCTTCGGCGTGCCCACCGTCGGCGGCGAGTGCGTCTTTGAAGACTGCTATAACGGCAATCCGCTGGTGAACGTCTTCGCGCTAGGTGTTTTCCGGCACGATCAGATCTTCTATGGCAAGGCCAAAGGCGTCGGGAATCCGGTGATCTACGTCGGCGCGAAAACAGGACGCGATGGAATCCACGGCGCATCCATGGCGTCGGCGGAGTTTACCGAGGAGGCCAAGCAGAAACGGCCCAATGTGCAAGTGGGCGATCCGTTCCTGGAAAAACTGCTGCTGGAAGCCTGCCTGGAGGCGATGCAGACCGGAGCCATCGTTGGGATTCAAGACATGGGCGCGGCCGGGCTGACCTGCTCGACCTGCGAGATGGGCAGCCGTGCGGGAACCGGTGTCGAGATCGATCTGCAGTATGTCCCGCAGCGCGAGACCGGCATGACGCCTTACGAAATCATGCTCTCGGAATCGCAGGAGCGCATGCTGCTGGTGGCGGAAGCCGGGCGCGAAGAGGAAGTGTTCCGGGTCTTTCGGAAATGGGGATTGGACGCAGTCACGGTGGGCCGCGTCACTGCCGACGGGATCCTGCGGGTGAAGGATCACGGCCAGCTAGTGGCCGAGATCCCCAATCGCGATTTGGCCGATGAAGCGCCGCTTTACGACCGGCCGCACACCCAGCCGTATCGTCCCGCGCCGCTCGATCCGCCTTCAGGGCTGCTGAGCAGCGACCGTAAGGCGTCGATCCAATCCGACTTGATCGCGCTGCTCTCCTCCGGCGACATCTGTTCCAAGCGCTGGATATGGGAGCAGTACGACTATACGGTCCGCACCAATACCGTCGCCGGGCCGGGCTCGGACGCCGCGATCGTGCGGATCAAGGAGACCGGAACATCGCTGGCCATGTCGCTGGACGGGAATGGGCGATACTGCGCGCTCGATCCGCGCGAAGGCGCCAAGCTGATCGTGGCCGAATGCTGCCGCAATCTGTCGACCGCCGGCGCGCTGCCCGTGGCCGCAACCAACAATCTCAACTTCGGCAATCCGGAGCGGCCGGAGATCATGGCGCAGTTGGTGGAGGCCATCGAAGGCATCGCGGAAGCCTGCCGGTTTTTCGAGACGCCCATCACCGGGGGCAACGTCAGCTTGTACAACGAGACGCTGGGTGAAGCGATCTGGCCAACGCCAGTTATGGGCGTTGTGGGATTAATGAAGACCGCGCAACCGACGCCTATGCATTTTGCGAATGCCGATCGAGCTGTCATCCTGCTGGGCGGCTTCGGTCAGACGGACGGGCGCCATTTCGGCGGGACGCAGTACGTCAAAGTGATCCTGAAGAGCTTGTGGGGGTTGCCGCCCGCGCTCGATATGGACTACGAAAAGCGAGTCCAGCGCGCCATCCGCGACATCGTTGCGGCCGGTTGCGCCGAGTCCGCGCACGATTTGAGCGACGGCGGGCTGGCCGTGGCGCTGGCTGAATCCAGCTTCGGACCATCGGGCGTCGGCGCTCACATCCAGGTTCCGGCGCAATCCAAACCCGAATTTCTGCTGTTCCATGAAGGCCCCTCGCGCATTCTGATCTCAACATCTCAGCCCGAAAATGTTCTGAAAATCGCGGCTGAAAATGGTGTTGAAGCCGTGCGCATCGGCGTTACAATGAAAGAGCGGTTACGGATCGATTACGGCTCCGATACCCTGGTGAACTGCGAGCTGTCTGAGTTAAGGCAACCTTGGCAAACTTCACTCGAACGCATGCTGCACCAGTCATGATCCGCCCGGAAGAGAGCTACCACCTCCCCCTCGATAAATTGCACGAGGAGTGTGGCGTGTTCGCAATTTACGGCCATCCGGAAGCGGCCAATCTCACTTATCTGGGACTTTACGCCTTGCAGCATCGGGGACAGGAGAGCGCCGGCATCGCTACCAGCGACGGCCGCGAAGTTCGCTGCTTCAAGTCCATGGGGCACGTGGCCGACATCTTCACTCCGGATCGCATCGCCTCTCTGCCCGGCGAGCTGGCCATAGGCCACACGCGTTATTCGACCGCCGGCGACACGGTGCTCATGAACGCCCAGCCGTTCTCGGTGGACTGCAACAAGGGACAGATCGCCATCGCTCACAACGGCAACATCACCAATGCGGGCGAATTGCGGCGTGAGTTGGAACGGCAAGGGTCCATCTTCCAGGCCTCGAGCGATACCGAGGTGGTTCTGCATTTGGTTGCCCGGTCGCGTGAACGGTCGCTGGCGGGGGCGCTGCGGGAAGCCTTGCTGCAACTGGAAGGCGCGTTCTCCCTGGTATTCCTGGCTCGCGACCGCGTCATCGTGGCGCGAGATCCCCGCGGCTTCCGTCCGCTGGCTTTCGGGCAGTTGGAGTCGGCTTATGGACGCTCGGCCTATGTCTTTGCTTCGGAAACGTGTGCGTTCGATTTGATCAACGCGCAATACGTGAACGACGTCGAACCGGGCGAAATGGTCTGCATCGGCCCGGAAGGAATGACGCGCGAGCGCTGGGCGCCTGAGGTGCCTCGGGCCCAATGCGTGTTCGAGCACGTCTACTTTTCGCGGCCGGATTCGGTGGTGTTCGGGCGTCCGGTACAGCAGTCGCGCGAAAATCTGGGGCGCTTGCTGGCGCAGGAATCTGGCGTGGAGGCCGACGTAGTGGTTCCGGTTCCCGACTCGGGTACGGCCGCCGCGATCGGATATTCCTCCGAATCCGGCATCCCGTTTCGGCTGGCTCTGATTCGCAATCACTACGTCGGCCGCACGTTCATCGAGCCTTCTCAGGCCATCCGCGACTTCGGCGTCAAGCTGAAGCTGAACCCGGTGCGGCACTTGTTGGAAGGCAAGCGCGTGATCCTGGTGGACGATTCCATCGTGCGCGGAACCACCAGCCGCAAGATCGTCCGCATGGTGCGCAGCGCCGGCGCGCGCGAGGTGCACTTGCGCATTTCGTGTCCGCCCACTATCTCGCCTTGCTTTTATGGCGTGGACACCCCGCGCCAGAACGAGCTGATCGCGGCCAATCATTCCCTCGCCGAGATCCGCCAGTATGTCGAGGCCGACTCGCTGGCTTATCTGTCGCTCGACGCGCTGCGCCGCGCGGTGGCCGACGAGCAAGGTCAATACTGCTACGCCTGCTACACCGGGAATTACCCGACGGATTTGGTTCACATCGAAGAGCTGGTCGAGGCCAAGGGCCGGCAGCGGTAGTCGCGTTACAAGCTCAGTTTTCCTTCGGCCGTTCCGCGTGATCGATCATGATCACTTCGATCGGTCCCTTTTTCGCTTCCAGCTTCAGACCAAGCTGCTCTTGTAGTGCAGTGAATAGCGACGGTCCGAGGGGTTCCGCCGCCCGATCGTTATCGCGCACGACGGGGCTTGAATCCGGCGCCCAATCGAGCTTGAAATCGTAGCGTCCGCTGAGTTCAGTGCGGTCGGTCACCGGCCGCTGCAATCTCCGCGACAAAAAGTTAGCCAGCATGGACATAGGAATGCCGGAAGCAGCCAAGTGAGTATTGTTTGTATTCAACGAATTGCTCCCCGAATCAGCCGGCGCCAAACGTATCTTTGCACCACCCTTCGCCACGACAAGCACATAGAACGGCAGTTCTCGATTTTCGCGATGAATGGCCAGCTTGAATCGTTCCGCGAGTAATGCCTGAGTCATGGGTTGGTAGTCGGCTGCCCTAATGCGGCGGCCGAGGTCGTCCTGCGCCTTCGCGACGATGTCGTACTTGGCCGATGCAACCCAGTTCGGCCCTCCAAACACACGGTCGATTTCGATGTCATACGCAAACGCGATTAACTCCTTGAGCGTCTGGTCGGTTGCTGCAAGTCGCGCGTTGTTCATGTGTCGGCCCGAGTCGGTGTTTTGGGGATCGCTCGGCTTAACAGTGGAAACCTCAAATCTCGGCTGACTCGAGGGCAACTGCGCCAGGACATTGGAGCATGCCAACACAAAATAAGTGACAATCGCCCGCCGCATTGATTCCACTATTGTGACGGTTTTCGAGCATGCATCGTTGAAGCGAGGTAGTAGAATCAAAGCATGGGCACGACCACGACGCTGGTAACCGTCCAAGAGTTCCTTGCGCTCCCCGAGCCTGAGGGTCAGCGCATCGAGCTGATTGGGGGTGAAGTCGTCAGCATGGGCAGAGGCGGAGCGGGCCACGAATGGGTCAAGGCCAATCTGATTGAACTGCTCGCAGCTTGGGCGAGACAGAACAGGTCCCTAAAGTTGCTCAGCGAGACGACCTTCGTGCTTGACCAGCACAATTCTCCAATCCCGGACGTGTCGCTGTTGGCTTTCAGTCGTAAGCCCTCCGAGATGACGGGCTGGCTTCAGGGCGCTCCCGACGTGGCGATTGAGGTCGTTTCCTCTGAAAAAGCCGCTCATCTCGAAGCGAAGATAGAGCTCTATCTCGGTCACGGCAGCAAGTCTGTCTGGGTTGTGTATCCCGAGCGGCAAGTGGTCCGGATTTTTGATCGCTCCGGAAATGGGAAGATCTTCGAGCGGAATCAGATACTCGAAGATCCCGACGTTCTGCCAGGATTCAGCGCGCCCGTCTCAGCCATCTTCGAAGGCATTTAAACTAAAGAGAGCATGACTCCAACGATCGCAGCCTCGGCGCTGCGTGTCCCCCATTCCCGCATTCGCGAGCTGGCTGAAATCGCCATGACGATGGACGGGGTCTTGAAGCTTTATTTCGGCGAATCCAACATCCCGACGCCGGAATACATCAAGCGCGCCGCGCAAAAAGCCATGGCCGACGGCTTCACGTTCTACACCGAAAACGCCGGACTGCCCTCGCTGCGCAAAGCGCTGGCGCGTTACTACCAGGAACTGCATGCTGTCGAACTGGATCCCACCGCCGAGTTCGTCATTACCGCGTCCGGCGTGCAAGCGCTCAATCTCGGCATCCGCTGCGTGATCGATCCCGGCGACGAAGCGCTGGTGCTGACGCCCGCCTGGCCGAACGGAGCATCGAACGTCGCGATGGCGAACGGCGTCGCACTGGAAATTCCGCAACCGCTGGCCGGCGACCGCTACCAGATCGACTTCACCGCGCTTGAAGCCGCCGTGACGCCGCGCACCCGGATGCTGCTGTACACTTCGCCTTCCAACCCACTGGGTTGGGTCGCCACCGTCGACGATCAGCGGCGCTTGCTCGAGTTCGCGCGGAGGCACAGGCTCTGGCTCGTGGCCGACGAAGTTTACGAGCGCCTGAACTACACCGGAGCCAAGCCGACCACGCCTGCGCCCAGCATCCTGAAGCTCGCAACGCGCGATGATGCCGTCATCGTCGTGCAGTCTTTCTCGAAAGCGTATTGCATGACTGGCTGGCGCCTGGGCTGGCTGGTAGCACGCCGCGACTTGGCCGCGCGCGCCACGCAGCTCAACGAGTTCGTGGTCTCACACGCGCCCAGCTTTGCTCAGCGCGCCGGTGAAACCGCGCTGCTATGGGGCGAAAGCGCGCTGTGCGAGATGCTGATCCGGCTCCGCGAGAATCGCGACTTCTGCCTGAACGCGCTAGCCAAAATGCCGGGCGTCACCGTTCCCAAACCCGATGGCGCGTTCTATTTGTTCCCCAAGATCGCCGGCGCGACCGACTCCTTCGATTTCTGCAAGCGCCTTCTGATGGACACCAAGGTTGGGCTCGCGCCCGGAGTCGCTTTCGGCGCAGGCGGCGAAGGCTCGGTGCGCATCTGCTACGCCGCTGAACGCCCCATCCTCGAAGATGCCATGTCGCGCCTGGCGATGTTTCTCAAGTGAACAACTCCGTTCTCCGATCCCAGCGGACGTTTACTGATGCCCGGCGTTGTGCTTGTCGCGATAGATATTCCTGCTGAGACGATTCTGCTGCCGGTTGACCTGCGCCTTCTCTTTATTGGTGAGATTGCCGCCGTTGGCCTTCCGATCGGTGCGGATCTCGTTGTTGAGCCCCGCTTCCTTGTGCTCCAGGTTGCCGGTCTCCCTGGGAGTCAGCGAGCCGCTCTTCACCCCCTGCGCGATACGGTCCTGCTGATTCTCCTTGCGGTCGTGAATCCGGTCATCGGCGCTGGCGATGCCAGTGGTACCGAGCAGCAGTCCCGCGGTAGCTACGGTCAAGAAAAACTTTTTCATTTGCATTCTCCTCACACATGCAAACGCGGATTTTGGACGAAAGTTAACAGGTGCTGGCGTTAAAATGCGTTAAAGAGTTACCAACATGCGCCGGGCCTCCGCCTCCAAGCCGGGCGCGCACCCGATGCAATTTCCGGCATAGATGCTGGAGCCGCCGTCAAAGTTCAAATAACGCGCACCGGCTTCTTCGAGAATGATTTTGAGCGGCGCGAAATCCCACGTGGCCGCGCCCGGTTCGATCCACAGTTCGGCTTGTCCGGAGGCTACCAGCATGGCGTCGGGCGCGCCTCCTAATCCACGTATCGCCCAGAACCGGCCCATCCACTCGATCGCTTCTTGCGGCGCTCGAAAACAATCCAATTTGTCGAGGCGGTTGAAACACAGCACGGATTCTTCGATCCGCGTTTTCGACGAAGCCCCAATCCGGACGTCGTTGCAGTAGGCGCCGCCGCCGCGGCTGGCCGCGTAGAGCCGTCCGAGCAGCGGCAAGTTCACAACGCCCGCCACCACTTCCCCGTCCGCTTCGAGCGCAATCAGATTGGCCCACAATGGATTCCCACGCACGTAATCGCGAGTGCCGTCGATGGGATCGATGATCCACTTCCTGCCGTTGCGCGAATCGGCCCGCGCGCCCTCTTCGCCCAGCACGCCATCGCCCGGAAATGCTTCGGTCAGAATGCCCGCGATCAGCCGCTCGCACTCGCGGTCGGCCTGCGTTACCGGAGAGTTATCCGATTTGGTTTCCGCGACGATTTCCGGCTGCATGCGGAGCGCCACCGCGGCCGCCTTTCGGGCAGCGTCAATCGCAGCCTGGACTTCTGTCGCCCATTGATTCGGGGAATCGGCCCGTGGACTCATGGAATCATGTTAGTAGGGAACGGCGACGGTGTGAAAGCGCGGCCGGCTTATACAATAAACAGATGGGCTCTCGCACTATATACTCGGTCCTGGAAGAAGCAGCGCGGAAACACGCCAGCTTGCCGGCCCTGCATCAACCTCTGGGCAACGGCAAACACCAGACCTACACTTGGATCGAGTACAAGCAAGCGGTGCAGGAGATTGCTTGCGGCTTGCGCCATTTAGGGATCGGCAAAGGCGATATCGTCGCTCTGCAATCGGAGACTCGCGCGGAATTTTATTTGGCCGATCTCGGGATCATGGCCGCGGGCTCGATTGCGGCGGCGCTCTACACCAGTTACCCGCTGCCCAATCAAGTAGCTAATCTGCGCGCCAGCGACGCCAAGGCTGTTTTTGTCGAGGACCCCAAGAGCATGCAGGCTCTGATCGAGACGGCGGGCGAACCCTCGCTGCCTGTTCGCTGGATCCTGCTTACGGGCGAAGCCAAGGACGCGCTCACTCTGGAGCAACTGCGGCGGGAGGGCCGACGGGCACTGTCCAAAGATCCGCACGCCTTTCAGAAAATCCAGGCTGAGGTTCGCACCGACGATCTCGCCATCCTCTACTTGACCTCGGGCGCCACCGGCGAGCCGAAAATGGGCCTGGTGACGCATGGGGCGCTGCTTGCGAACGTCGATATGGGTCCGCCCGTGCTGCGTCTCACGCCGGCCGACTCGACCATCGGTTTTCTGCCGTCCGCGCACATCGCGCAGCGCGTGGTCATCGAGCTGCTCCCCATCGGCATGGGCCTGCCGGTCTGGTTTTCCGAAGGTCTCGCTAAGCTGCCGAACGAAATCAAGACCATTCGGCCAACCTTCCTGCTGGCGCCTCCGCGCGTGTGGGAGCGAGTCTTCGCCAGCATCAATGCCGAAATCAAGAAGCGCGGCCGCATTTCGCAAAAGATGTTTCACGGCGCGGTGGGCTTGGGCGCCGAGGTCAACCGGCTGCGCGCGGCCGGGAAAAAAGTTCCCAAGTGGATGCAAACTTCTCTCAAGGCCGCAGATCGGCTGGTATTTTCCAAAATTCGCGCGCGGCTAGGTGGGCGGCTTCGCATCGCAGCATCGGGCGCTGCGCCATTGGGACCGGAGCTGGCTCGATTCTACGCTTCCATCGGCATGCCGCTGATCGAAGGCTATGGCCTGACCGAGGGCGGCGTGACCTGCCTGAATCCGATCGACCGGCCCAAGCCCGGCAGCATCGGCACCGCGCTTCCTGGAGTCGAACTCCAGCTCGCCAGCGATGGCGAACTGCTGATCAAGAGCGCCACCCTATTTTCCGGATATTATAAGGACCCCGAATCAACGGCCACCGTCCTACGCGATGGCTGGCTCACCACCGGCGATATCGCCGAAATCGATTCGGAAGGTTACGTCTACATCACCGGGCGCAAAAAAGAGCTGATCGTCTCCTCCAACGGCAAGAAAATCTACCCAGCGCGCATTGAAGTGTTATTCAAGACAGAGCCCATCGTCAACCAAGTGGTGCTGATTGGCGACCGTCTGCCGTTTGTCACCGCCCTGCTGACGGTGAACGCCGCGCATGCCGAATCCCTGAAGGGCATGTCGAAAAGTGGACAATGCAAGCTAGCCGAAGCGACGCCGGTTCTGGATGAGGTCCGCAAGGCCGTGGCGCGCGTGAACCGGCAGCTTGCGCCGTTCGAACAGATCCGCAAGTTCCGCGTGCTGGAGCGCGATTTTTCGATTGAAACCGGCGAGCTGACACCCACCATGAAGGTCCGCCGCAACCGCGTTCTGGAAAATCATCGCGAGCTGGTTAGTCAGCTCTACATGGGGAAAGAAGAGAGCCAATAGCTCCGGTGAGCCCTATGAGCGCCTCTCCTCCCATCGCTAAAACCGTGCCCAAAGAGATCGCCCTCCACGGTGACAGACGTGTGGACAACTACGCCTGGCTCCGCGAACGGGACAACCCGGAGGTCACTCAATACCTGGAAGCGGAAAATCAGTACACCGAGCAGGTGATGGCGCCGCTCAAGCCGCTCCAGGAAACGCTCTATAAGGAGATCCTGGGGCGCATCCAGGAAACCGATCTGTCGGTTCCCGTCAAGCGCGACGACTATTTTTATTTCACGCGGACAGAGGAAGGCAAAGCCTACGCGATTTACTGCCGCAAGCATGGGAGCCTCGAAGCACCCGAAGAGATTCTGCTGGATGGCAACGCGCTCGCCGCCGGCCAGAAATATTTCCGGATCGGCAATTTCAGCGTCAGTCCCGATCATAGGCTCCTGGCGTATTCCACCGACATCGATGGCGACGAAGCTCACACCATTTTCGTCAAGGATCTGGCCACTGGCGAGCTGCTTCCGGACCGGATCGCGAATACTTACTATTCGCTCGAGTGGGCCAACGACAATCGGACATTTTTCTATACCGTGATCGATCCGGCGCGCCGGCCCTACCGCGTAATGCGCCATCAACTCGGCGCAGCGTCGGACGACTTGGTCTACGAAGAACAGGACGCGCGCTTTTCGCTCGGCGTCGGCAAGACGCGCAGCCGCCGATACTTGATCCTTCACCTGGGCAGCGCCTTGACTTCCGAAGTGCGCTTTATGGAAGCCAACGATCCGCTCGGGGATTTTCGCGTGATGCTCCCTCGCAAGCAGGAAGTTGAGTACGACGCCTCGCACCACGGCGATTTCTTCTACATTCGCACCAACGAAGGCGCCAAGAATTTCCGACTGATGCGAACTCCGTCCGCGAATCCATCGCGTGAGCATTGGGAGGAAGTGATCCCCGCTCGTCCCAGCGTCACTATCGAGGGCATCGACTCGTTTGAAGACTACCTGATCGTCTACGAGCGTGAACGCGGTCTGGAAAAGATCTGCGTCCGTGATGGCAACGGTGCTTTCTCGCATTACATCGAGTTCCCGGAGCCGGTCTACACGGTCGGCGCCACGGGCAACCCGGAGTATCGCACCCAGACGCTGCGCTTCGTCTACACTTCGCTGGTCACGCCCGCTTCGGTGTTCGATTACAACCTGGAGACACGCCAGCGCGAGCTGAAGAAGCAATACGAAGTGAAGGGCGGTTACGACGCGTCGCAATATCAATCCGAGCGCATCTTCGCCAAGGCGCCCGACGGTGTCGAAGTTCCGATTTCGCTGGTGTACCGGCGTGGATTTGAAAAGAACGGACAAGGTCCGTTGCTGCTCTACGCTTATGGGTCGTACGGCCACAGCATCGATCCGGGGTTTTCTTCCGACCGGCTGAGCCTGCTGGATCGCGGATTCGCGTTCGCTATCGCGCATCCACGCGGTGGCGCCGAGTTGGGCGAAGAATGGCACGACCACGGCAAACTTCTCGCCAAGAAGAATACATTTACCGATTTCATCGCCTGCGCCGAGCACTTGATCCAGAATCGTTACACAACGCCCAAGCATCTGGCGATCATGGGCGGCAGCGCGGGCGGCCTGCTGGTGGGGGCAGTGTTGAACATGCGGCCGGAGTTGTTTCACGCCGCGGTGGCCAAAGTTCCGTACGTCGATAATCTGAACACGGGCCTGGACCCAACCTTGCCGCTCACCATTGCCGAGTACGAAGAGTGGGGCAATCCGGAGCGCGAAGATTACTACAATTACATCAAGTCTTACTCGCCGTACGAAAATGTGGCGCCACGCGAATATCCGGCGCTGCTGGTGACGGCGGGACTGAACGATCCGCGCGTGTCTTACTGGGAGCCGGCCAAGTGGGTGGCCAAGCTGCGGGCGCAAAAGAAGGATAAGAATGTATTGCTGCTCAAGACCAACATGGGCAGCGGCCACTTCGGACCGTCCGGCCGGTACGAAGGCATCAAGGAAGTGGCGTTCGACTACGCGTTCCTGCTGTGGGCGCTAGGCAAGGCGTAGGCCGGCGCCAGATCTACCCCGGGTACTTCCCCGCGATATACCCCTCCAACTGACCGATCATCTCCTCGTGCGCTGTGATGGTCCAGTTCACCAGATCGCCAATCGAAATGATCCCCACCACCTCGTCTCCATCCAGCACCGGAAGGTGGCGGATGCGATGCTCCGTCATCAAGCGCATACACTCCTCCACTGTGTTCTGCGGCACGACCGTGACCAGCTCCGTCGTCATGATGTCGCGCACCGCGATTTGCTTCGAGGATCGATCCTTCAAAATCACCTTGCGGGCGTAATCCCGTTCGGAAATGATACCCTCCAGCCGGCCCTTCGACATCACCAGCAACGCGCCGACGCCTCTGTCCGACATTTCCTTGATGGCCTCGAAAACGGTGGCCCACGGTGCGATCCACCATGCGCCGCGGCCTTTCACGCGTAATATCGAATCGATTGCATCTACCGGTTTCATAATGTGCCTCCGTGCTAACACCAGGCCCGAGGAAAAACCGCTTCGTCGGGCTAATGGTCCTATAATGTTGGACGTCCGCCAGGAGGATTTCATGTCAGAACCCGCATCCGCCCGCACCGGCGTCCAGCTGGTCGAAGCCAAACCCGAGCACGTCAGCGAGTTAGGGCGAATATGCTACGAAGCCTTCAAGGACATCGCCGACCAGCACGGGTTTCCCCCGGATTTCCCAAGCGCGCAATTCGCCCGCGTCGTCATCCGAATGTTGGTCGGCCGGCCGGATTTCTACTCTGTGGCGGCGCTGGTCGATGGCGAGCCGGCCGGATCGAATTTCCTTTCGCTCACCGATGAAGTCGCGGGCGTCGGCCCCATCACGGTGGACTGCGCGTTTCAGGGCCGCGAGATCGGGCGTAAACTCATGCAGGCCGTCATCGACTACGCGCGCGGCCACAACATCCAGCGCGTCCGCCTGCTGCAAGACGGCTTCAACATGCGTTCAATCTCACTCTACGGATCGCTCGGCTTCGACACCAAACACGCCGTGGCATACTTGCGCCTGGCACCCGCGGCTCAGCCTGACAGCTCCGTCCGCCCGGTCGAGTCCGGCGACCTGGACGCGCTGGATGCGCTGTGCCGGCGCAACTATAAATCCAGCCGCCGGAATGAACTGGCGGGCGCGATTCAGGCAGGATTTTCGCCCTTCACCCGCCAGCGCGACGGCCGGCTCACCGGTTACCTGATTCCGGGGGTTTTCGGTCATGGCGTGGCCGAATCCGACGCGGATGCCGTCTCCATTGCCTGCCAAGCCGCCCGCCACGTGCCGCCGGAACGAGCCTACTGCTTCTGCCCGCTCGATCAAGGTTCTGCATTTCGCGCTTTTCTCCAGGCTGGCTGCCGGACGGTCAAGATCATGAATCTCATGGCGATCGGCCCGTACGAGCAACCCCAGCCGGTCTGGATGCCCTCCGTTTTATATTGAACTCGGGCCCAAGAGCCGGCGTATATATAGGACATGCTGCAAGACCTGCGTCTCGCTCTGCGCCGGCTCGGCAAGACCCCAGGATTCACGGCCGTCACCATCGTCACGCTCGCCCTCGCTATCGGCGCCAACACCACCACTTTCAGCGCGCTCAACCGGTTTCTGCTGCGTCCGCTGCCGGTCGATCGGCCCAAGGAACTGTTCAACGTCGGCACCGCCAGCCTCACGCAATCCTATCCCGACTACGTCGACTTGCGGGAGCGCAACCGCACTCTTTCCGGCCTGGTCGCCTACCGTATCGCCCCAGTCGCGTTGAGCCAGGGCGGAAAGAACAGCCATTTATGGGGCGACGAAGCCACCGGCAATTATTTCGAACTGCTCGGCGTGCATGCCTTCCTGGGACGCACTTTTACTCAAGAAGACGACCAGCGCTCCTCACCACACGCCGTCATCGTGCTCAGCTATGCAGCCTGGCAAGACCGTTTTGGAGGCGACCCGAACATAGTGGGCAAGAGCGCCAAGCTGAACGGCCTGGATTACAACATCATCGGCGTGGCTCCCAAAGGCTTCTTCGGAACCGAGATTCTCCTGTCGCCCGAGTTCTGGGTTCCGATGTCGTTGGAGCCGCAGATCGAGCCCGGCAACAATCCCTGGCTCGACCGGCGGACCACTCACAATATTTGGACGCTCGGGCGCTTGAAGCCGGGCGTCAGCGAGCGCCAGGCCGAAGCGGATTTGAACGCGATTGCCGCCGACCTCGCGCGCGCGCATCGCGAAGACGAAGGCATGCGCGTTCAGCTCGCGCCGCCCGGCCTGTTCGGATCATTTCTCCGCGGTCCGGTCTTGGGGTTCGCGTCCGTTCTGGTGGCCGTGGCGGGCCTGGTGCTCCTGATCGCCTGCGTGAACATCGCCGGAATGCTGCTGGCGCGCTCCGCCGAGCGCCGCCGCGAAGTTTCCATCTGCCTGGCGATTGGAGCGTCTCGCGGGAAGCTGATCCGCCAATTGCTGACGGAAAGCCTGCTCCTATCTCTCGCCGGTGGCGCTGCAGGTGTGCTGGTGGCCTTATGGATTCTTAAAGCGCTGGCCGGCATCCGTCTTCCTATCGACCTTCCGGGCACAACTGAATTGCCCTTCGATTCGAGCGTGTTTCTCTTCAGCTTGCTCACTTGCGTGTTGACGACGCTTCTATTCGGACTCGCGCCGGCGCTGCAAGCCGTCCGCATCGATCTTGTGCCGGCACTGAAGAATCAGGTGTCCGAGAAATTCCGCCGTGTCCAGATGAAGGATCTCCTGGTGGGAGCACAGGTCATGCTCTCGGTGATCCTCTTGGTCGGAACCGTACTCGTGGTGCGCAGTCTCCAGCGCGCACTCACCATCGATGTCGGATTCAATCCGCGGCACGCCGTGGCAGTGATGTTCGACCTCGGCATGAACGGCTACGACGAAGAGCGCGGCCGCGCATTCGAACGGCGTCTTACCGACCAGCTTACAAATCTCCCGGGCGTCGACTCGTTTGCACTGGTCAATAATCTGCCACTGGGCCTGGCCCAATCGAATAATACGGTCTACGCCGAAGGCAAACCGATCCCTAAGTTCTATGACGCGCCCCTGGCCCACTACTATGTCGTCGGGCCAGGCTATTTCCGGACCATGCAAACGCGGCTCATCAGCGGACGGGACATTGATAGGCACGACACGGCAGATTCCACGCGCGTCGCTGTGGTCAACGAAGCTTTCGCCAAGCGCTTGTTTCCCGGCGAGAATGCGCTCGGCAAGCGCTTTCGAACCAATCCCGAGCGAACTGAGTGGACCCAAATCGTCGGCATCGCGCAGGACGGAAAATATCAATCCTTGAATGACGTGTCGGATCCGGCTTACTTCGCCGCGCGCAGCCAGCGCTACGATTCCACCATCGCCATAGTCGCCCGCTCGTCCCAGCCACCCGACCAATTGGTACGTCGGATTCAACAAGTCGTCACCACGCTCGATCCCACTTTGCCATTCTTCCAAGCCGATAGCCTGGAAGACCATATGCGCCTGCCTCTAATGCCCGCGCGCATCGCCGCCACGATGCTGGGCGCCTTCGGAGTGCTCGCCATAGTCCTGGCCGCCACCGGAGTCTACGGCATGCTGGCCTACGCCATCTCGCGGCGCACGCGCGAAATCGGTATTCGAGTCGCAATCGGCGCTCGCCGCGGCAACATCGTTCAGCTGGTGTTGAGGCGCGCCGCGCTAATCGTCTTGAGCGCCAGTGTGGCGGGCGCGGCTCTGGCGGTGACGCTCGGCCGTTTCTTCACGCCCATTCTATATGGCGTCAGCCCGAAAGACCCGGCCACCTACGCGCTCGCGTTAGCACTGATGGCCGTCATCGCCCTGATCGCCTGTTTGGTGCCAACCCGGCGCGCCCTGCGTATCGACCCGGCCATCGCGCTGCGCGACGAGTGATCAGCTCACAGCTTCTGGAACTTTGCGTGCCGCGACGCTTCTCTCATACTCGATCGGACTGCCGAATCCATCAACCTTGACTCCCAACCGCTGCAGCACATCGGTAGCCACCAGCCGCCGGTGCGCATTGAACGTTATGACGTCCGCGAACATGCCGCCGAAGGTGAACGTCTCAGGCGGCTCGCACAGGGCGTCGACGAAAGTGTCTCCCCAAGCCCCGCGCTTCTTCACGTCCTTGAGAATGTTTGTGAACTCCGCGTCCGCCTTATCGAATCGCTCTCGCAGCGCTCTGGGAGTACAGCTTTCCGGCGGACTCTTCAACTCCACCTTGCGTCCGGTCAGCGCCGCTGTCCAGATTTCCTTGGTTTGCACCAGGCGATCCAGTAAGTCTCGTAGATTGCGGTCGGCTGTTTCCCACGGGAAAATCTTGGCCGTCTCCAGCGGTCGGTCCAGTTGTTCATCGGTCAAGTTCGTGGCGCTGTCCAACAGCTTGGACGTGTGCCATGAATCGTTGCCAGCGAATAAATCGAAGAGGTCCATATCGTTTGAGTCTCCTTTGGAGCCGGAACCGGGCGCGCAGAAGTGAAACCCGTTGGGCGCCGGCAAATGGAAACAAGTCGGCCCCATGCGCCGGTAAAGGCTCGGCGAAACGCCGAAAGCCTTGCTGAACGCGCGCGTGAATGCCTCGAGCGATCCGTACTGCGCGTCGAGCGCGATCTCGGTCACTGAAAGCGCGGTGCGTACCAATTGCCACGCCGCGCGCTCCAGCAGAAACCGCCGCCGCATCTCGGCCGGGCTTTCCGCGATCAAGGCTTGAAACAGCCGGAAAAAGCTGCTGCGGCTGCAATAGGCCTGCCGCGCCAGATCACTCGACTCCACCTCCTGATCGAGCGAAGCGTGCACGATCCCGGAAAGCCGTTCCGCCTGGTCTCTATTCTCCATCACGCCAGTTCCTTGCTCAACTGAAATGTACAGCATACACCGCACGTTCGCCTGATCGCCCGTCTCATTTTTTCGCCCGGCTCAAATGGCGCGCGCTAGGATGGGCTTAGGAGGTTGTTATGCCCGCCAAAGCCGCCAAGAAATCCAGCCCGCGCCGGTGGTCGCAACGGGTCACTGAAACCAGCAATGCGCTGGACCTGGACCGCGGCGTGTTCAACTGGAGCGACCCCAAACGCATCGCGCGTTCGCTCAAGCGATCCGCCGAAGCGAGCCATCGGCGCAAGGCATCGCCGTTTCAATCCGCTATGTCGATGCTCAATTTCTACATCAATCGCGCCGGCAAAGATCTGCCGGCCAAACAGAAACGCGTCTTGACTGAAGCCAAGTCCGAGCTTCGCAAAGCGTTCGGCCGTTCCGAAAGCTAGCGCATGATGGACCGGCAGAGGCTGCTCCAAGGCTTCCGCCTGGCCGAGTGGACCGTTCGTCCGGAGGATGGTTCCATTTCTTCCACCGCATCCAGCACACGCCTGGAGCCGCAGCTCATGCATTTACTGGTTTTCCTTTGCTCTCGCGCCAAACAGGTGGTTCCCAAGCAGGACGTCGTTGACGCCGTGTGGAACGGCCGTTTCGTTAGTGACGAAACGATCAAAGGCAGCTTTCATCAGTTGCGAAAGGCGCTAGGCGACAATCCGCGCCAGCCGCGCTTCATCGAAACGCTGCCCAAGCGCGGCTATCGTGTGTCGGTCGAGCCCCAGCCTCTGGCGGCCGCCACTACGAGCGAAGCGCAGGAACTCACCGAAAAAGGGCGTGCAGCCCTTTCCGAGCAGCCTACGGAAGCGTCGCTCAAACAGGCGCGGCTCTATTTCGAGCGTGCGGTGGAAGCCGAGCCCGAAAATGCCGCGGCACTCGCGGGTCTTGCCCGCACGTACGTTCTTATGGCCAGCTTCGGATTAGGAAGCGCCGCCGAGTTGCTGCCTCGGGCCAAAGTGGCAGCTTCGCGGGCGCTCGAATTGGACTCCGAACTCGCCGAACCGCATCTGGCCCTGGCCATCGTGCATCTGCTCCACCATCACGACCATGCGGCGGCCGAACGCGATTTCCGCAGCGCTCTCGAGCGCAAACCGGACGACCCGGTCAGCCATATCTGGTACGCGCGATTCCTGGCTTCGCAAAATCGCACCACGGAAGCCGTCGCTGAAGGCCGGCGCGCGCTCGAAGCCGACCCGCTCTCGCTCACCGCGCGCCGCGAGCTTCTCAACCTGTTGTTCGCCGCGCGCCGCTACGACGAGACCATCGCCGAAGCGCGCCGGCTGCTGGACATCAATCCGGCCTTCCCGGATGTGCATCTGGGAATCGTTTGGATCTACCTGCTACAAGGTAAGGAGCAGCCGGCCTTCGAAGCTTTTCTCGCCGGATTGAAAGGTTTGGGAGTCGCGGCGCCCTTACTCGATCAGGCGCGCGAGACGTTTCAGCGGGGCGGCATGACCGCCATCTTGCGCCAGTGGGTGGAATTGCTGGAGCGCAATGCGGCGCTCGGCGAAAAAAATCAGTTCGATCTGATCACCCTTCATTCCCTGCTAGGCGACAATGATCGCTGCTTTGAGTTGCTCGAAAGTCTCCGCCAGCAAGAGCATCCGCTACTGTTCTGGGTGCCGGCGATGCCGGTCTTCGATAATCTGCGAGCCGATCCACGTTATGCGCGCCTCATGGCGCAGCTTGGTTTTTCCCAACCTTTTCCCAACCAATAATCGACGATTCGTCTGACCTGATTTTCTCCGTTTCCACCCTATACTGATCGCGGAGGGATCCAGCCATGCACACTTTCCTGAAGAAAATGACCATGGCGACGGGAGCCGGCCTGC